>NZ_NHSD01000117.1 GCF_016653255.1 Rhodobaculum claviforme
CCGGGGGTCGTGCCATCGGGGGGGCGGGTGTCGGGCATGGCGTCAGCCTTCGGATGTGGTCACGGTGGCCAGCGGTGCGCCCGCGGCTGCGCCCTCGTCGACCTCGTCCGGGCGCACGGTGTCGCGCACGGCCACGGGGCCGCCATCGCGCAGGCTCTGCACGCCCTCGCGGACCACCAGATCGCCGGTCTCGAGGTCGGCCTGCACCAGCACGCTGTTGCTGGTGCGCTGGACGATCCGCACCGGCACCCGCACCGAGGTTTCGTCGCGCACGGCCCAGACAAAGGCCCCTTCGCGGCCCCACTGGATCGCCAGCGGGTCCACCGCCGGCAGCATCTCGCCCGGCAGGGTGACCGAGATCGCGAAGGCCATTCCCGCGCGGAGGGCGTCGTCGGGGTTTGCGATCTCGGCCTCCACCGTCAGGCTGCGGCTGGCGACCTGCACGCGGCTGTCGATGTTGCGGATCTGACCGTCGAGGTCGGTGCCGAAGCTGCCCAGCGGCTGCGCCACGATGGCCGTGCCGGGGGCGAGGTCGCGCACATGCCGCTCGGGCACGAGGAACGACACCAGCAGCACCGAGCGGTCGTCAATGCGGGTGATCTCGGAGGCGGTGGTGACCTGGTTGCCGACCTCGGCGGGCACGAAGCCGACGATGCCATCGATGGGGGCGACGATGTCGCGCCGCCGCAGGTCCAGCGCGGCCTGGGCCAGCGACAGTTCGGCGCCGCGCACGGCGCGTTCGGCGTCGCGGATCTGCACGTCACTCGCGCCCACGCCGCGCAGGCTCCGCAGGCGGACGGCGGTGTCGCGGGCGTCCTCCAGCATCAGCTCGGCGCGGTCCAGCGCGATGCGCTCGGCCTCTGCATCCAGCCGCGCCAGCAGGTCCCCGGCGGTCACGCGATCGCCCGGGCGCACCCGCACCTCCACCAGCCGACCGGGGGCCTCGGGGGTGACCGCGACCGACCGCAGGGCCTGTCCTGTGCCGATGGCCGACACCGTGGCGGTGCGCTGCGTCGCGATCACCTCGGCGGCGATGACGGGGGTGGGGCCACCGGCCATTCCGGGCGGGCCGCCGGGGCCGCCCGCGGCCTGCGGCGCCTCGGCCGGGGTGATCCCGATGGCGGCCAGCGCATCCAGCGTGCCCGTGGCCTCCAGAACCGGCCAGACGCCCACGCGCTCCAGCATCGGGCGCGCCTCGGGCATCCAGGCGATCCACGCGATCAGGGCTGCCAGCGCCACGACGGCCGACGCCACAACTTGCTTCCACCAGGCCATGGGCGGCGCTCTCCTCCAGCTCAGGCTGCCCGACGGAATATGCGGCCAGCGGCGGCGCAAACAAAGAAAAAGCGCCCCGCCCGCTGTGCAGGGGGCGACGCATCTGCGCAAGCGTCTGTATTTCGGGTGTTTGCCTCCGTTTCACAAGGGGGTGACACGGGGGATGACGCGGGGGATGACACGGGCAGGGGTGAAACCGGCAGGGGTGACACGGCACGCGGTCGCGGGCGTGCCGTGTCGATGCGCGACATGTGTCAGGCGCGTGTCAGCAGCGCCTCGCCGGCCGAGACCTCGCAGCTGCCCGGACCTTCCTCGACGTTGAGGGCGGTGACGGTGCCGTCCTCCACCAGCATGGCATAACGCCGCGAGCGCGACAAAAGGCCCACGGGCGGCGCGTCGAAGGTCATCCCGATGGCGCGGGTGAACTCCGCGCCGGCGTCGGACAGCATGGTGATGCCGGCATTGGTGGCGCCGGTCGCCTCGCCCCAGGCCTTCATCACGAACGGATCGTTGACCGAGACGCACAGGATCTCGTCCACGCCCTTGGCGGCGAAGGCATCGCCGGTGCGGATGAAGCTGGGCACATGCGCCGAATGGCAGGTGGGCGTGAAGGCGCCGGGTACGGCAAAGATCACCACCTTGCGGCCCTTGACCTTGTCGGACAGGGCCACGGTGGCGGGGCCGTCATCGCCGATCACGGTGAAGCTGGCATCGGGCAGGGTCGCCCCTTCGGTAATGGACATCTGCGGTTCCCTTGTGTTGGTCGTTGGCATGGTATGTTGACGCGTGCCGCCGGAGATATACACCGCCCCCGGCGGGTCGGCCAGCGGCCGGGCCCGTACGCGGCGCAACGGAGGGGTCATGGCGCAGGAACACATCGTGGTGGTGGGCGCGGGGCAGGCCGGTGCGGCGGTGGTCGCGCGGCTGCGCGCGCTGGGCTTTGACGGTGCGCTGACGCTGCTGGGCGCGGAACCCGCGCCGCCCTATCAGCGCCCGCCGCTGTCCAAGAAGTACCTGACGGGCGAGATGACCCGCGAACGGCTGTTCCTGCGCCCCGCCGCGTTCTATGCCGACCAGGACATCACCCTGCGCACGGGCGCCGCGGTGCGGACCATCGACCGGGCTGCACGGACACTGACGGTGTGTACCGACGGCGCGGGCGGGGGGGAGACGCTGCACTGGGACCGGCTGATCCTGGCCACCGGTGCGGCGCCGCGCAGGCTGCCTGCCGACCGGGGCGGGGCGCTGGCGGGTGTGCATGTGATGCGCGATCTGGCCGACGTCGACGCCATGGCCGGGGCGTTCGTGGCGGGACGGCGGCTGCTGGTGGTGGGGGGGGGCTACATCGGGCTGGAGGCCGCCGCCGTCGCGGCCACCCGGGGCCTCGATGTCACGCTGCTGGAGGCCGCGCCCCGCATCCTGGTCCGCGTCGCCTGCGCGCAGACCTCGGACTGGTTCCGCACGCTGCACACCGCCCACGGCGTCAGGATCCTGGAAGGCACGGCGGTGGCACGCCTGACCGGCACCGATCACGTCACCGGCGCCGATGTGGCGGGCGCGCACATCCCCTGCGACCTCGCGGTGGTGGGGATCGGCGTGACCCCACGCACAGCCCTGGCCGAGGCCGCCGGGCTGGAGGTCGCCGACGGCATCGTGGTGGATACGCTGGGCCGCACCTCGGACCCCGATATCTGGGCGGCGGGGGATTGCGCGCTGTTTCCCCATGGCGATGGACGGCTGCGTCTGGAAAGCGTGCAGAACGCCATCGACCAGGCCGAGGCGGTGGCCGCAAACATCCTCGGTGCCGCCGTGCCCTATGTGCCCCAGCCGTGGTTCTGGTCGGACCAGTACGACGCAAAGTTGCAGATCGCGGGCCTTGGCCAGGGCGCGGACAGTATCGTGGTGCGTGACGCGGGCGACGGGCGCAGCCATTGGTATTTCGCGCAGGGTCGGCTTATCTCGGTCGATGCAATGAACGATGCGCGTGCCTACATGGTGGGCAAGCGGCTGATCGAGGCCGGGCGCAGCCCGGACCCTGCGGCGCTGGCGGAGCCTGCGACTGACCTGCGGGCGCTGCTGCGCGACTGACGGCGGGGTTTCCCCGGTCGCAACGATAGGGGCAAAACCCCGGTATTGTCCTGTCTTTACCGCAATTCTGCCCCATTTCGGCGGCTTTCTGGCCGCATGCCGGACGAAGCCGGCGGACAGCGCGCGGGGACGGGATGGATCGGTTGACCGAGATGGAGGCCTTTGCCACCGTGGTAGACCAGGGCGGCTTCACCGACGCGGCGCGCAAGCTCGGGATCTCCAAATCGGCGGTGTCCAAGCATGTCTCGGCGCTGGAGGCACGGCTGGGCGCGCGGCTGCTCAACCGCACCACGCGGCGCGTCAGCCCGACCGAGATCGGCCTGATCTATTACGACCGCGCCCGCCGGGTCATCACCCAGGCCGGCGAGGCCGACGCGCTGGTTTCGGCCATGCAGAAGGCGCCCTCGGGGGTGTTGCGCGTCGCGGTGGCGGCGGATTTCGGCGCGGCCTGCCTGGCGCCGCTGCTGGCCGAGTTCCTGCGCGCCTATCCCGAGGTCACGTTGGATGTGGTCCTCGGCGACGGCCCCGTGGAGATGATCTCGGAGGGTTTCGACGTCGCGATCCGGGTCGGCCCGCTGGAGGATTCCAGCCTGCGCGTGCGGCGCATCGCGCGTACCGCCCTGCGTCTGGTGGCGGCGCCGGGCTACCTGCAGGCCCACGGCTGGCCCATGCGGATCGAGGACCTGACCGGGCACCGTCTGCTGCACGCGTCCAGCCAACCCTCGGACCATGTCTGGCGCATCGCCATGCCCACCGGCGAGCGGCGCCAGATCCGGGGCACCGGGCGGGTGACGATCAACGATGGCGCGGCGCTTCTGGACCTCGCGGTGGCGGGGTTCGGCATCGCCCGCCTGCCGGGGTTCCTGTGCGGCCCCGCCCTGCGCAACGGCCGCCTGCGCGAGGTCCTCTCCGACCTCCCCCGCGAAGACCTCGCCATCCACGCCCTCACCCCCCCGGGCCGGTTCCCGCAGCCCAAATCCACGGCGTTCGTCGACTTCCTGGCGACCCGCTTCGCAACGGTTCCGCCGGACAGCGTCTGAGGTTCCGTGCACAACCCCATTGCCGAACCGCCCGGCGGTATGATGAAGCAGATGCGCTGGGGGCGCCAGAGGAGCGGGCATGACGGTGGTGGAGGTCAGCTATCTGGGGTTCGCCGCGCTGGGGGGCGTGGCGGTTGCGGTCCTGCCGGTACGGGTGGCGATACTGCTGGTGTTTCTGGGCGGGTGGCTGCTGCTGCCGGTGGGGGTCTATCCCGACAGCGTGGCCGAGGCGACGTTCCCATGGTGGATCACCGGGGTGGCGGTGCCGTCCGAGATGCTGCTGACCAAGGGCTGGGTGGCACCGGTGGTGGCGCTGGGTTGGGCGCTGGTCCGCGACGGGCCGCGGTTGCTGGCCTGGCGGCCGTCGCCGTTCGACCTGCCCGTGGTTCTGTGGTGCCTGTGGCCCGCCGCCAGCGCGCTGACAGTGGCGGAGCCCGACCCCGCCGCGCTGGTGGCGGTGGCGTATCTGGCGGGCACCTGGGGCGCGCCGTGGATGCTGGGGCGGGTCTGGTTCGCTGACTCGGACGGGCGGCTGACGTTTCTCAAGGGACTTGCGCTGGCGGGGCTAGGGTGTCTGCCTTTCGCAGTGCTGGAGGGTGCGCAGGCGCCATGGCTCTATTCCTATCTGTTCGACGACCATCCGTTTCAGACGGTCGGCCATGGGCGGCCATTCGGAAGCCGCCCGCTGGGCTTTTTCGAGGACGGCAACCAGTATGCGCTGTGGATCGCGCTGTGTGCGGTGGCTGCCGTCTGGGTCGGATGGGTCGAGGCGAGGGCCGGCGGTCGCGCGGTGTGGCCGATCCTTGGCGCGGTCGTTGCAGTGATGGCGCTGGCGGCGCAGGGGCGCGGGGCAATTTTGCTGATGGCGCTCTGCCTGGTGCTTCTGGTGCTTTGGCGGTTCCGGCTTGGGTGGGGAGTGTTCGTCGCCGTCACAGGAGGTGCGCTTGTCATCGCCGGTCTCCACGTCAGTGGGGTTGTGCCGATCCGCCAGATCATACGTGGGACCGAGGCAGGGCGACAGTTTCTGGTTGCCGCCCGTGAGGCAGGACTCGGGACGGTCGCGTGGCGGATCGGTCAGGATGTCCGAACCCTCGACCTGATCCTGGAGGCGCCGTGGTTCGGGGCCGGGCGGTGGGACTGGTCGCACGGCAGCGGGACGCGGCCGTGGGGGCTGTGGTTGCTCGCGGCGGGGCAGTATGGGCTGGTGGCGGCGGGGATGGCACTTCTGGCGCTGGTTGCGCCCGCGCTGGCGCGGCTGCGGGACTGGCGGCGCCGGAGGGTCTGGCGCGCGCAGGCGGCGGCGGTTCCGCTGGCGCTGATCGCGCTGGCGGCCATGGCGGATGCGTGGCTGAACTCCTGGCTGTTCTTTCCCGCGCTGGTGGCGGCCGGGGCGCTGGTCGTGCCCACGGCCGCCGATCGGGGTGACCCGGCCGCCTGAGGTCCTCACATCGCGTCGGCGATCAGCGCTTCGGCGGTGGCCTGGGTCAGGGGGATGGGGTTGCCGCCGGCGGTGGGGTCGCGCAGGGCCATGGTGGCCAGTTCGGGGATGCGGGCGGCCTCCACCCCCAGCGCGCCGAGGCCCGACGGCATGCCGAGGCGGGTGTTGAGGTCCGCGACGAAGGCCGCGAATCCGTCGAAGCCGCCCGCCACGCCCAGATAGGCTGCAGCGCGCTCGATCCGGTCCTCGATCGCGGGGCGGTTGAAGCGCAGCACGGCGGCCATGGCGGCGGCGTTGGTGGTGCCGTGGTGGGTGCCGTAGATCGCGCCCACCGGGTGGCTGATGGCGTGGATGGCGCCGAGGCCCTTCTGGAACGCCACAGCGCCCATGGCGGCTGCGGCCATCATCTGCGCGCGCGCCTCCAGATCGCGGCCATCGGCGAAGGCGCGCGGCAGGTATTCCTTGACCAGCCGCATCCCCTCCAGCGCGATGCCCGCCGACATCGGGTGGAAGGAGGGCGCGCAATACGCCTCCAGACAGTGGGCGAAGGCGTCCATGCCGGTGCCCGCGGTGATCGCGGGGGGCATGCCCACGGTCAGCTCGGGGTCGCAGATGACCACCGATGGCAGCACACGGGGGTGGAAGATGACCTTCTTGGTGTGGGTCTCGGGGTTGGTGATGACGCTGGCGCGGCCGACCTCGGACCCGGTGCCGGCGGTGGTGGGCACGGCCACGATGGGGGCGATGCCGGCGGGGTCGGCGCGGGTCCACCAGTCGTCGACATCCTCGAAATCCCACACCGGGCGGGTCTGGCCGGACATGAAGGCCACCATCTTGGCCAGGTCCAGCCCCGAGCCGCCGCCGAAGGCGATCACCCCGTCATGCCCGCCCGCGCGGAACGCCGCGACCCCGGCCTCCAGATCCTGCGAATCCGGGTTGGGCGAGACGTCGGCGAACAGCGCGCGGCCCAGACCGGCGGTCTCCATCAGATCCTGCATGCGCGCGGTGATCGGCAGGCCGGCCAGACCGCGGTCGGTGACCAGCAGCGGCCGCGTCATCCCCGCGGCGGCACAGGCGTCGGCGATTTCCGCCACGCGCCCGGCGCCGAAGCGGATGGCGGTGGGATAGGACCAGTTGGCGCGGGGCGTTTCGGGTGTGGTCATGGGGTACCTTGTGGGGCTGGATGTCAGGGTCGGCGCAGGTGCCAGGATTTCGGGCGCGTGAGCATGTGATAGCCGATGGCCGACAGCGCGCCGCCGCGCCCGGTGTCCTTGCATCCCGTCCAGCACAGCGCGGGGTCGAGGTAATCGGCGCGGTTCATGAACACCGTCCCCGTCTCGATCCCCGCGCCGATGTGCAGCGCGCGCTCCAGGTCGGTGGTCCACAGGCTCGCGGTCAGGCCGTAGGGCGAGTCGTTCATCAGCGCCACCGCCTCGGCGTCGTCGGCGACCTTCATGATGCCGACGACGGGGCCGAAGTTCTCCTGCTGCATCAGGCGCATGTCGTGGGTGACGCCGGTCAGGACCTGGGGCGAGAGGTAACAGCCCCCGTCGTCCGCCGCCGCGACCGCCAGATGCGCGTGCGCGCCGTCGGCGACCGCCTCGGCCACCTGGGCGCGGACCTCGTCGGCGAGGCGGCGCTGGGCCATGGGGCCGAGGGTGGTCTCCAGGTCCAGCGGGTTGCCCAGGCGCAGCTCGGAGCGCGCCCAGCCGACGGCGCGTTCGACAAAGGCGTCGTAGTGGCGGGCGTGGACATAGATCCGCTCGATCCCGCAGCAGCACTGGCCCGCGTTGAACATCGCGCCGTCCATCAGCCCCGCCACCGCGGCGTCCAGATCGGCGTCCTCGGCGACATAGCCGGGGTCCTTGCCGCCCAGCTCCAGCCCCAGCGCGGTGAAGGTGCCGGCGGCGGCACGCTCGATCGCGCGGCCCCCGGCGACCGATCCGGTGAAGTTCACGAAGCCGAACGCCCGGTCCGCGATCAGCCGCGTGGTGGTGGCGTGGTCGAGGAAGACATTGGCGAAGACATCCTGCGGCACGCCCGCGGCGTGGAAGGCCTGCGCCATCCGTTCACCGGCCAGCAGGGTCTGGGTGGCGTGTTTCAGCACCACCGCGTTGCCCGCGATCAGCGCCGGGACCACCGTGTTGACCGCCGTCAGGTAGGGATAGTTCCACGGCGCGATCACCAGCACCACGCCATGGGGTTCGCGGGTGATGCGGCGCAGGGCGGCGGGGCTGTCCTCCACCACCTCGGGGGCCAGGGCTGCCTCGGCGATGGCGGCCATGTGGGTGGCGCGTTCGTTCACGCCGCCGAATTCGCCGCCGTAACGCACGGGGCGGCCCATCATCCACGCCAGTTCCGGTACGATGGCGTCGGTCATGGCGCCGAGGCGCGCGATGCCGTCCGTCACGAGTGCAGCGCGTTCGGCCAGCGGGCGGGCGGCCCAGGCGGTTTGCGCGCGGCGGGCGCGGGCGACGGTGGCGGCGGCATCGGCGTGCGACAGCACCGGGCGTTCGGCGTGGACCGAGCCGTCGATGGGCGAGATGCATTTCAGGGTGGCGGTCAGGGTGGTGGTCATGGTGGCCCCTCAGGCGCGTTCGAATCCGCGGGCGATTTCCCAGTCGGTGACGACGCGGTTGTATTCCTCGACCTCCCAGCGGGCGGCGCGGACATAGTGGTCGACCACCGCGTCGCCGAACGCCGCGCGCAGCAGGCCCGAGCCCTCCAGCCGGTCGGCGGCGTCCCGCAGGGTGGCGGGGATGCGGGGGACCTCGGCCTCGTAGGCGTCGCCGGTGAAGGCGTCCTCCAGCGCAAGGCCGCGTTCGATCCCGTCGATGCCCGCCGCGATCAGGGCGGCGGCGGCCAGATACGGGTTCAGGTCCGACCCGCCGATGCGGCACTCCACGCGCACGGCGTGGCTGTCCTCGCCGCACAGCCGGAAGCCGGCGGTGCGGTTGTCCACCGACCAGCAGATCCGGGTGGGCGCGAAGGTCCCCGCCTGGAAGCGCTTGTAGGAGTTCACATAGGGCGCCAGGAAATACGTCACGTCGGCGGCATGGGCGAGCTGGCCTGCCATCCACGAGCGCATCAGCGCCGACATCCCGTGCGGGGCGCTGGAGTCGAAGAACGCGGGCTTGCCCTCCAGCGTCCACAGCGACTGGTGGACGTGCGAGGATGAGCCGCCGTGCGAATGGCTCCACTTTGCCAGGAACGTCAGGCCCCGGCCCTTGGCCCAGGCGATCTCCTTGCAGGCGTTCTTGACCAGCACATGGGTGTCGGCGGTCTCCAGCGCCTCGTCGTAGCGGATGTTGATCTCGCCCTGGCCCGCGTCGGCCTCGCCCTTGGTGTTCTCCACCGGCACGCCCGCACCCGCCAGGCCGTTGCGGATGGCCCGCATCACGTCCTCTTCCTTGGTGGTCTGGAAGATGTGGTAATCCTCGTTGTAGGCCGAGAATGTCGCCATCTGGCGGTAGCCGTCGGCCTGCAGGGCCTGGTAGCTCTTCTCGAACAGGTAGAACTCCAGCTCGGTCGCCATCATCGCGCGGTAGCCCATCGCCTCCAGCCGGGCGACCTGGGCCTTGAGCATGGCGCGCGGGCTGTGCGGCACCTCGCGGTGGGTGTGGTGATCGAGGATGTCGCACAGCACCAGCGCGGTCCCCTCCAGCCACGGCGTGCGGCGCAGCGTGGCCAGGTCCGGCTTCAGCACATAATCGCCGTACCCCCTGGTCCAGCTGGCGGCGGCATAGCCGGGCACCGTGAACATCTCCAGGTCGGTCGCCAGCAGATAGTTGCAGGCGTGGGTTTCCTCCCACGCGCGGTCCACGAAATGCTGGGCGTGGAAACGCTTGCCCATCAGCCGCCCCTGCATGTCGATGCCTGCGACCAGAACGGTGTCGATCTCGCCGCTGGCGACGGCATCCTGAAGCTCGGCGAAGCTGAGATTTCCGGGCATGGGCGCTCCTGCTGGATGGTTGGTGCGACATGAGCAGCCCGGCGGGGCGGCGTCAATACGGGCCGGGGTGTGCGGCACTTGCGCAACACCCCGGCGCTGCCCATTTCCCGCTTGAGGCCCGAAAGTGGGTGTGCCGCCGGATGCGGGCACCCCGTCACCCGGGTGCTTGTGCAAGGAGACGACGTGATGAACATCGAGAAGTTCACCGAACGCGCGCGGGGCTTCCTGCAGGCCGCGCAGACCATCGCGATGCGTGAAAGCCACCAGCGGCTGACGCCGGAGCATCTGCTCAAGGCGCTGATGGACGACGACCAGGGCATGGCCGCGAACCTGATCCGGCGCGCGGGCGGCGCGCCCGAACGGGTGACGCAGGCCGTGGAGCTTGGCCTCGGCAAGCTGGCGAAGGTGTCGGGCGAGGGGGCGCAGGTCTATCTGGACCCCGCCACCGGCCGCGTGCTGGACGAGGCCGAGAAGCTGGCGACCAAGGCCGGCGACAGCTTTGTCCCCGTGGAGCGCATCCTGATGGCGCTGGCGATGGTGAAATCGCCCGCCAAGGACGCGCTGGATGCGGGCGCGGTCACCGCGCAGGCGCTGAACGCCGCGATCAACGACATCCGCAAGGGCCGCACCGCCGACAGTGCCACCGCCGAGGAGGGTTACGAGGCGCTGAAGAAATACGCCCGCGACCTGACGGAGGCCGCCCGCGAGGGCAAGATCGACCCCATCATCGGCCGCGACGAGGAAATCCGCCGCGCCATGCAGGTGCTGAGCCGCCGTACCAAGAACAACCCGGTGCTGATCGGCGACCCCGGCGTGGGCAAGACGGCGATTGCCGAAGGGTTGGCCCTGCGCATCGTCAACGGCGACGTGCCGGAGTCCTTGCGCAACAAGCGGCTCATGGCGCTGGACATGGGCGCGCTGATCGCCGGCGCCAAATACCGCGGTGAGTTCGAGGAGCGCCTGAAATCCATCCTCAACGAGGTCACGGCGGCGGCGGGCGAGGTGATCCTGTTCATCGACGAGATGCACACGCTGGTCGGCGCGGGCAAATCCGAAGGGGCGATGGACGCCGCGAACCTGATCAAGCCCGCGCTGGCGCGGGGCGAATTGCACTGCATCGGCGCCACGACGCTCGATGAATACCGCAAGCATGTGGAGAAGGACGCGGCGCTGGCCCGTCGCTTCCAGCCGGTGTTCATCGCCGAACCCACGGTGGAGGACACCGTGTCGATCCTGCGCGGCATCAAGGAGAAGTACGAGTTGCACCACGGCGTGCGGATCACCGACAGCGCGCTGGTGGCGGCGGCGACGCTGTCGCACCGCTACATCACCGACCGCTTCCTGCCCGACAAGGCCATCGACCTGGTGGACGAAGCCGCCTCGCGCCTGCGCATGGAGGTCGACAGCAAACCCGAGGAGCTGGACGCGCTCGACCGCGAGATCCTGCAAAAGCAGATCGAGGCCGAGGCGCTGAAGAAGGAGGACGACGCGCCGTCGCGCGACCGGCTGGAGACGCTGGAGCGCGAGCTGTCGGACCTGCAGGAACGCTCGTCCGAGATGACGGCGCAGTGGCAGGCCGAGCGCGACCGCCTCGCCTCCACCCGCGAGGTCAAGGAGCAGCTGGACCGGGCGCGCGCCGAACTGGACCAGGCCAAGCGCGAGGGCAATCTGGCGCGAGCGGGCGAGCTGTCCTACGGCATCATCCCCGGGCTGGAGCGGCAGCTGGCCGAGGCCGAGGCCCGCGAGGGCGCCGAGATGGTGGCCGAGGCCGTGCGCCCCGAACAGATCGCCCAGGTCGTCGAACGCTGGACCGGCGTGCCCACCACCAAGATGCTGGAGGGTGAGCGTGACAAGCTTTTGCGCATGGAAGAGGCGCTGGGCCGCCGCGTGATCGGCCAGCATCAGGCGGTCAAGGCCGTGGCCAACGCCGTGCGCCGGGCGCGCGCGGGGCTGCAGGACGAAAACCGCCCGCTGGGCTCGTTCCTGTTCCTCGGGCCCACCGGCGTCGGCAAGACCGAGCTGACCAAGGCGCTGGCGGAGTACCTCTTTGACGACGACAAGGCGATGGTCCGCATCGACATGTCGGAGTTCATGGAGAAGCACGCGGTGTCGCGCCTGATCGGCGCCCCTCCGGGCTATGTCGGCTATGACGAGGGCGGCGTGCTGACCGAGGCCGTGCGCCGGCGCCCCTATCAGGTGATCCTGTTCGACGAGGTCGAAAAGGCCCACCCGGATGTCTTCAACGTGCTGTTGCAGGTGCTCGACGACGGGGTGCTGACGGACGGGCAGGGCCACCGTGTGGACTTCAAGCAGACGCTGATCGTGCTGACCTCCAACCTCGGGTCCCAGGCGCTGGGCCGCATGGCCGAGGGCGCCGATCCGGCGGCGGCCAAGCACGAGGTGATGGAGGCGGTGCGCGCGCACTTCCGGCCCGAGTTCCTCAACCGGCTGGACGAGACGGTGATCTTCGATCGCCTGAGCCGCGAGGACATGGACGGTATCGTGGAAATCCAGCTCGGGCGTCTGGAAAAGCGCCTCGCCAGCCGCAAGGTGGTGCTGGACCTCGATGCGGGGGCCCGGACCTGGCTGGGCGACGAGGGCTACGATCCGGTCTATGGCGCGCGCCCGCTCAAGCGGGTGATCCAGCGCGCGCTGCAGGACCCGCTGGCCGAGATGATCCTGGCGGGCGACGTGGCCGACGGGACCACGATCCCCGTGACGGCCGGACCGGAAGGGCTGATCATCGGCGACCGGCTGGCCACCTCGCGGCGTGAGCCGCCCGAGGCGGCGGTGCTGCACTGAGCCACCCCGCGCCGCCGGTGCGTTGCCCCGGCGGCGCGGCTGCGGTAGGCAGGACAAAAGCCAAAGGGTGCCCATGTCCGTTTTCCGCACGTCCCTCGCCGTTGTCCTTGCCGGTGTCCTGCTGGCGGGGTGCAACAGCGCGCGGGATCTGGACGACCCCACCGTGCCGCTGGGCGATTTCTACTTCGGCCACAACATCGTGGTGGCCGAGAACGCACAGCGCGGCCCGCTGTCGCGCGAGGCCGGGGCCGAGGAGTGGGAGGAGGTGTTGCGCTCCGAGATGGACCGCCGCTTCCGCCGCTTCGACGGCGACCGGCTCTATCACCTCGCCATCGGGGTGGAGGGCTACATCCTCGCGGTGCCGGGCATCCCGGTGGTGGCGTCGCCGAAATCCGCGCTGATCTTTTCCGTCAGCGTGTGGGACGACGCCGCGGGCGGCCGCATCAACACGCCCCACCGCATCACCGTCCTCGAAAGCGTCTCGGGGGGCAACCTGATCAGCTCCGGCCTGGTGATGAGCCGCGAGGAGCAGATGCAGGACCTGGCACAGAACGCCGCCCGCAGCATCGAGGTGTGGATGCGCGACAACATCGACTGGTTCGGTGGCGATCCCGACGCAGGCAGCCTGCCGCCACCGCGCGATCCGCTGCCGGAGGCGCTCCTCAACTCCCCTTGATTTTCTTCGGGCCACCGGATACGTCGCGCGCGTCACGGAACCGGGCCCCTTGGCGGGGCTCTTCAGAAATGGGGCGCCGCACCAATGGCCAAGGCAAAATTCGAACGGAACAAGCCGCACGTGAACGTTGGCACCATCGGCCACGTGGACCACGGCAAGACGACGCTGACGGCGGCGATCACCAAGTACTACGGCGAGTTCAAGGCGTATG
>NZ_NHSD01000118.1 GCF_016653255.1 Rhodobaculum claviforme
CAGGATACGATGCCCCATGCGCGACCCCGACGCCCCCACCCTGTCCGAAAACCTGCGATTCGAGCTGTCGCGCCTGTCCCGGCTGGCGCGGTATTCCGAATTCGGCCCGATCCAAGCCCTGGGGACGCATCTGGGTGTCGTCGGCTTCATCATGCGGGTGTGGCGGCGCCACGAGCTGCCGCTGATGCTGGGCGGCGCGGGGTTCAGCGTGGCGATGTTCGCGGTGGACGGCTATCTGCTGCCCTCGGCGGGGACGCAGCATGTGGCGGCACAGGTGCTGGGCTGGGGGTCGCTGGCAAGCTCGGTCGGGCTGGCGCTGTGGCGGGTCCTCAACCTGCACAGGCCCCGCAAGCACGAGGACGGACAGAGCCAGCGCGCCACCCTGTCACGGCGCTTCTTCATGGAGCCGCCGCCCGACGGCAGCCAGCCGGACCATGTCACCATCACCGATCTGGTCAGCGACTCGGACGACCATCCGATCATCACCGTCGGCCGCCCCCAGCGTCCCATCAACCGCGCGGCGGTGGATCTGTCGGTGGCAAAGGCGCTGATGAAGACCCAGCGGATCACCATCCGCATGGCCGCCGACGGCACGCCGTTCCACGCCACCCGCAACGACATCATGCGCCTGAGCCAGGAAAAGGCCGAGAAGATCCAGCGCGAGGCGTTGCAGATCATGCGCCGCGAGGCGATCCGGAACCGCACCGCGTTCTTCGACAGCCCCAAGATCGCGTTGCGGGACCTGAAGCCCGAGGGCGACGGTCTGGTCTGCGAGCTGGGCCAGAGCAGCTATTTCGCGACCTGCCTGACCAATGACCTGTCGGCGCAGTGCCTCGCGTTCCCGGACGGGTCGCTGGAGACCGCGCGTCCCATCGTGGCGCTGTATCCGTCGGTGGCGGTGGCGTCCGGATCGCGGCAGCACCGGTTGCAGCCGCTGGACAAGTGTCGGCGGCTGTCGAACCACATCGGGTCGGTGGTGCTGGCGGTCTCGGCCGACGGCATTCCGGTGCTGTGTTTCCAGGGGCAGGGCGCGCGGATCAACGCGGGTCGGGTGGTGCTGTCGGGGGCCGGATCGATCGATCTGGAGGATCTGGAGCGGTCGGGCGCGGGCGACGACCTTGGCGGGGTGATCCGCCACGGCATGGCCCGCGAGCTGCTGGAGGAAACCGGCGTCATCCCGCAGGACAGCACCCGCCGCTGCGACCGCGCGCTGCTGGCGCGCCATGCCGGGCACATCCGGCTGGCGGGGGTGTACCGCGATCTGCGGCGCGGGGGGCTGCCGATCTTTGTCGGCTTCTGCCGGATGGAGGCGGACATCGCCACGCTGGAGGGGCGCCAGCACCATTACCCGGGCCTGCGCCATTCGGTGGCCGAAACCCGGCTGGTCGACAAGCTGGAGCACGTCGCGATCGCCGACGCCGAGGCGATGGGCCACTATCTGGAGACGCAGATCCGTGGCACGGCGACGTTCCGGTGCGATCCCTCGGACCAGCTTCTGCTGATGCGCGAGCTGCTGCGCCTCAAGCCGATGCAGGACCACTTCAACGCGGCCCTCAATCGCTGATCCGCATCCGCAGATAGCTGCGATCGTCAAACGACACCTGACCCGGGCGCAGCCCCTTGGTGCCCTTCAGCACGCCCACGCACTGCGGGTCCGCCGCCAGGGCGCGGGCAAGCTGGGCCTCGGCCTCGGCCAGCGTCGCGGCGGGATGGGGATAGCCGTCCGAGCACAGCACCACCTCGGCGCCGGGGGGGATGTCCCAGACCTCGATGAACCGGGCGGGGACGTCGCTGCCGTCGATGCAGCCATAGCCATAGGGCGGCAGGTCGGTGCGGTTGTGCAACCCGGCCTGGGCGATCAGCAGCGGTTCGATCACCGCGCGGCCCGGGTCATGATCCGTATCCGGGGCAGGGCACAGACGCAGGTACAGGCTGCGCACCTCGGCCAGCAGGCGGTCGACGGGCTTGGTGCCGACATGCGCCACCCCGTCGATCGCCAGATGCCCGTCGCCCACCCGGATCACCTGCCGCAGCGCATCGACACAGACCACCATCGCCGCCGACGCGTCCCACGGGCCCTGTGCGCGCACCCGGCCCGTGACGGCGGCCACCAGCGCGCCCGCATCCGGGGCGGCGTGGGCCGACCGCAGCGCCTCGGCGATGCACGCGGCCAGCCGGGCGGCGGCGGCGGGATCCTGTCCGGGCTTGGGCGTTGCGCCGTCGATCACCGCACAGATGCCGTCGGCCACCAGCAGCCGGTCGGCGTTGCCGGTGCCGTCGGCGGTCCTGGACCGCGTGTGCCGCTCCAGAACCGCGATCACAGCCCCGCCGCCCGGGTCAGGTTGACGCGGAAGCGGTCGCGGCGGCGCTGGTAGCGGCGCGTCATCTCGGCCGAGGCATGGCCGAGCTGGCGCTGGACATGGGCCTCGGCGACCTCGGCCGAGGTCGCCAGCCCCGCGCGCAGCGAATGCCCGCCGAAGAGCGCTGCGCGCTGCGCCTCCGACAGTTCGGGGCGCAGGCCGGCGGCATCGGCACAGCGCTGCACCAGCCGCGCGACATGGCGGTCGTTCAACCGCCGGTCCGTGGCCCGGCGGCCGTCGCGGCTGACGGCGGTAAAGATCGGGCCGAAGTCGATGCGGGCAAAGTGCAGCCACTGCGACAGGGCCGCCACCGGACAGGTCTGCGGGGCAGAGCCGGGGGCGATCTCGACCTCGCGCCAGCCGGTCTTGCCGCGCAGGGTCAGCAGCGCGCCGCCCTCCAGCATCTCCACCCAGCCGCGGCTGTCGGGGGTGTCGTCGCGGCCATGGTCGAGGCCGGTGATCTCGGACCGGCGCAGGCCACCGGCAAAGCCCACCAGCAGGATGGCGCGGTCGCGCAGGCCGCGCAGATCGTGGGGCAGGGTGGTCAGCATGGCGCGGATGTCGTCGGGCATCAGGGCGGCCTTCTGCACCGGGGGGCGGGCGTGGCGGCGGCGGATGCCCGCCAGCACCGACGCGATGTGCCGGTCGCTGCGGTCCAGCCGCTGCCCGCGCTGCCCATAGCTCCAGCCCAGCCCTGCCAGCCGCCGCTCGATCGAGGCGACCGACAGGGGCGGCGTGCGGTCGCGCGGCGCCGCAAGGTCGGTGATATAGAGCCCCACCACCTCGGCCGAGGGCGGCAGCGGATCCACGCCCCGCGCCCGGCACCAGCGCGCAAAGGCCGCCCAGTCGGCGGCATAGGCGGCCCGCGTCGCCTCGGACACCGCCGCCCGGGCATAGCCGCGCGCCGTCTCCACTAACCGGTCGAGGGTGCCGGACCCCGCCACATGATCCGGCAGCCCGCCCCGCTGGCCGCCCGCCTCCGGATCGCCGGGGCTGTCATCGGCTTCCGTCCGGTGGGGCAGGGGGCCTGCAAGGGGATCTGGCGGCGTTGGGGGCATCGCATGCTCCGGAAATCATGATGTCCGATAAGTCAACATTACCGGACATCAGGGAAAGCGGCAAGGCGCGGCGGTTGGGGTGGAGCGCAGGGGGTGAAAGCGCCGCATACCGGCAGCTATCACAACGATGCTGCGCCCCATTCAACATGCACGGAAGGGGATACGGCCAACCTGTGACCGCAGTTTTCAAGCCTCGGGTGCGTCCAGCGCACCCGAGCGACAGATGGCGACCAGTTGCGGGTCAGGCAGTGCACTTGCGGGGACGCAGAAACGCCAGGCTCTCCACAGCCTTACCAAGAACGGCAGCGCTGCAGGAAAGGGGATCGGCGAGATGCGGGAGGCGTTGATAAGCACATCGTAAAGGGCCACGTTCCCGGCCGCGCCGCGGCATGGATGTGGCGTTTTTTGAAGACGCCGTTCGCGCCGATGCTTGGCAGCAGGCGAAGGGATCGTTCGTCAAGAGTCATTGAGGCCCAAAGACGCTGCTTGCCCCCAGTTGAATGTTTCCGTCGTGTCAGGTCGAGCGTCACGCCGCAGGCATTCCGGCACCACGACGCAGCGAAGTCGCGCACCTTTCGGAAGGCCCAGGGTGGCGGGGCCACGACAGCGATGGCCGTGGCAATCAGGCGGCCGATGCCGGGCACTGCCATCAATCGCCGGGCATCCTTGTTCTCCTTGGCGCGCCGAGCGATCTCGGCGTGGCGCTTGTCGATCCCTGTCTCATGACGGGTTAGGGTCCCGACCAGCACCTTCAACGTGGCAATTGCATCGGCCGGCAAGCCGCTGTCTGAGTCCTCGTCCGTGACGACCAGTCGCGCAGCGTTGGCGGCACCGTGAGGCACCCTGCCGCACGATCCGCCCGAACTCGCCCACATGGCCTCGGACCGCGTTGAGCGCCTATGTGCGCTGCCTGGTCAGCGACTTGCGCATCGGGAAGACCATCGTGGGCAAGAAGCGCGTCGTCGGATGCTGGGCCGCCCCACAGATTGCCTCTGCATCGGCTGCGTAAATCTTCTGTCGCCTCATGAAAGGCTTGACGTGGGCGGGTGGGATCAGCGGCGGCGCAGGACACCCAGATTGGCGTTCGGGTCCTCCTCGACGACCTCGAAGTAGGCACCGAAGCCCTCGCGATCGACCCAGCCGGCTATGCCGACCCAGTCGGCGAGGTAGGTGATCTCGGAGGCGGTGACGTAATGCAGCACATGGCCGATTTGGCGGCGGGCATCCAGCGCCAGGGGGTTGACCTTGCCGTCGAGGTTGATGGTCCGGTCATGCCAGTAGCCAAGCGTGCCGGTCTGGACCGCGCCAACCCAGGTGTCGGCGGGCACGTTTTCATCCACCCATCGGACCACCTGGAAATGGCCTTGCCCTGACCACGGGGAGCGGCTCAACAACCCCAGCGACAGCACCAGCGACGCAATACCCAGCACGCTGAGGACCGCGACCGCCCGCTGCCGGGCCATAAGGCGAGCCGTCTCCCAGCCCGCCACCACCAGCGCCACGATCAGAAGCGGTGCCAGAGGCGCGGTATAGCGCGACATGAAATGTGCCGCTCCGAAAAAGAGGCCATAGTAGGTCGAGACCGCGATGGCGTGGAACAGGTACCCCATAACCACCAGACGCACCGCCCCGCCCACGCGCCAGCTGCGCCATACGAAGAGTGCGAGCACGCCAAGCACGGCGGAACCGGCCACGGCCATCACGGCCGGCATCTGCTCGAATCTTCCCGGAATCGGCAGCATGGGAAACATCTGCTCGAACAGTACCGCAGGCACGAGCGTGGCGTTGTTGCCGAATGCGGCGGTCATGGACTGGGCCGGGCCACTGATGGGGACGACGGAGCCGAACAGGAGTTGGTTGTGGATCAGCCAGGGCGCCACCACTGACGCGCACACCACCGCAGGCAAGGCGAGGCGGCGCAGCAGGTCCCCCATGCCAAGGCCCAGAGTCGTCACCGCGTGCACAAGCCACACCACGAAAAACGAAAAGACCAGAAAGATACCGTCGTTCCGGCCAAGGAACACCAGCCCCAGAAGCGCGGCCATCAGGACAAGGTTGCCGGTGCTCACCTCGGTGCCACGCTCCACCACGCGCATGAACTGCAGGCAGGCCAGCAGGATCAGCAGCGTGTAAAGACCCGTCTCGAGACCGTTCATGCTGTGACGCGCCAGCAGCGGTCCGCAGAACCACAGCGCCGCCGCCAGCCACGCCCAGACCGGTCCCAACCCCATCGGGCCCAGAATGCGCCCGGCAAAGGCCCGGACCGCAAAGCCGCCCGCGACCGCGATGGCGGCCCAGAGCGCGTGCAGGAGTTGAAGGCTTGTGACCTTGTCACCACTGGTCAGCGCATAGGGCACGGCATAGATCAGCGTGGCAAGGGGTTGGACACCGTTGGTGGCGATCGTCCCATCCGATACCGACAGGCCCAACCCTATGGCGAGGTTGCGCGCCACGGTGAGCATCAGGTAGCCGTCTTCGGTCACATACCCCTGTGCGAGCGCCGGCATGCCAAGAACGACAGGCGCCATCCGCAGCGCCAGTGCGACCAGCAGCGCCAAGAAGATTGCACGCAGGAGCAGCCTTTCGTCGAGGCGGGACATGCCACCCTCCATTGATGTACATCGTCTGCCCAGCGGGCATTGGTGAGTGTCTATGCGTCCCCGACGCATCACACAAGCGACCAGCGGCACAACTCAGTCCGGTCACGATGGCGTGCCGTACGAGTGGGCATCAGGACGATCTGTCCATCTTTGCACGCGATGGATTGGGCAATCTGCGGAAGCCCGCACACCATCACGCAGGCGGCAGCCGCCCCTGGCCGATCCGCTCGCACAACACTCACACTAAACGACTCCAAGCCGCAGGCGTCTTGGGATGACCATTTTGCCCTCGATTATTGGGGTGCCGCCGTTTGATCGGAGGCGGCGGCGGACCTCGTCGGGGCCAGTGCGGAACCATGACTTGGCGCAGTATCCGTGCTTTTTCCGGGCGGGGTATTTCGAGGCGAGGAGCTTGTTAGGGGCGCGGCAGAGCAACGCGATCGCGCCCGCCGTGATGGCGATCAGCAGGGACAACTTCCGAGCGAGTGTCAGGCGGGTGTCCTCGAGCGAGCAGTGGTTGTATCTGGGTGACGCGGGTCGGTCAGGCGGCGCGGCTTTCGGTGGGGTCGCGGTGGGCGACGCCGTCGGTGAACGTGATGCCTTCGATGACGCTGGGCAACCGGTTCGTGCCGTTCAGCTTGCGCCATGTCTTCGACGCCGCCCTTACCAGGGTGAAGACCATGAGCTTCGCGGTCTTCTGCGGCAGCGCGCCCTTGGTGCGCACGGTCCGATGGCGGACGGTGGCGAACACGCTCTCGATTGGGTTCGACGTGCGCAGATGGTCTCAGTGTTCGGCCGGGAAGTCGTGAGACAGGCCAGCAGGGCCTCGGTGTCCTTGGTCAGGCAGGCTACGCCGCGGGCGTATTTGGCGCCGTATTTCTCCCTTAAGGTCTCGATGGCCGCCAGTGCCGCGGCGCGGGTGCCGGCGTGCGCGGTCTCGCGCAGGTCGGCGGTGACTGTGGGCTGCATGGACTTGGGGAAGTGCTTGAGGACGTTCGACATCTTGTGAAACCAACAGCGCTGGTGACGGGTGCAGGGGAAGACCTCTCCCAGCGCCCTCCAGAACCCCAGCGCGCCGTCCCCCACCGCCAGCCTCGGTGGCACCCCGAGCCTGCGGGCCTTGAGGTCGATCAGCAGCTCGCGCCAGCGTCTCGGGCGCTCTCGCGCACGCCGACCTGGAGGCCGAGCAGTTCCTTGCGGCCCTCCGGCGTGGCCCCGATCACGACCGGCATGCCCTCGGCCGTCGGCCCCATCCGGGCCTGCAGGTAGACCCCGTCGGTCCCAGGTGAGCCCGCGAACGCCACCGGTTCGAGAGAGCGGGCGAACGACCTAGCTGCAGGCGGATAGGTCGCGGCGCTGCCAGCGGTCGTAGTCCTGCTGCCAACCCGCCGTGAGGCGCGAGAGCACGCCCGGCGACAGGTTCGGCGCGTGCGCCCCCAGCAGCGCCGCCAGTTCGGCCCCTCGCTCGAACCGGTGGCGCTCGGGGCCTCGTCCTGGAAATCCCCGGTCGAGACGCCGCGCAGGTAGAGCACCGGCAACAGCGCATCCAGGCTGCGTGACCGCCGCACCCACCGCGGCAGGATGGTCGAGGTGAAGCGTATCTTCTTCTGGGCCGGCACGTCGGTGGCGCGGTCGCGCACCTTGTGCCGCTGCACCGGCATGGCGCCGATCCCGGTCTGGATGCTCCGCTCGGGGCCGGTGCCGTGGTGGACGACGCGCTGGCGGCCATCGGCCAGACGCGCGTCGGTGAAGCTGGCGACGAAGCTCGCCGCTTCCGCCCCGAGCGCCGCGACCAGCATCTGGCGCGCGCCCTCGCGGGCGATCTCGGTCAGCGGGTCGAGGACCGATCCGGGCTGGTGAAGCGGGGTGATCGTGGTATCGTCCTTGATGGCGTATCGCTCCTTCGGGAGGTTCTCGCAGGCTTTGACACCCGCCACGATACGCCGCCTTCCCAGGCCCCATCACCCATTTTCGGCCATGGCTCGTCCTCGAGGTTCAGCCCCCGCGTCTTGCTGTCGGCGAACAGGCATTCGATGAACCAGCGCTTGCGGTAGTATCGGAGGATGCGCTCGCCGCTGAGGGGCACGGACGAGGCGACCATCAGAATCTCGCCGCCTTTGATGCGGCGTGCGCCGAAATGGAGTTCGATGTCGGGTGCCCCGGCCTTTCTCGGCAGAACGGCGGTGAAGCCGCGCACACCCCGGCAGCGTGACAGCCACGAGCCCAGGTTCAGCTCGCGCCCCCTGTTCGGATGATCTGCTCCTCCCTCAGCCGGATGCAGAATGGGATGTCCTTCTCCAGGAGAAAGGCGAACCATTCCTTACCGATGAACGCCCGGTCGCAGAGCAGCATGCGCACGCTCGATGCGTCGAGGCGAGCCAGATAGCGCTGCATCAACGCGATCCGCTGCGCGGTGGTCCTGTTGCCGGAGTGGGGCAGCAGCGTCCACATCAAGGGTACGCGGATCTTCTCGGTGACCACGGCGAGCACCAGGACGTTGACCTCGGCCTTGCCGATCTTCCAGTTGGTGCGGTCGAGGCAGAGATACCAGGCCGGCGGATGTCCGATCAGGGTGATCACAAGCCCCACGGCCCAATCCTCGGGCGCACGACATGCTGGAAGAAGCGCTGTAACCGACGGTATGTCGACGCAATCAGAGCGCGACCATTGCGCTCGGTGGCAATGTGGCTGGGAATCACCGTCCGGGCGCTGATCATGCCGGACAATACCATGCACAGCGTCTCCACCCGGGATGCGCCAAGCGGTACATGGGGGGAGAGCGTTCTCTGAAGGCCGGCGAGACCCCGGGGGTTCAACGGGCCGTTCCTTTGCTGAGGGCGAGTCCCCCAGTCGAAGCCCTTTCCCCCGCCTCGGCCAGTCAAAAATCCCGTGTGTCGTGTAGTGTGCACAACGCTGTGGCAACTTTGGCAAGGGCACGACTCATCATTGTTTTTTGCTGGAATTCTGAAGTGTGATGGGCGATGGGCGATGGGCGTCCGGGGCATTGGGCCGCGCGGACAGGCGGCTGACGCGATGGAGATGGAATGATCAACGGCCCAGTGCTTGTGGTCGACCTCGACGGGACGCTGTTGCGCTCGGACATGTTGCTGGAAAGCTTCTGGTCCGCCACGGCCCGCGACCCGCGTGCGCCATTTCGGGCTGGGATGGCCCTGCTTCGGGGCGGGCGGGCGGCACTCAAGGACAGGCTGGCCTGCGACGGTCCCGTGGACAGCCGCGGCCTGCCCTATGACGCGGAAGTGCTGGACCATGTGCGCAACTGGCGGGCGGCCGGGGGGCGTACGGCGCTTGTCACCGCCTCCAGTCAGCGGCTGGCCGACCAGATTGCAGCCCATCTCGACATCTTCGATGAGGTGCATGGCTCGGATGGGACAACGAACCTCAAGGGGGCCCGCAAGGCGGCGTTCCTGCGCGACCGTTTCGGAGAGGGCGGGTTCGACTACATCGGCGATGCCGAGGCCGATCTGCCGGTGTGGGAGGCTGCGCGCCGCGCCATCACTGTCACTCCGCGCGCGCAGCTGCGCCGCAAGGTGGAGGCGCGCCTCGCCGTCCGGCAGGATGCGGCGGCGGATACGGTGACGCATCTTGCCGCCGCACCGGTGGCGGCTTCGGCCTGGGCCCGCGCGCTGCGACCGCATCAATGGCTGAAGAACGCATTGGTGTTAGTGCCCATGCTGGCCGCGCACCAGTTGACCGGGGCCACGGTGGCGCAGTCTTTGCTGGCCTTTGCGGTGTTCAGCCTGGTGGCCTCCAGTGTTTACCTGCTCAACGATCTTCTGGATCTGTCAGCCGACCGCGCGCATCCGCGCAAACGGCTGCGGCCGCTCGCCTCGGGGGCGCTTCCGCTTGGTCATGGCACCTTGCTGGCGCCGGTTCTGCTGCTGGCGGGGCTTGGGCTTGCGCTGCCGCTGGGGGCGGAATTCGTGCTGGTCATGGTCGTGTATTACGTCGCCACGCTGGCCTATTCCTTGTCGCTCAAACGAAAGCTGATCATCGATATCAGCCTGCTCGCCGGGCTTTACACGCTGCGGATCGCCGCTGGGGCGGCGGCCACGGGGATCGAGCTGTCAGTCTGGCTTCTGGCGTTCTCGATCTTCTTTTTCTTCTCTCTGGCTGCGGTGAAACGTCAGGCCGAGCTTGTGGATGCGGCGGCATCGGGCACTGCAAAGGCGCATGGGCGCGGTTATCAGGTGGCGGATCTGCCGCTGGTCTCGACGATGGCCATCGCCTCGGGCTACATGTCGGTTCTGGTGATGGCGCTCTACATCTACTCGCCCGAGGTGCGCGCACTCTATGCACGGCCCGAGGCGCTGTGGGGCATCTGCCTGGTGCTCTTGTACTGGGTCAGCCGCATGGCCATGGTCACCCACCGAGGGCTGATGCACGACGATCCCATCGTGTTCGCCGTCCGCGACCGCGTGAGTCTGATCTGCCTGGGTCTCATCATGGCGTTCGGTGTGGGAGGGACCCTGCTGTGAGCCTGCGCACGCTGATCCTGCGATACACCCTGTTTGCGGTGATCGCGACAATTGCCAATCTGGCCACACAGCGGGTGGTGCTGGATCAGGACGACTCGGCCACGGGCTTTGCGCTTGCGGTGTTCTGCGGCACGCTTGTTGGGTTGGTCATCAAGTACGCGCTCGACAAGCGCTGGATCTTCATGGACATGTCCAGCGGCTTGCGGGCGCACAGCCAGAAATTCGCGCTCTATTCGGTCATGGGTGTGGTCACCACCATCATCTTCTGGGGCACGGAGACGGCCTTCTGGCTGATCTGGCGCACGGACATCATGCGTGAGATGGGCGCGGTGATCGGCCTCTCCATCGGCTACACGGTGAAATACGCGCTGGACCGCCGCTATGTGTTCACCGACGCAGTGCTGACGCGCTCGGAGGCCGCATGAAGCTGTCTGGCTGGGGTCGCTATCCCGTGCTGGAGGCACGGCTCGGCGCGCCGCGAGACCTGGATGCACTGGGCGAGCATGTACGCGCTGGCGCTGCCATCGCCCGTGGCAACGGACGCTCCTATGGCGACAGCGCCGTCAGCCCCGACAACACGGTGCACATGCGCCACTTCCACCACATGCTGGCATTCGACCCCACCACCGGGCAACTGGTGGCCGAAGCCGGCGTGCTGCTTGCGGACGTGATCGCGGCCTTCCTGCCGCGCGGCTGGTTCCCCGCGGTCACCCCGGGGACCAAGTTCGTCACGCTGGGCGGCATGATCGCCGCCGATGTCCACGGCAAGAACCATCACCGCGACGGCAGTTTCGCCTCCTGCGTGGACTGGATCGATCTGATGGACGCCACCGGACGCCTGCACCGCTGCTCGCGCGACGAGAACGCCGAGCTGTTCGGTTGGACGCTGGGCGGCATGGGCCTGACCGGGATCATCCTGCGCGCGGCGATCCGCCTGCGCCCGGTGGAGACGGGATGGATCCGGCAGACCACCAAATCTGCTCCCTCGCTCGAGGCTGCGATGGCGGCGCTGGAGGCATCCGACGAGGCCACCTATTCGGTGGCGTGGATCGACTGTCTCGGAACGGGGGCGCAACTTGGGCGCTCTCTGGTAATGCTGGGCGAACATGCCACGCGGCAGGAGCTGTCGGGCCCACAGGCCGCGAACCCATTCGCGATGGGCCCCCGGCGCAGGCTGTCGGTCCCGGTGGATGCGCCCGCGGCCCTGCTCAACGGGCTCACGGTGCGGGCCTTCAATGCGCTTTACTACTGGAAGGGCACGCGCGGTGCGGGCACGCGGCTGGTGGGGTGGGACGGATATTTCTACCCTCTGGACGGCATCCTGGGCTGGAACCGGATCTATGGCCGGCGCGGTTTCGTCCAGTTCCAGTGCGCGTTGCCGCCCGACACAGCCGAGGCCGGGCTGCGCGCACTGCTGCGGACCACCTCGCAGGCCGGCGCCGGATCGTTTCTGGCTGTTCTGAAGCGCTTCGGAACTGCGGACGGGCCGGGGCAGTTTTCCTTCCCGATGCCGGGCTATACGCTGGCGCTGGACTTTCCTGTTCGCGCTGGCACCGAACGGCTGATGGACCGGCTCGACGCCATCACGCTCGAGCACGACGGGCGCTTCTACCTCGCCAAGGACGCGCGCATGTCTGCCCGTACGCTGGAGCAAAGCGATCCACGCACGGCCATTTTCCGCGCTGGCCGTGCCCGGATGGGCATGCGCCCGGCATTCGCTTCGGCACAGTCTGAAAGGCTCGACCTATGACCCGCAAGACCGCCCTGATCCTCGGTGCCCGCTCCGACATCGCGCTGGCCGTCGCCCGCGAGTTCGCAGCCGCCGGATGGGATCTGCAACTCGCTGCCCGCGAAGCCGGACGGCTGGCCGACGACCGCGCCGACCTCGAATTGCGGCACGGCATCGCCGTCAGCCTCCACGATTTCGACGCCCTGGCCATTGAGGGGCACACGGCCTTCGTCGCGGGCCTGCCGGTGCTGCCCGACCTGGTGGTCTGCGCGGTCGGCTTCATGGGCGATCAGACCGCCAGCGAGGGCGATCCCGCCGCCGCCGTCCTGGTGATGCGGAGCAACTTCGAAGGCCCGGCGAGCATTCTGGCGGTCCTTGGCAATGCCTTCGAGGCCCGCGGATCGGGCACCTTGGTGGGCATCAGTTCCGTCGCAGGCGAACGCGGGCGGGCCGTCAACTATATCTACGGCTCGGCAAAAGCGGGCTTCACGGCCTTCCTGTCGGGACTGCGCAATCGACTGGCGAAAAAGGGCGTCCACGTGGTCACGGTGTTGCCCGGCTTCGTTGCCACCCACATGACCGAAGGCATGGACCTCCCCGCCCGCCTGACCGCCCGGCCCGAGGAGGTTGCGACGGCGATCCGCAGCGCCGTCGAGCGGCGCCGCGACGTGATCCATGTCCGGCGAATATGGCGGTTCGTGATGCTGGTGATCCGTGCTATCCCCGAACGCGTATTCAAGACCATGCGCATCTGACCCTCGGGTACCTGCCGGTTCAGGTTAGCGTCCGAGGAGCTGGTGTAATTTCATTGCCGCCGGCGGTGTGATCCCGGGTGGCCATCGAGGTGTATGGTCGAGGTGGAGTTTCGACGCTTCAACCACGGACCCTACGGAGACCCCGATGACCAAGAGCAACATGGACCTGTCCGAGCTTCTGGCCAAGCATGATCAGGGCGACCTTCTGCGCTCCATCGCCGAAGCGGTGTTGCAGCTGATCATGGAGGCCGATGTCGAAGGCCTGATCGGCGCTGGCCGGCATGAGCGCAGCGGCGAACGCACGACGTGGCGCAACGGGTATCGGGACCGCGCTCTCGATACCCGCTTGGGCACGCTGAACCTGCGGGTGCCGAAGCTCAGGCAGGGCAGCTACTTCCCGGGCTTCCTGGAGGCACGGAAGAGCTCGGAGCAGGCGCTGGTGGCGGTGATCCAGGAGGCCTGGATCAGCGGGGTCTCGACCCGGCGGGTGGACGAGCTGGTGCAGGCGATGGGGCTGAGCGGCATCTCGAAGAGCACGGTGTCGAAGCTG
>NZ_NHSD01000119.1 GCF_016653255.1 Rhodobaculum claviforme
CCTCGCCCCGCTTCACCGCCCCCTCGGCGCCGCCTGCATCGCGCTGTTGCTGGGCGTCACCGCCGCCGAGGCCCGCGACATCGGCCGGATCGAGGCCCGGATCGGCGAGGTCCACCACACCGCCACCATCCGCACCGGCGAACCCGCCCTGCCCGAGGGGGCGCAGCGCATGCATGACACCGCCGGTGGGCTGAGCGAGCTGGGCTACGACATGCTCGCGGTGCCGGATGCGGGCGGAGCCGGCCCCGGGGCGATCATCCTTGGGCTGGCCTTCGAAGGGCCGCACACCACCCCCCTGGCCGGATTCGAGCCGGCGATGCTGGTGGATTTCTACGCCATGGTCGCGGAAACATGGCACCCGGGCGCCGAGGCTCCGGAGTTCGTCTGGATGACCGCGCCCGAGGACGGGGCGGAGATGGTCATCGCCGAAATGACCGTCGACGACGACACCACGCTGCTGTCCGGCACCATCACCGACGCGCCGTTCTGCCTTGTGCATGTCGACGATCTGGCGAATTTCGACGAGGACCGGTCGGACGGGACCTGCCACACCGGCACGCTGACCTTCACGCTCGACACCCGCTGAACGGCAACGGGGCCGCGCGGACCAGCCGCACGGCCCCGAGTCTTGGGCCCGAGTCGCGGGCCCGAGTGGTGGTCCCGAGTGGTGGTCCCGAAACGCGGCCCCGAAGCGCAGGCCCGAATGCCCAGCCCGAATCGCAGGCCCCCACCGCAGCCCGGTACCTCAGGCCCCGGCGGGGGCGGCCATCGTGACCGGCAGGGTCCCGATGCCCTCGATCACCACCTCGACCACGTCGCCGGCCTTGACCGGCCGCGCGCCCACCGAGGTGCCGCAGGCGATCACGTCGCCCGGCTCCAGCGTCATGTCCCCCGACAGCAGGCTGACGATGCGCGCAGGCTCCATGATCATGTCGTCGGCCGGATAGCTCTGGCGCTCGCGCCCGCCGACCATCACCTGCACCGTCACCGCGCGCCAGTCGAGGTCGGTCTCGATCACCGGGCCGATCACGCCGAAGTTGTCGAAGCCCTTGGCCCGGGTCCAGTGCCGGAACGAGCTGTCGGCGTCCAGCAGATCCAGCGCCGTGAAGTCGTTGACGCAGGTGTAGCCGAGGATCGCCTCGGCGGCCTCCTCCGGGGTGGCGTTGCGGCAGCGCTTGCCGATCACCACGCCCAGCTCGCCCTCGAAGATCACGCGGCGCGCGGCGGCGGGCATCTCGACCACCGCGCCGGGACCGGCGAGCGAGGTCGCGGGCTTGAGGAAATAAAGCGGATGCTCGGGGATCTCCCAGCCGTTGCGCTGGGCTGCGGCGTGAAAGTTGTTCCACAGCCCGATGAACTTGCCCGGCACGCACGGCGGCAGCCGTTCGGTGTCGGCCAGCGCCACCGCCGGCCCCGCCCCCTCGTCCGAGCCCAGCGCGACGCGCGGATGCAGGCTGTCGCCCTCGATCACCCCCACCAGTTCGCGCCCGTCGGTCGTCCGCACCCGTGCCCACTGCATTCTGTCCGTCCCCTTTTCAGACATGCGCACACGGGACACCAGAGCCCCGCGTGCCGATTCACTACCTGTCGCGCCCCGCGATGGGCCGCACCCCCGTCCCCCGCCGCAGCGGGCCGGGATCAGCCGTACAGCCCTGCGCTGCGCGCCCGCAGCCGGATCAGCGCCAGCACCGTGTCGATGGTCGGCGTCGGCGTCCCTGTCAGGTGGCCAAGCTCCTGCACCGCGCTGACGAGGGCGTCGATCTCCATCGGGCGACCGGCAGTCAGGTCCTGCAGCATCGAGGTGCGGTGCGCCCCCACGGCCGCGCCCCCGTCGATGCGGCGGTCCACGTCGATGGGGAATTTCACGCCCAGCGCCTCGGCGATGGTCTGCGCCTCCACCATCATGTTGCGGGCGACCTGGCGGGTGCCGGGATCGGTGCACAGCACATCCAGCGTGGCATGCGTCAGCGCCGAGATCGGGTTGAACGACAGGTTGCCCCACAGCTTCACCCAGATCTCGTCGCGGATGCGCGGGCGCACCGGCGCCTTCAGCCCGACCGAGTTCAGCGCGTCGGACAGCTTTTTCGCGCGCTCGGACTTCTCGCCCGAGGGCTCGCCCAGCGAGAAGCGGTTGCCCTCGATGTGGCGGATGGTGCCGGGCTCGGTCACCTCGGCGGCCGGATAGACGACGCAGCCCAGCACGCGCTCGGGGCCAAAGCCCTTCCACTGCGCGCCACCGGGATCGACGCTTTCCAGCTGGCGGTCCGCCAGCGGCCCCTCCAGCCCGTGGAAATACCACCACGGCACGCCGTTCACGCCGGACACGATGGTGGTGTGATCCCCGATCAGCGGCTGCATCCTGTCCACCACGGCCGGAACCGAATGCGCCTTGAGGGTGATGATGACGTAATCCTGCGGCCCCAGATCGGCGGGGTTGTCGGACGCGGTGACGGGGACGGTAAACGTCCCCTCCTCCTCGATCAGGGTCAGGCCCTTGTCACGCATGGCCGCCAGATGCGGGCCGCGCGCCACAAGGCTGACGTCCGCGCCCGCCTTGGCCAGCTTTGCGCCCATGTAGCCGCCGATGGCGCCGGCGCCGAAAATGCAGATCTTCATGGGTTACGCCTTCTCCACCAGACCGAGCTTTTCGGCCAGCCCGATGCGCTGCATCTTGCCGGTGGCCCCCTTCGGGATCTCATCCAGGATCACCACCTTGCGCGGCACCTTGAAGTCGGCCAGCCGGCTGGCTGCGAAATCCCGGATCTCGCGGTCGGTGGCGGTCTGGCCTTCCTTGAGGACCACGGCCGCCGCGACCTCCTCGCCCAGCTTGGGGTGCGGCACGGCGAAGGTGACGACCTGGCCCACGGCCGGGTGGTCCATCAGCACCGCGTCCACCTCCAGCGGGCTGACCTTCTCACCGCCGCGGTTGATGATCTCCTTCAGGCGGCCGGTCAGGTTCAGATACCCCTCGGCATCGAACGCGCCCTGGTCGCCGGTGCGGAACCAGCGCTTGCCGTCGGCCTCGAAAAAGTTCTTGGCGTTGGCCTCCGCGTTGCCCTCATAGCCGGGAGTGACGTTGGGGCCGGAGATGACGACCTCGCCGGTGGCGTCCATCGGCAGCAGGCGGTTCTCGGTCTCATGCGCGACACGCACCTCCGGGCCGGCGGCGATGCCCACCGCGCCGGGCTTCTGCGCGCGCGGCGGCAGCGGGTTGGAGGCCATCTGGTGCGCGGCCTCGGTCATGCCGTAGCTCTCGATCACCGGGGCGCAGAAGGTTTCCGACAGCGCCACCATCACCTGCGGCGGCAGCGACGCCGACGACGACCGGATCAGCCGCAGGTTGGCGCGCCCGACGATGTCGGCATTGCGCGCCGCACGCGACAGGATCGCCTGATGCATGGTCGGCACGGCGGTGTACCAGGTCGGCTTGGCGGTATCGAGCCAGCCGAAGAAGCGCAGCGCATCGAACCCCGGCGCGCACCAGATCGACGCCCCGGCCGCCAGGCTGGAGGAGATCGCCGCCAGCAGCCCGTGGATGTGAAAGAGCGGCATCACGTTCAGGCAGCGATCGTCCGGCGTCAGCGCCAGCGACGTCCCGATATGGCGTGCGGATGCGGCCACGTTGCGCTGCAGCAGCGGCACGATCTTGGGCCGCGACGTGGTGCCCGAGGTGTGCAGGATCAGCGCGATGTCGTCGGCGGCGGCGGGGGCGGTGTCGGGGGTGCCCTCGGCGCGGCCCTCGGCCGTCAGGGTGAAATCCCCCGCCGGGCCGGCAGCGTCGAACGCCAGCCGCAGCACCACCAGCCCGTGGCGGGCGGCGGCCTCGTGGGCGGGGCCGTCATAGCCCTCGGGCAGGACGATGGCCTTGGCCTTCAGGTCCTCGAGGTAGAAGTCGAACTCGTCGACCCGGTACGCGGGGTTCAGCGGCGCGGTCACCGCGGCCTGCGCGACGGTGACGAAGGCCGCCGCCATCTCGGGGCCGTTGGGCAGCACGATGGCCACCCGGTCGCCGCGCCCGATGCCCGCGCCATGCAGGGCGTCGGCGGTGCGCGCGGCCAGATCGCGCAGGCCGCCGTGGCTCAGCCAGGGACGGTCGGGGGCACCCAGCGCGGGTGCATCGGCGGGATGGGTGGCCAGCAGGCCCTTCAGCGTGTCCGACATGGTCTTTTCGTCTCCCTCGTTCGGCATTGGGCGGGGTTTAGCGCAGGTTCACGCGGCGCGCGACCCCCCGCGCCGGGCCCACAGCCGCGACAGCAGCGGCAACATGAAGAACAGCAGCGCCAGCCCGATAAAGGTGGCCGACAGCGGCCGCGTGACAAAGGTGGTCACATCCCCCTGCGCCGAGATCAGCGCCTGGCGGAAGCTGCGCTCCATCACCGGGCCCAGCACCAGCGCCAGAACCAGCGGCGCCAGCGGGTAATCGGCCTTGCGCAGCAGATACCCCACCACCCCGAAGGCCAGGATCAGCCACACATCGTGCATCCGCTGGTCGGGCGCGAACCCGCCCACGATGCACAGCACCAGCACCAGCGTGCACAGCACGGTGAACGGCATCCGCAGCGCCCACACGAACACCGGGATCAGCGCAAGGTTGATCAGCACCGCCGCCAGGTTCGCGGTATAGAGCGACGAGATCAGCCCCCACACGAAATCCGCCTGTTCGACGAACAGCATCGGCCCCGGCGTCAGACCCCACATCACCATGCCGCCCAGAAGCAGCGCCGTGGTGGGCGAGCCGGGAATGCCCAGCGACAGCATCGGCAGCAGCGAACCGGTGGAGGCCGCGTTGTTGGCCGTCTCCGGTGCGACCACGCCCTCCACATTGCCCTTGCCGAAGCTGTCAGGCTCGCGCGAGGTGCTTTTTGCGATGCCATAGGCCATCAGCGAGGCCGGCGTGGCCCCCGCCGCCGGCAGCATGCCGACAAAGAACCCCATGACCGAGCCCACGCCCATCGTCTTCCAGGTTCGCGACAGCACGGCAAAACCCGCGCGCATCTCGGCCCAGGTCACCTTGGCGGGCGTCACCGTGGGCTCCACCTTGGAGCGCTCGACCGTCCACAGGACCTCGCCGATGCCATAGACGCCGATGGCCAGCACCAGAAACGAGATCCCGGCATAGAATCCCGGCATGTCGAAGAAGATCAGCCGCGGCTGCCCCGAGATCAGGTCGAGGCCCACGGTGGACAGCACCAGTCCCAGACAGATCATCGCCACCGTCTTGAAGGCGTCATCGCCCCCCAACCCCACGAAGGTCGTGAACGCCAGCAACACCAGCGCAAAGTTCTCGGCCGGGCCGAACTTCAACGCAAGCTCCGCCAGCGGCATGGCAAAGACCGTGAACAGCACCACCGAGATCGTGCCGCCCACGAACGACGCCACCGCCGCCGCGATCAGCGCCAGACCCGCGCGGCCCTGCTGCGCCATGGGCCGCCCGTCGAAGGTCGTCGCCACCGCCGTCGAGGACCCCGGAATGCCCAGCAGGATGGAGCTGATCGCGCCCCCGTACATCGCCCCGTAGTAAAGCGCGGCGAGGAAGATGATGGCCGACGCGGGCGGCACGATGAAGGTCAGCGGCAGCACGATCGCCACCCCGTTGACCGACCCCAGCCCCGGCATCGCGCCGATGAACAGCCCCAGCGTGACCCCCACGATCACGATGCCGATGTTGAGCGGCAACAGCGATGTCGCAAAGCCTTGTCCGAGCAGCGAAAGCACTTCCATGGCGCGACCTCAGAAGAAAATGGCGTAAAGCGGGAAAAACAGCGGCTCGGTGATCCCCTTGGGCAGCAGGATCAGCAGCGCCACCTCGAAGAAGAAGAACAGCACGATCGGCGTGCCCACCACCAGCGGCACCGTCACCCGCCACGAGTTGCGGCCAAAGAACCGCAGGTACCACAGCATGAACAGCGGCACCGCCACATAGGTCCCCACCACCGACATCAGCGCGATGGTGATCGTCAGCGCCAGCGTCACCGCCACCACCGGACCGATCATGCCCGGCTCGAAGAACGGCCGCGGGTCCGGCAGGCGCACCTCGGCCAGCACCGTGCGCACCAGCACCCCGGTCGACGCCGCCAGCATGATCGCGGACAGCCAGAACGGGAACGCCCCGCCGCCGGGACCGCGCCGGCCGTCCCAGGTGGTCGGCAACTCCACGGCATGCCACATGAAATAGACGGACAACCCCATCAGCCCGAGGGCGATGAGGCTTTCGGCTTTCAGGACGGCCTTGAGCATGGGGAATCCTTCGATGCTGGCGGTCAGGGACATCACGACCGGTGCGCAGGGCGCCCCGGCGCGGCGGCGGGGCGGCCATGGCAGAAGCGGGCGCGGCCGATGCCGCGCCCGCCGCCATCCGACTGCCGCCGGATCAGGACTGGTCTTCGAGCGACGCGAGGATCTGGCGGTGCAACTCGCGCTGCTCGACGAAATAGGCCTGAAGCTCGTCCCCGCTGAGGAAGTCGGTCAGCAGCGCCTGTTCGGCGGCATAGCTCTGCCAGGTCTCGGACTGGCTCAGCCGCTCCAGCAGGTCGACGTAATAGGCCTGCTGCGCCTCGCTCAGCCCGCCCGGCGCGACAAAGCTGCGCTGCATGTAGTATTCCAGATCGTAGCCAAGCTCGATGAACGTCGGCACGCCGGGCATGCTCTCCAGCCGCTCGTCGGTCAGCAGCGCGATCGGGCGCACCCGCCCCGCCTGCCAGAAGCTCATCGCCTCGGAGGGGTTGTTGACGGTGGCGTCGATGTGGCCGCCCACCAGCGCGGTGGCCACGTCACCGCCCCCGCCCATCGGGACATAGGTGTGGGTGATGTCGAACTCGGCCTCCAGCAACGCGGTCACCAGGCTGTCCTCCTGGCCCGATCCGGTGCCGCCCATCCGCCAGCTGCCGTCGGCGGCGCGCACCGCCTCGACGTAGTCCTCCAGCGTCTCGATGCCGCTGTCGACGTTGACCCACAGCGCAAAGGTGTCCACGGCCATCCGCGCGAGCGGCGTGAACTCCTCGATGTCGACACCGATGTCGGTCTGGTCGGGCGTCGTGAAGTAGCTGTTCAGCGTCGCCATGATGATGTGCGGGTTGCCCTCGTTGTCCTTGAGGTACCGCAGCGCCTCGGCGCCCGAGCCGCCCCCCTTGTTGACCGGCATGAACGGCAGCCGCGCCAGGCCTTCCTGCTGGATGATCGACTGGAACAGCCGCGCCAGACGGTCGGCCCCGCCGCCCTGTCCGGCCATGATCACCATCTCGACCGGGCGGCTGGGCTGCCAGTCCTGGGCCTGCGCGGGCATCGCCGCGGCAAGGGCTGCGGTGGCGGCAAGGCCGATTGCAACGCGACGGGGGAGGCTGGTCAACATGATCGTGTCTCCTCGGTGGGGATGGACCGCAGTCGGTCGAGACGGTTTGTGTAGATTGTCCGCGCAAGGGTCGCAACATAGTTTAGCAATGTTTTTGTGCATTGTTGCGCCGTCCCAGCCCATGACGGCGTGTTTGTGTCGCGCACGCCGCCGGGGGCTTGACATCGCGCTTCGGCATCAAACCCCCTCTCGCCCGACGGGATGGGAACGTGCTACGACGAGCCTCCGGCCGACAGGAGCGGCGGGAACCCGCGGGGAGGAGGATCACCGCCATGCCATTGAAGAGTATACTCGCCGCGTTCTCCGGCGATCCGCACAGCTGCACCGCGCTGCAACTGGCGCTGCAACTGCAACGCCGCCACGGCGCGTACCTGACCGGGGTGGTGTGGCACGGCCGCATGCCGCTGGAGACGCGCCACCGTGCCTTTCTCGGCCGCACCGTCGCCGACATGCTGGCGAATCGCGAGGACGAGGCCGCCCGCATCATCCGCGCCGACTTCGAGGCGCGCGTTGCCGCCGGGGGCGACCCGCAGGCCGCCAGCTTCATCGACCTGCACGAGATGGAAGACCTGAGCCTGCCGCAGCGCGCGCGCGCCTATGACCTCGTGGTGATGAGCCGCCATGCCGCCGAAGTGGGCCGCGAACACGCCGAGGTGCGCCCCGACGTCATGGCCCTGCGCAGCGGTCGGCCCATCATCGCCGTGCCCGACGCCTATGACGGGCAACTGCCCGAACACATGCTGCTGGCCTGGGACGGCAAGCGCGCGGCGGCGCGCGCACTGGGTGACATGCTGCATGTGCTAGGCGGGGTGCGCAAGGTGACGGTGCTGACCATCGCCGCCACCCCCGAACCCGCCCCCGAGGCCGGCGACGACGTGGTCGGCCTGCTGCACCGCCACGGCCTCGAGGCAAGCCGCATCTACCGCACCGCGCCGCGCGGGCGCACCACGCGCGCCATCCTCGATGCCTGCGGCGACACCGGCGCGGACATGCTGGTGATGGGCGCCTATGAGCACAGCAAGTTCACCGAGGACCTGTGGGGCGGCGTGACCCGCGACATCCTTGCGGATGCCCGGTTGCCGGTGCTGATGTCGCACTGACCGGGACGGCAGCGCCGACGGGGGCCGGGGCGGCAGCGCGGACCGCGACCGGCCCGCAGCCTTGCTTGCGGACGGCCCCGGCCCGGCGCTAAAGACGGCGGCAGGGAGGGGGCGCCCGCGCGACCCCGAAACCGGAGGAAAAGATGAACAAATTCGTGGCACTGGCCGCCGTGGCCGCCCTGGCCCCCACGGCCGCCCTCGTCCCCGCGACCGCCCAGGCCGAGGACTGGCCCACCCGCAGCGTCACCGTCGTGGTGGGCTTCGGCGCGGGATCGACCCCCGATCTGCTGGCGCGCGCCGTGGCCGAGGGCCTGCAGGAACGCTTCGGCCAGCCGTTCGTCGTCGACAACCGGCCCGGCGCGGGCGGCAACATCGGCCTCGACGCCGTGGCCCAGGCCGACCCCGACGGCTACACGCTGGGCGTGACCATTCCGGGGCCGCTGATCGTGAACCCCATGCGCATGGATCTGATGTACGATCCCGCCACCGACATCCGCCCCGTGACCATGCTGGGCACGCAGCCCAGCGTGCTGGCCGTCAACGCCGATCTGGAGGTGGAGACACTGGAGGAGCTGCTCGATCTGCTGCGCGCCGATCCGGGCGCCTACAACTACGCCTCCATCGGGGTCGGGTCGATCTCGCAGCTGGCGATGGAGATGGTGGCGCTGGCAAGCGGCACGGAGGTGGAGCATATCCCCTACACCTCCTCGCCCGAGGCGGTGCAGGCGGTGATCGGGAACGAGGCGCAGATGGCCACCATGCCGCCGCTGGCGGTGCTCTCGCACGCCGAGGCAGGCACGCTGCGGCTGCTGGCGCAGACCTCGGCCGAGCGGATGGACATCGTGGCCGACGTCCCGACCTTTGCCGAGCTGGGCGTCGACGGCGTGCAGGCCGAGGCATGGAACGCGCTGGTCACCACCGGCGGCGTATCCGACGCGGTCATCGATACCCTCTACGGCGCGCTGGCCGAGCTGCTGGCCGATCCCGACATGCAGGCACGCATCAGCGCGCTGGGCTTCCAGCCCGTGCAGATGACCCCGGCCGAGTTCGAGGCCCGCATCGCGGAGGAAACCCCGCGCTGGCGCGCCGTGCTGCAAGCCGCCGACCTGCTGAATGAGTGACGCACCCGGCCGGGCGCCGTCGCTGCGGCGGCGCCTGGCCCGTCCCGGCGTGATCGGCGGCGTCCTCGCGCTGGCGCTGGGCCTGTGGGTGATGGCCGAGGCGGCGGGCTATGCCATGGGCAGCGCGCGGCGGATGGGGCCGGGATATTTCCCGACGCTGCTGGGCGGGTGGATGGCGGCGATGGGCGCGGCGCTGGCGGGGCTGTCGCTGTGGCGCGAGGCCCCCGCCGACACCGACCGCGCCGACCCCCGCGCCCTTCTGGCGGTGCTGAGCGGGATCGCGGCGTTCGCGCTGCTGCTGCCGCGCGCGGGTCTGGTGCCGGCGGTGGCGGGGCTGGTGGTGATCGCGGCGCAGGGCTCGGGGCTGATGCGGCCGGGCGCCACGCTTGTGCTGGCGGGCGTGCTGGCGATTCTGTCGTGGGGCATCTTCCGGCTGGGTCTGGGGCTGCCGCTGCCGGCATTCACGGGGCTGGGGTGATGGATCTGGTCTCCAACCTCGCGCTGGGCTTCCAGACGGCGCTGTCGCCGATGGCGCTGGCGTTCTGCCTGCTGGGGGTGACGCTGGGCACCCTGATCGGGGTGCTGCCGGGGATCGGGGCGATGGCGGCGATCGCGATGCTGCTGCCGATCACCTATCATGTGCCACCGACCGAGGCGCTGATCATGCTCGCGGGCATCTACTATGGCGCGCAGTACGGCGGCTCGACCGCCTCGATCCTGCTGCGGCTGCCGGGCACGCCGCAGGCGGCGGTGGTGACGCTGGACGGCTATCCCATGGCCCAACAGGGTCGCGCGGGGGTGGCGCTGTTCATCACCACGATCGCGTCCTTCTTCGGCTCGGTCGTGGGGGTGGTGCTGCTGGCGGGCTTCGCGCCGCTGCTTGCGCGCGGGGCGATGGCGTTCCAGGCGCCGGAGTATTTCGCGCTGATGGTGCTGGGGCTGATGGCGGCGGCGCTGCTGACGCAGGGCTCCGCGCTGCGCGGGCTGATCATGGTCGCGCTGGGGCTGAGCCTCGGCACCGTGGGCACCGACCTGCAGACCGGCACCTTCCGCTTTGTCTTCGGGATGCCGGAACTGGCCGACGGGATCGGGCTGGTGGCGATGGCGATGGGGCTGTTCGGCGTGTCCGAGGTCATCGCCAACGCCGCCCGCGGCGGTGCCCCGGTCGCCCGCACGCCCAGATGGCGCGAGATGATCCCCACCCGCGCCGACTGGCGCGCAGCCCTGCCGGCGATGGGGCGCGGCGCGGGGGTGGGCGCGGGCTTCGGCGCGCTGCCGGGCACGGGGTCGTCCATCGCGGCCTTCGTCTCCTATGCGGTGGAAAAGCGCGTGGCGCGCGACCCCTCGCGGTTCGGGCGCGGCGCGATTCAAGGCGTGTCCGCCCCCGAGGCCGCCAACAACGCCGCCGCCCAGACCGCCTTCATCCCCACCCTGACGCTGGGCATCCCCGGCGACGCGGTGCTGGCGCTCATGCTGGGCGCGCTGATCATCCACGGCATCATCCCCGGCCCCGGCCTGATCGAGGCGCAACCCGCGCTGTTCTGGGGCCTCGTGGCCAGCTTCGTGCTGGGCAACCTGATGCTTCTGGTGCTGAACCTGCCACTGATCGGGGTCTGGATCTCGATCCTGCGGGTGCCGTACCGGCTGCTCTACCCCGCGATTCTGGTGTTCATCTGCATCGGGGTGTTTTCCATCCGCAACTCGGTGTTCGACATCTGGGTGGTGCTGATCTTCGGCGCGGTGGGCTATGGCATGCGCCTGCTCAGGTTCGAGCCTGCGCCGCTGCTGCTGGGCTTCATCCTCGGGCCGCTGGCCGAACAGTACCTGCGCCGGGCGATGACGGTGTCGCGCGGCGATCCGATGATCTTTCTCGAACGGCCCATCAGCGCGGGGCTGCTGGCGGTGGCGGCCCTGCTGCTGGTGTGGACGCTGGCCTCTGCGTGGCGCCGCGCGCGGTGATGCCCCTTCCGCACCCGCGCCCCGGGCGCTAGACTCTCCCCTCCCCGGACACGGAGCCTGCCTTGACCACCGACGCCCGCATCCTGCGCACCCTTGCCACCGACATCGCCGCGCGCCCCGAACAGGTCCGCGCCGCCGTGGATCTGCTGGACGGTGGCGCCACCGTCCCCTTCGTCGCGCGCTACCGCAAGGAGGCGACGGGGGGCCTCGATGACACGCAGCTGCGCCTGCTGGCCGACCGCTTGGGCTATCTGCGCGAGATGGAGGCGCGGCGCGCGGCCATCGTGAAATCCATCACCGATCAGGGCCGGATGACCGACGATCTGGCCCGCGCGCTGGCCGGGGCGGAAAGCAAGGCCACGCTCGAGGACCTGTACCTGCCGTTCAAGCCCAAGCGCCGCACCAAGGCGATGATCGCGCGCGAAAACGGGCTGGAGCCGCTTCTGCGCGCCATCCAGACCGACCGCGCCGCCGTGCCCGAGACGCTGGCGGCGGCGTATCTGTCGGACACGGTCGCCGACACCAAGGCCGCGCTGGACGGCGCCCGCGACATCGCCGTGGAGGAGCTGTCGGAGACCGCCCCCCTGCTCGCCCGTCTGCGCGAGGTGATGCGCACGGATGCCCTCGTCACCGCCCGCCTGATCCCCGGCAAGGAGGACGCAGGCGCCAAGTTCCGCGACTATTTCGACCACCGCGAGAAGCTCTCGGCCATCCCCGCCCACCGTGCCCTTGCGATCCTGCGCGCCCAGAAGGAAGAGATCGTCAGCGTCGAGATCGCCCCCGAGACCGCCGACACCCCCGAGGCCATCATCGCCGCCACCATCGGCATCCGGGGCGACGGCCCCGGCGATGCGTGGCTGCGCAAGGTCGCGGCCTGGGCCTGGCGGGTGAAGCTGTCGCTCTCGATGCATCTGGAGATGATGGCCGAGCTACGCGAGCGCGCCCACACGGCCGCCATCGAGGTCTTCGCCCGCAACCTGCGCGACCTGCTGCTGGCGGCGCCTGCGGGGGCGCGCGCGACGCTGGGCCTCGACCCCGGCATCCGCACGGGGGTGAAGGCGGCGGCGGTGGACGCCACCGGCAAGGTTCTGGGTACCGCCACCCTGTACCCGTTCCCGCCCCGAACGGACGTCACCGGCGCCGCGCGCACCCTGCGCGAGATGGTCACCCGCCACGGCATCGCGCTGATCGCCATCGGCAACGGCACCGCCAGCCGCGAGACCGAGCGCTTCGTGGCCGAGGCGCTGGCCGCCCTGCCCGACGGCGCCCCCCGCCCGCTGCGGGTGGTGGTGTCGGAGGCCGGCGCCTCGGTCTACTCCGCCTCCGAGCTGGCGGCGGCGGAGTTTCCCGACCTCGACGTCAGCCTGCGCGGCGCGGTGTCGATCGCGCGCCGCCTGCAGGACCCGCTGGCCGAGCTGGTCAAGATCGCGCCGCAGTCCATCGGCGTGGGCCAGTACCAGCACGACGTCGACCAGCGCCGCCTTGCCCGCGCACTGGAGGGGGTGGTGGAGGATGCGGTGAACGCCGTTGGGGTGGACCTCAACACCGCCTCGGCGCCGCTGCTGACTCATGTCGCGGGGCTGGGGCCGACGCTGGCGCGCAACATCGTGGCGCACCGCGATGCCTCGGGGGCCTTTACCACCCGCCGTGCGCTGCTGAAGGTGCAGGGGCTGGGGCCCAAGGCGTTCGAGCAGTGCGCGGGTTTCCTGCGCATCCGCGACGGCAAGGAGCCGCTGGATGCCTCGGCCGTCCACCCCGAGGCCTATGACCTCGCCCGCCGCATCGTCGCCGCCTGCGGCCGCGACATCCGCGCCATCATGGCCGCCCCCGAGGCGCTGCGCGGCCTGCGCGCGCAGGAGTTCGTGGACGACCGCTTCGGCCTGCCCACCGTGCGCGACATCCTGTCGGAGCTGGAGAAACCCGGCCGCGACCCCCGCCCCGCCTTCGTCACCGCGCGCTTTGCCGACGGGGTGGAGGCGATCGGCGACCTGCGCCCCGGCATGATGCTCGAAGGCACCGTGACCAACGTCGCGGCCTTTGGCGCCTTCGTCGATGTGGGCGTGCATCAGGATGGGCTGGTCCACGTCAGTCAGCTCGCCGACCGCTTCGTCAAGGACCCGCATGAGGTCGTGAAGGCCGGCGACGTGGTCAAGGTCCGCGTTGTGGAGGTCGACACCACCCGCAAGCGCATCGCGCTGAGCATGCGCAAGGAGGCCGCCGCGCCGTCCGGGCGCGCCACCGCCGCCGGGCGGTCTGCGCCCGGCCCGGCGGCCAAGGCACCCCGGCCCGGCC
>NZ_NHSD01000120.1 GCF_016653255.1 Rhodobaculum claviforme
TGGCTGGCGGGGCTGGCGCCGGGGCTGATCTTTGCCTTTGCCGCGTTGCAAGGTGTGGCGGCGGGGCTGATGAGCATCCTGCGCCCGGTGCTGACGGCACAGGCGCTGGGCGCGCGGGGGTTCGGGCGGATCTCGGGGGCGATCGCGGTGGCGCCGCTGCTGGGGGCCGCGGCCGCACCGTTCCTGGCAGCAGTGGCGTTCGAGGCGGGCGGCGGTCCTGCGCTGATCGGCGTGGCGATGGCCATGGCGCTGGTCGCGGCGGTGTGCTGCTGGGGGCTGCTGCGCCAGCGCCGAGGTTTCGCCTGAAATTTGTGCACGCCCCGGTGCTTCGCGTGGAAAACCGGCAGGAAACCGGGCCGGACGCGCCACAAGCCGTTGCGGCCCGGGGCCGATCCCCTAGGTGGACTTCGCAACGCCGTGCACGCCGTGGCGTTGCGAATTCGCCGGGGACATGCGACATGTCGCCCGCGGGACGCCCGATACGGGTCGCGCAGGCAGGATAGTCAGGTCGCCCGCCGCGTCGGGCACGCCGCAACGGACACGAGGGACGATGGCCGAAGATACCGACCCGAACGCCCCCTGGATCACCTTTGCGGGCATCGCGCCGGCCGCGATCACCGCGGCACTGTTTGTCTGGTTTCTGGGCCACGCGCCCACCATCGCCGCCGGAGGGTCCATCCGCTGGGCCTGGGACTGGATCCCCTCGCTTCAGGTGACGCTCAGCTTCTGGCTCGATGGCCTCAGCCTGATGTTCGCGCTGCTGATCACCGGAATCGGGGCGCTGGTGATGCTGTATGCGGCGCGGTATCTGGCCGGGCACAAGCAGTTCGCGCGGTTCGCGCTGTATCTGTTCCTGTTCATGCTGTCGATGCTGGGGCTGGTGCTGGCCGACAACCTGATCGCGCTGTTCGTGTTCTGGGAGTTGACGACCTTCACCTCGTACCTGCTGATCGGCTTCAGCCATGCCGATCCGAAATCGCGCCGCAACGCGTTGCAGGCGCTGCTGCTGACAGCGGCGGGGGGGCTGGCGCTGCTGGCGGGGTTCATCCTGCTGGGCCTGACACAGGGCACGTTCGAGATCTCGGTGCTGAACGCGGGTGGCAGCCTGGCAGGCAGCGCGTGGTACCTGCCGATCCTGATCCTGGTGCTGCTGGGCGCGTTCACCAAATCCGCGCAGGTGCCGTTTCATTTCTGGTTGCCCAACGCGATGGCGGCGCCCACGCCGGTGTCGGCGTATCTGCACTCGGCCACCATGGTGAAGGCGGGGATCTATCTGCTGGCGCGGATGCATCCCAGCCTGTCGGGCTCCGAGGTCTGGCTGTGGACGCTGACGCTGTTTGGCGGCGTGACCACGGTGTTCGCCTCCATCATGGCGCTGCGCCAGATCGACCTGAAGCAGACGCTGGCCTACACCACGCTGATGGCGCTGGGCACGCTGACGATGCTGCTGGGCGGAAGCTCGGGCTATGCCATCACCGGGGCGATGGCGTTCCTGTTCGTGCATTCGCTCTACAAGGCGGCGCTGTTCCTGACCATCGGGCTGGTGGACCATGCCACCGGCACGCGGGATGCCGATGTGCTGGGCGGGCTGGCGCGGGTGATGCCGATCACGGCGCTGGCGGCGGCGCTGGCGGCGCTGTCGATGGCCGGCATCCCGCCGTTCCTCGGCTTCATCGCCAAGGAGGTGGCGTATTCCGGGGCCACCGGCTCGCCGCTCTGGCCGCTGGTGATCCTGCTCGCGCTGGCGGCCAATGCGCTGATGGTGGCGGTGGCGGCGATCGTTGCGTGGCGGCCGTTCTTCGGCCCGCAGGGACGGTTGCCGCGTGTGCCGCATGAAGGGCCTTGGGCGATGCTGCTGGGGCCGGTGATTCTGGCCGTTCTGGGTCTGGCGTTCGGCCTGCTTCCGGGGCTGGCCGCGCTGATCATCGAACCTGCGGTGAACGCGGTGATGGGCACGCCCGACACCGGTGGACGGCTGAAGCTGTGGGCGGGGTTCAACCTGCCGCTGCTGCTCAGCGTCGTGACGCTGGCGCTTGGGGCGGTGCTGTACCTGCGCCATCAGACCCTGCGCGAGCGCATTGCCCGGCTGGAGGCGCGGGGCCCGGATTTCGACGCCGGCTGGGACCGCCTGCTGGAGCATTTCATGGCCGTGGCCAAGGGCCAGACCCGCATCATCCAGACCGGGCGGCTGCGGGACTACATGTTCGTGACCTTCGGGGTGCTGCTGGCGGCCATCGTGTCGGGGCTGCTTGCCCGCAACGTGGGCGGGCTGGAGCTGGCGCTGGCGGGGCTGTCGGTGCGCGAATGGGGGGTTGCGGGCTTGATCGTCGCGGGGACGGTGGCGACGCTTCTGACGTCGTCCCGGGTTACGGCGATCGTGGCGCTGGGGGTCGTGGGGATCGGGGTCGCGCTGATCTTCATCATCTATTCCGCCCCCGACGTGGCCATCACCCAGCTTCTGGTGGAGCTGCTGATCGTCGTGCTGTTCGCTGTCGCGGCCCTCAAGCTGCCGATGCTGGACCGCGAGGGGGTCCAGCGCCACCGCCCGCTGGACGCGGTGCTGGCGGTGGGGGTCGGCGCGGCCACGACGGTGGTGCTGATGCTGGTCACCCAGGCCCCCTTCGACCGCCGCCTGACGGAGTTCTTCGAGGCCTCCAGCTATCCCGACGCCCATGGGCGCAACATCGTCAACGTCATCCTGGTCGACTTCCGCACCCTCGACACATTCGGCGAGATCGCGGTCGTGGTGGTCGCGGCGCTCGGGGCCTATGCGCTGCTCAAGGGCGGTCGGTCGCTGGTGCGCCGGTCCGGTGACGCCGCCGAGGAGGAGAACAAGTGAACTCCATCATCTTTTCCGCCGGCGCCCGCATCCTGGTGGCGCTGCTTCTGGTGTTTTCGGTCTTCATGCTGCTGCGGGGCCACAACCTGCCGGGGGGCGGATTCATCGGCGGGCTGATCGCGGCGGTGGGCTTCATCGTCTACATGCTGGCCTGCGGCACGACGCAGGCCAAGGCGGCGCTGCGCGTCAGCCCCGAGGCGCTGGCGATGGTCGGGCTGCTGATCGCGCTGGCCTCGGGGTTCGTGTCGATCCTGTTCGGCGATCCGTTCTTTACCGGACAGTGGTGGTGGGTCGGTGGCGACAGCTATGCCACCGCCGTGGTTCGGCCCAACACGGTTCTGGTGTTCGACGTCGGCGTGTATCTGGTGGTGCTTGGCTCCATCGTGTCGCTGGCCTGCGCCTTCGAGGAGGAGGTCTGATGGAATCCCTGACCGCCATCATCGTGGGCGTGCTGGTCGCGGCATCGGTGTATCTGATGCTGGCGCCCAGCTTCCTGCGCTTCCTGTTCGGGCTGATCCTGCTGTCGAACGCGGCCAACCTGGTGATCTTCGCCTCGGGCCGCATGACCGAGGGCGCGCCCGCGCTGGTGCCCGAGGGGGCGTCCGCGCCCACCGGCGTGGTGGGCAACGCGCTGCCGCAGGCGCTGGTGCTGACGGCCATCGTGATCGGCTTCGGCCTGCTTGCGTTCACGCTGGCGCTTGCGTTCGAGGCCTATCGCCGCCTGCGCACCCTGGAGACCGAGGAGATGCGCGAGGCCGAACCCGTCGAGGGCGGTGAGGAGACCCGCGCATGAGCTGGCTTCTGGTCTTTCCCATCGCCATCCCCTTCGCGACGGCGGTGCTGGCCTATCTGTGGCGCAACGGGGCGGAGGGGAAGTGGATCTCGCTGGCCGGCTCCATCGGGTCGCTGATCGCGTCCGGGCTGCTGATGTCGGCGGTGCTGCGCGAAGGTGTGATCGCCGGGCAGATGTCGAACTGGGACGCGCCGTTCGGGATCACGCTGGTGGCCGACTACCTGTCGGCGGTGATGGTGGTGATCACCGCGATCACCGGCCTTGCCACCGCCATCTATGCCATGGGCGAGATCGAGGCGCGGCTGGAGCGGCTGGGCTATCACGCGCTGTTCCAGGTGCTGATCGCGGGCGTCACGGGGGCGTTCCTGACGGGCGATCTGTTCAACCTCTATGTCTGGTTCGAGGTGATGCTGATCGCGTCCTTCGGCCTTCTGGTACTGGGGGGATCGAAGGCGCAGCTTGACGCGGGGATCAAGTATGTCGCGCTCAACCTGATCTCCACGCTGGTGTTCCTGTCGGGGATCGGGCTGCTTTACGGCCTGACCGGCACGCTGAACATGGCCGACCTGCGCGGCGCGGTGGCGGCGGTGGAGAACCAGGGCCTCGTGACCGTGATTGCCATGATGTTCATGGTGGGCTTCGGGGTGAAGGCGGCGGTGTTCCCGCTGTTCTTCTGGCTGCCCGCGTCCTACCACACGCCCAGCTTCGCGGTGTCCGCGGTGTTCGCCGGGCTGCTGACCAAGGTCGGTGTCTATGCGCTGATGCGGATGTTCACGCTGGTGTTCGTGGGCGACGTGGGCTTCACCCACGAGATCCTGATCTGGGTGTCGGTGCTGACGATGGTGACCGGCGTTCTGGGCGCCGCCGCACAGACCGACTTCCGCAAGATCCTGAGCTTCCACATCATCAGCCAGATCGGCTACATGACGCTGGGGCTGGCGCTGTTCACGCCGCTGGCGCTGATGGGGGGGGTGTTCTATCTCGTGCACCACATCATCGTGAAGGCGAACCTGTTTCTGGTCGCGGGCGTGGCGCAGAAGCTGACGGGGGACACCGACCTCAACCGGATCGGGGGGCTCTACAAGTCCTCGCCGTGGCTGGCGGCGCTGTTCATCGTGCCGGCGTTCTCGCTGGCGGGCTTTCCGCCGCTGTCGGGGTTCTGGGCGAAGTACCTGATCGTCATGGCCTCGATCGAGCTTCAGGCCTGGGTCATCACCTTCTTTGCGCTGCTGGTGGGCTTGCTCACGATCTTCTCGATGACCAAGATCTGGGGCATGGCCTTCTGGAAGCCGCACCCCGACGGGATCGAGCCGGTGCCGGAGCGCATTCCGGCCGCCGTCCGCATCCCGATGATGATCCCCATCGTGGGGCTGGCGGCCATGACGGTGGGCATCGGCCTGTTCCCCGAACCCTTCGTACAATTCGCCGAGGTGTCGGCGGCGCAGCTCCTGTCGCCCACCGACTATGTGGACACGGTGCTGGGTGTGCGGGGGATGGCGCCATGAACCCGTTTGTCTACAACTTCCTGCTGGCGTTCTGCTGGGCGGCGATGACGGGGGACTTCTCGCTGGGCGGGCTGGTGACGGGGCTGGTGTTCGGCTTCTTCGCGCTGTGGATCGTGCAGCCGCTGGTGGGGATGGACCGGTTCTACTTCCTGCGGGTGTGGCGGATTTCCCGGCTGACGGCCTATTTCTTCTGGGAGCTGTTCCTGTCGTCGGTCAAGGTGGCGGCCGATGTGCTGCGCCCGGTGCCGCGCAACACGCCGCGCATCATCACCATGCCGCTGGACGTCAAGACCGACATGGAGATCCTGACCCTGACCAACCTGATCTCGCTGACCCCCGGCACGCTGTCGGTGGATGTCTCCGAGGATCGCTCCGAACTGATCGTGCACGCGATGTTCGCAGACGACCCCGAGGCCGAGATCGCCAACCTGAAAAGCGGCATGGAACGCATGGTGCTGGAGGCCTTTCACCCATGAGCCCGGCGGATTTTCTCGACTGGTGCGTGACCATCGGCTTCGTGATGGTGATGGCGGCGCTGGCCATCGGCTTTGTCCGGCTGGCGCTGGGACCCAGCCTGGCGGACCGGGTGGTGGCGCTGGACATGATGACGATCACCATCATCGTGTTCTGCGGCATCTATGCGGTGTACACCGGGGATGCGTCGTTTCTGGACGTGGCCATCGTGCTGGCCCTGATCGGGTTCCTGGCGACGGTCGCGCTGGCGCGCTATGCCGAACGCCGCTACGAGCGGGACCGCGACACCGGACCCGCGGCCGCCACGAAGGAGGGCGCCGATGATTGAGGTTCTCGCCGGACTTCTGGTGCTTGCGGGCGCGGGGTTCACGCTGATAGCCGCCATCGGCATCCTGCGCTATCCCGATCTCCTGACGCGGATGCATGCCTCGACCAAGGCGGGCACGCTGGGCTCGATCCTGGTGCTGGCGGCGATGGCCCTGGTGCTGGGCACCATGCCGGTGGTGGCCAAGACCATCGCCACGGTGCTGTTCCTGCTGCTGACCGCGCCGATTGCGGCCCACATGATCGGCCGCGCCTATGTGCGGACCGAAAAGACGCCCGCCCACGACACGACCCGCGACTGAGCGCGCCTCAGCCGCGCAGCGTGCCGCCCGTGGCCTTGGCAACCTTGTCCACCACGCGCGCGGCGACGGCCTCGATCTCGGCCTCGGTGAGGGTGCGGTCGCGCGGTTGCAGCCGCACGGTGATCGCCAGCGATTTCCGGCCCTCGCCCATCTGCGCCTCTGCCTTGGGGCCGGTGAACTCATCGAACAGCCGCACGCTGTCGATCAGCGTCTTGTCGGCGCCCTGGGCCGCCGTCAGCACCGCTTGCGCTTCGATGTCCGAGGCCACGACGAAGGCGAAATCCCGCTCCACCGCCTGCAGGTCCGACACCGCCAGCGCGGGCCGCGTGGTGGTGCGGGCGCGCGGCAGGGGGGCGGCTGCGATGTGCAGGGTGAAGGCCACCGCCGGCCCCTTCACGTCCAGTGCCGCCAGCACACGGGGATGCACCTCGCCGAACTCGGCCAGTGTCAGCTTGGGGCCAAGGCGCAGCGCGCCGCTGCGGCCCGGATGCCAGGCGGGGCCGGTCCCGCGCCAGATCCGCGCGGCGGGGGCGCCGATGGCCGCGAGCACCGCCTCGGCGTCGGCGCGGGCGTCGAACACATCCACCGGGCGGCGGCTGGCGTGGGGATCGCGCGGGCCTGCGTGGCCGATGCGCAGGCCGGTGGCGACCAGCGTCTCCTCGCCCGGCTCTCCGCCCGTGAACACCGGGCCGACCTCGAACAGCGCCAGATCGCCCTGACCGCGGGTCTGGTTGCGCGCCGCCGCACGCAGCAGACCCGGCAGCAGGTCGGGCCGCAGATGCGTCATCTCGGACGAGATCGGGTTTTCCAGCCGCACCGCGTCCGACCCGCCGCCGAACAGCGCGGCGGCGTCCGCGTCGATGAAGCTGTAGGTGATGCACTCGTTGAAGCCGAGCGCGGCCATGGTGCGCCGCGCGGCCCCCTCGCGCCGTTGCATCGGCGTCAGGACGGGGCGCGGCACGCCGGGCTGCGGCCGGGCCATGGGCCGGGCGGCCAGCTTCGTCAGCGAGGCGATGCGCGCGACCTCCTCGATCAGGTCGGCCTCGCCCAGGATGTCGGGGCGCCATGTGGGCGGGTGGGCGCGATCCCCCTCCAGCCGGAAGCCGAGCGCGGTCAGCGTGGCGCGCTGGTCGTCCTCGGGAATGTCCATGCCCACCAGGCTGACCACGCGGGCGGGGTCGAAGGCATAGCTGCGGTCGGTGTCCGGCACCGCGCCGTCGCTGACCACCTCCGACGCCGTGCCGCCGCACAGCTCCAGGATCATCGCGGTGGCGGCCTCCAGCCCCGGGCCGGTGAAGGCGGGGTCCACGCCGCGCTCGAACCGGTACCGCGCGTCGGAGTTCACCTTCAGCGCGCGGCCCGTGGCGGCGATGGTGATGGGGTCCCAATACGCGGATTCCAGGAACACATCCGTCGTGCCCTCGGTCACGCCCGACGGCGCGCCACCGACGATGCCCGCGATGCTTTCCACCCCCGCGTCGTCCGAGATCACCATCATCCCCGGCGCCAGCCGGTAGGTCTTGTCGTTGAGGGCCGCGAGCTCCTCGCCCCCCGCCGCCGGGTGGATGCGCAGGCTGCCGCGGATCAGGCCCGCGTCGAACACATGCAGCGGCCGGTTCAGGTCGAAGGTGAAGAAGTTGGTGATGTCCACCAGCGCCGAAATGGGGCGCAGCCCGATCGCCCGCAGCCGCGCCTGCAGCCAGGCCGGCGAGGGGCCGTTCGTCACGCCCCGGATCACCCGGCCCATGAACAGCGGGCAGCCGCGCTCCTTCAGGGCGGGGTCGATGGTCACCGATACCGGGCAGGCAAACGCCCCGGGCACCGGCGCGATCGCGCGCGGTTTCAGCCGACCCAGCCCGCGCGCCGCCAGATCGCGCGCGATGCCGCGCACGCCCAGCGCGTCGGGCCGGTTGGGCGTGACCTTGATGTAGATCATCGGGTCGTTCAGCCCGGCCCAGTCGATGTAGCGCGCGCCCAGCGGCGCATCGGCAGGCAGGTCGAGGATACCGTCGTGGTCCTCCGAAACCTCCAGCTCGCGTCCGGAACACAGCATCCCGTTCGATTCGACGCCGCGGATCACGCCGGGCTTCAGGTCCACGCCGGTGCCCGGGATATGGGTGCCCACGGGCGCGAACACCCCCACCAGCCCGGTGCGCGCGTTGGGCGCGCCACAGACCACCTGCACCTCCTGCGGGGCGGTGCCTGGGCCGTCGGGATATGTCTCCACCCGGCACAGCCGCAGGCGGTCGGCGTCGGGGTGCTGGACCGCCTCGATCACCCGCGCGATGGAGAACGCGCCCAGACGGTCGGCGGGGTCGTCCACCTCCTCGACCTCCAGGCCCAGATCGGTGAGCGCGTCGAGGATCGCCGACAGCGGCGCCTCCGTCTCCAGATGGTCCTTGAGCCAGGAGAGGGTGAATTTCATCGCTGCCGTCCTTGTTGCCGAACGCCCGGGGGCTTAGCGCACCCGGACCCGCTTGGAAAGCCGCGCGCCGGTTGCCACCGTGACCTCGGCCAGCGCCGCGTCGTCGGTGAAGAACGCCGGCAGCTCGGGGCCCAGCGCGACCCGCGCCGCACCCGTCAGCGTGGCGAACGACACCATGACCTCCGGCGCGTCCTCGGCCCCCAGCGCCAGCGCGTCCGCGAGCACGAGGCGCCCCTCGGCGTCGGTGTTGTTGACCTCGATCGTCAGGCCCTTGCGGCTGGTCAGGATGTCGCCGGGCCGGAATGCCCCGCCCGCCACCGCGTTCTCCACCGCAGGCACCAGCAGCCGCAGCCGCACCGGCCAGCGCGCGGCCATGATCAGCCGCGCCAGCGCGATGGCGGTCGCCGCCCCGCCCATGTCCTTCTTCATCAACCCCATCGACGCACCGGGCTTCAGGTTCAGCCCGCCGGTGTCGAACACCACCCCCTTGCCCACCAGTGTCAGGCGCGGGCCGCTGTCCCCCCATGCCATGTCGATCAGCCGCGGCGCGCGGGGCGAGGCGCGCCCGACCGCGTGGATCAGCGGCAGGTTGGCGGCCAGCAGCGCCTCACCTTCGGTGGTGGTGCAGGTGGCGCCAAAGTCGGCCGCCAGCCCCTCGATCGCGGCCTGAAGCTCGGCCGGTCCGAGGTCGTTGGCCGGGGTGTTGATCAGGTCGCGCGCCAGCGCCTCGGCGGCGGCAAGGGACTGCAGCGCCGCCGCATCCACGCCGTCGGGGGCGACCAGCCGGGCGCGCGGCGCCTCGGCCCGGCGGGCGTAGCGGTCAAAGCGGTAGCCCGCCAGCAGCCAGCCCAGCGCGGCCTCGTCGCGCTCGTCATCGGGCAGATCGCCGATCAGGGCATAGGTCCCCTCGGGCAGGGTGGCGGCGGCCCGCGCCAGTCCGAATCGGGTGCGCGCCCGGGCCGCCGCATCGCCGCGCCCGACCACGGCGGCAATGATGCGGCCCTGTGCGTCGGGGACCGCCACTGTCTGGCCCAGCCGGGCGCGGAAGCCCTGGGCGGTGATCCAGCCGCGCTGCGGGTCGGGGCGGGTGGTCAGCCAGTCCTCCAGCCCTTCGGGGGTGACGGCGTGCAGGGGAATGGCGCCGGCGTCGGGCGCGGCGAAGGTCAGGGCCATGGGCATCTCCGGGCGGTTGTGCCTGCAGCCTAGCCGCTGGGCGGCCCGCCGCAAGGGGCGCGGTGTCAGCGCTGGCAGATGTCCTGCAGCGCGACCCAGTCGCTGTCGCTGAGCAGCGGTCGCACGGGCGGTGTGTCGCCGAAGGGATCGCCCTCGATCAGGCGGGCGGCGCGGGGGCCGCCGGTTGCGCGTGCCCAGGGCGCGACGGGGACCTCGGCGGTGGCAAAGCGCGCCAGCAGCGTGGCGGGATCGGCGGCCGGCAGGGGGCGGGCGATGCGCGCCGCGCCGTGGCCGCGCAGGGCGCGCGGCTCGACCTCTCCGGTGGTCAGCAGGCGCAGGGTGCCCAGCGTGCCGATGTGGCGCAGGGCTGCGCGCAGGGGGGGGGCGGCCTCGGCCCGGGTGGCGGCGGCCAGCGCGTGCCCGGCGGCGATTTCAGGGCTGTCGTGGGATTCGATCATCGGGCGACCCAGCGCGACGATCCCCCCCGGCAGCGCCAGGGCCGCCGGGGCGCCGTCGCCGTCCAGGACCACCAGTCGCCCCACGCCCAGCCGGTCCTGCAACCGCCCCAGCGCCCGCAGGCCCAGCGGCGCGCCACAGACCGGGTGGCCCGCCTGCGCCAGATCTCCGAGGATCGCCGCCCCGATCTCGGCGCGGGTGGCACCGGGCAGGGTGCGCACCGCGTGATCCACCAGCGCGCCCGGCAGCCACAGCAGCACCGCCAGCCCCAGCGCGACCATCACGCCGACGGTCAGCGTGGGTCGGATGCGCCCGCGGCCCTGCCCGCCGCGCCGCAGCGCGGTGGCCACGGTCTCCAGCGCGTCGATCATGTCGGTGTCGTCGATCTCCAGCGTCTCGCCGGCCTCGGCATCGGGCGAGAACAGCGCGGGGTGGGCACTGGGATTGCGCCGCGTGACCGCCGGCAGCGACCAGTGCGCCAGCGGCACGCCGCTGCGCACGTCCGACAGGATCAGCGACGCCTCGCCAAACGCCACAACCACATCGCGACGCTGCGTGCCGGGCGCTGCGCGCCACAGCCCGTCACATTCCAGCCGTTGATATTTTCTGAGCGCCGTCATCGCGCCTGAGGCCCCGCATCGGGGCGCGGTCCGCATGCCTGCCCCGTCGCACGATAGCCGACCGCGCAGCCAAGGCCAACCGGGCGTGCGACCGCACGGCGGGGTCGCGCCGGGCGGGCATCGCGCGTCACGGTCCGCCCGGCAGCACCGCATCCAGCGCCCGGCGCAGATCGGCCACGCCAAAGGGTTTGGCCACATGCGCCGCAAAGCCCTGGCACAGGTAGTCGGCCACCTGGTCGGCCATGGCATTCGCCGTCACCGCCAGGATCGGCGGCCCCTCCCGGCCGGCCTGGTCGGCGCGGATCGCCCGCAGCGCGCCGGGTCCGTCCAGCCCCGGCATCGAGATGTCGAGCAGGATCGCATCGAACCCACCGTCCCGCGCCGCCGCCACCGCCGCAGTTCCGTCGGGCACGATCACCGCCTCGATCCCCAGCCGCCCGAGGATGCGCCCCAACACGAAGCGGTTCGCCGCGTTGTCGTCGGCGGCCAGCACCCGCAGCCCCGACAGGCTGCGTGGCGCGGGGGCGTTGGCCTGCGCGGCCGCACCCTCCGCCGCCCCGGGCTGCACCGGCAGCGGCAGCGACACGGTGACGGTGGTGCCGGCGCCCGGTGTGCTGTCCACGCGGATGCTGCCGCCCATCAGGTCCACCAGCCGCCGCACGATCGACATGCCCAGCCCGCTGCCCCCGTACCGGCGGCTGATCGAGGTGTCGGCCTGGGTGAAGCTGTCGAAGATGCGCGCGCGCTGGTCGGCGGACATGCCGATGCCGGTGTCGCGCACGCGCATCACCAGCGGCCCGCCGCGCGGGGCGCGCAGCGCCAGCGCAACATGGCCCGCCGCGGTGAACTTCACCGCGTTGCCCAGCAGGTTGTGCAGGATCTGCTGCACCCGGTGCGCGTCGCCCAGACGGGGTGTGTCGCAGCCCGCGTCCAGTGTCAGCTCGAACGCCAGCCCCTTGTCGCGCGCGGCCAGCCCGTGGATGTCGCGCAGCCGCCGGGCGACGGCGGCGGGGATGAAGGGGGCGTGTTCCAGCGACAGCCGCCCGGCCTCGATCCGCGACATGTCCAGCAGGTCGTTGAGCAGCGTCAGCAGCGTCTGTCCGGAATGGCGGATGATGCCCAGCATGCGGTGGTGCTCGGGCTCGGTCACGGCGCTTTCCAGCAGCTCGGCCACGCCCAGCACGCCATTCAGGGGGGTGCGGATCTCGTGGCTCATGGTGGCGAGGAAGTCGGACTTGCTGCGGCTCGCGGCCTCGGCGCGGTCGCGCGCCTCGCGCAGGCGGGCGTGGGCGGCGGCGGTGTCCAGCGCGGCCGAACAGATGTGCGCGGCCGCGGCCAGCGCATCGGTGGCGTCCGCGCTCCAGCCGGCCGGGTCGTGGCGGCACAGATCGAAGCCCAGGAACCCCGCGATGCGGTGGCCGACCGTGACCGGATGCAGGCTCAGCGCCTCGATCCCCTGGGGCTCCAGCACGGCGCGCTCGGCCGCGGTCATGTCGGCGCGGCCGTGCAGGACGAAGGGCTGCCCGGTGCGAAAGGCCGCCTGCATCCGGGTCAGACCGGCACCGGCCATGTCCAGGGTGTCGAACTCGGGGTTGCCCATCTGCGGGGTGATGCCGTCGCGGCACCACTCCACCTCCTGGCGGATGGTCCAGGGCATGTCCGGCAGGGCGGGATCGACCGGCGGGTGCAGGCCGAAGAAATAGCTGCGGTCGACGTCGGCGGCGCGGCCGATCTCGGCCAGCATGGTGGCGCGTTCGGCCAGCCAGTCGCCACCGCCGAGGATGCGCTCGGCCGCCGAGGCGACAGCCTGCAGGATCCCCTCGCGCCGCCGCCGGTCGGTGATGTCCAGCGTCAGCCCCGAGACGGTGCGTGCCCGCCCGCGCGCATCGCGTCCGGTGACACGGGCGCGCATCAGCGCCCACACGTCGCGCCCGTCGCGGTGGCGCAGCCGGAGCTCGATCGCGAGCCCTGCGTCGGCGGGGGCGTCGGTCGCAGGGCTGGGCCCGATACTGGCCCCGATACTGGCCCCCGTTCGGGCCCCCGTTCGGGCCCCCGTTCGGGCTGTGGCGTCGGTTGCGGCGTCGGCGGCGTCCGCTTCGGCCTCGCCCCGGGCTGCCTCATGCGTGCGGAAGTGGCCGCGTGGGCGGCCCAGCAGGCTGCGGTCCAGCCGCGCGCGATCCTCCGGGTGGGTCAGCGCCCGCAGCCGGTCCAGGGTCATCGCCCCCAGCGTGGCGGCGTCGTGGCCCAGCATCGCCGCCCAGCGTGCGTTGACCATCAGCGCGCCGGTGTCGAGGTCTGCGCGAAAGGTGCCGGCGTCGGCGCCCGCGATCATGTCGGCCAGTTCGCGGCGCGCCTCCACCAGTTCGGTGATGTCGATGCGCAGGCCGACGCGTCCTCCGTTGGGCATGGCGCGGTCGATCACCCGCAGCACCTGTCCGCCGACCATGCGCTGCACGCGGTTGGTGGCGGGCAGCGCGCGTTCGGCCAGGCGCGCGGCCAGCCAGGCCTGTGGATCGGGGCCGGTGTCGCGGAACTGCCCCACCGCGAGGCCGTGGCGCAACAGCTCGGCAAAGCTGGTGCCGGGCACATAGGCGTCCGCCATTCCGGGAAAGAGCGCCCGCTGCCGCGCGTTGCACAGCACCAGCCGGTCGTCGGCGTCGAACAGGATGAAGCCGTCGGGCAGCGCCTCCACCGCGCTGAGGAGTTGCGCGCGCGCCAGCCGGGCCTCGGCCTCGGCGGTCTCGGCGCGGCGGCGGCTTGCGACCTGGGCGGTGATGTCGATGCGCAGGCCGACCCGTCCGCCGTCCGGGGTCGGCTGTTCGAGGATGCGCAGCCAGCGGCCATCGGACAGGGCGATCTCCATGGCCTGACCTTCGGGCGGGGGGTGGGCGAGGTTCTCGGCCAGCCAGGCCTCTTCGCGGCCGCGCGCCTCGGGGAACATGCCCCGCGCGAGACCGGCGCGCAGGATGTCCGCGAACCGCGCCCCCGGAAACAGCGTGTCCGCGATCGGCGCGAGAAGCGCGCGGTACCGTGCATTGCACAGAACGACGCGATTCGCCGCATCAAGCAGCATGAAGCCGTCGGGCAGGTTTTCGATTGCGGTCGCCAGTGCACTCGCCGTGGGGTCTGGCAGGGCGGCGGCGGGAAGGGGTGCG
>NZ_NHSD01000121.1 GCF_016653255.1 Rhodobaculum claviforme
CCGAACCGTGGGCGCATTCTCCAGGGCTATCTGCAAGGCGCTTGGGAGAACTGGCTGCGCCAGCGCCGGCTGGAAGACCCCGCGGAGCCGAAAAGCACGCTCCGGCTGCAAAGCCGCGTCTGGTACAATCCGGGCGTCGATAGCCGCGACTTCATCGTGCCCGGATTGGTCGCGATCATCATGACGTTGATCGGTGCGCTGCTGACCGCGCTGGTGATGGCGCGGGAGTGGGAGCGCGGGACGATGGAAGCGCTGTTTGCCACGCCCGTGCGGCCCGGCGAGGTCGTGCTGGGCAAGCTGCTGCCCTATTTCGTGCTTGGTATGGGCGGCATGGCGCTCTCGGTCGCCATGGCGGTCTGGCTGTTCGAGGTGCCGTTGCGTGGGTCGTTGGGTCTATTGATCCTGACGTCCGCCGTCTTCATGGCGAACGCGCTTGGCATGGGGCTGTTCATCTCGACCCTGACACGCAGTCAGTTCGTCGCCGCCCAGGCCGCGATCATGGCGGCCAGGGCCTCGGGGCCGGTGCCGCCGGGGGCGATGGATGCGGTGCACCACCTGATCGACGGCGATGCGGGCGCCTCGTTCTGGCGGCTGGGCGGCACGGTCGAGGGCGGCCAGCGGCTGCGCTTCGACGGCGCCGCGCCGGTGGAGGTCGACATCTTTCACCGCCCCGCCCCGACCCGAGGGTGATCCGGGGCCGATCGGCCCGACCGCGACGACCGGCCCGCGCCGTGGCGATCCGACCGCCGCCGCGGCCTGCCGCAGAGGGCGGGGCGGGCCGCCGCCCCCTCCCGAGCCGGGAGACCGAGACGGGGGCCTGAGCAGGGGCCACGGACGAGGGTCAGAGAAGAGGACCTGAGACGGCGGCAACAGACGGCGGGCACAGACGGCGGCCCGCGACGGTCAGGGAACCCGTTGCGGCCTCGGGACCATGCGCGAGGCCGTGTGCCCGCCCCGCGCGGCCTCCAGCGCGGCGATGCGGGCGTCGACGGAGGCGCGGTCGGGCGTGCCGTGGGGGTTCTGGCGGGTCGGCATCGCCTCGGTCATCGGCAGGTAGCGCTCCTGCGCCACCGCATGCAGGCGGCGCAGTTCGGCCAGCGGGTCGTCGTCGTCGTCGGCGCGGATGTCGAGCCACGGCCAGTCCTGATCGCGGCAGATCGTGAGGGACGCCGACTGCCGACCGCGCCTGTCGCCGCCCGCATCCTCGCCGGCCTGCAGGGCAGCCAGCAGACGCTCGGCCAGCGGCAGGTCGGCGCCCGCGTCATAGGCGGCGAGCATCGCCTCCAGCACCTGCGGCCCCGCCAGCATGTTGCCGGCGACCGAGACGCCATCGCCCACGACATGCCCGCACCACGGCACGCAGTCCGCGCCGGTGTGGGCCGCCGCCACACCCGCCGCATTCACCAGATGCAACTGGCGTTGCGGGTGGCCGTCGTCCATCGCCGTCAGCCGGGCGATGATCGCGTCCGGCGCGCAGCCCTCGGCCAGCAGGCGCAGCGCCTCCACCCCCCACAGCGGGCTGACGAAGGCCTGGGTCGCGACCGCCCCCACGGCCCCGCGCAGATGCGGCACCACCGCACCCACGGCAAAGAACCGGCTGGCCACCGCCACGCCCAGATGCCCGGTGGCCGCGTCCCGCGCGACGATGGAGAATGTCACCGACCCACCGCATAGGCCTGCATCATCCGCGGCGTCGCCGCCGCCCGCAACAGCCCGTCCGCATCGCGGCGCGCCGCCGTCAGCCGCCCGATGGTCCAGGGGTCCGACACCGTCAGGTCATGCCCGCGCGCGCGCAGGTCGGCCAGAACGGTGTCGCCCACGCTGGCCTCGATCAGCATGCCGCCGGGCTGGCGCGCGCGGGGATAGAACGACGCCGGGAAATGGGTGGAATGGAACAGCGGCATGTCCAGCACCTCCTGCAGGTTGCGGCCGGAATGCAGGGTGCGCAGCAGGAAGATCAGCTGCCACTGGTCCTGCTGGTCGCCGCCCGGCGTGCCGAAGGCCATCCGCGCCCCGTCCGGGCCGAACGCCATCGACGGCGTCAGCGTCGTGCGCGGCCGCCGCCCGGGCGCGAGCGAGGTCGGCAGCCCCTCGTGCAGCCAGAACATCTGCGCGCGGGTGTTCAGCGCGAACCCCAGCCCCGGAATGACCGGAGAGGATTGCAGCCACCCCCCCGACGGCGTGGTGGAGACCATGTTCCCCTCGGCGTCGATCACGTCGATGTGGACGGTGTCGCCGCGTTTCTCCGACAGATGCGCCATGGTCGGCTCGTAGACCGGGCCGTCGGTGGGGCTGCACGCCTCCAGCAGCGCCAGCGTGCGGGCGCGCAGGTCCTCATAGCCCGGCACGGTGCCGGGGTTCAGATCGAGGCTCGCGCGCGCGCCCAGCAGCTTGCGCCGCTCGGCGTTGTAGGCGGGCGAGAGCAGCACATCGAGCGGGACCGCCGCGTGGTCGGGGTCGCCGTAATACACCTCCCGGTCGGCATAGGCGAGCTTCTTGGCCTCGGTCACGATGTGGATGAACTCCGCGCCCAGCGGGTCCATGTCGGCGATGCCGGTGCCCTCCAGCAGGGCCAGCGCCTGCAGCATCACCGGGCCTTGTGTCCACGGCCCGCATTTGGCGATCTGCCAGCCGTGGTAGCTGTGGATCAGCGGGTCCTCGGTCGTGGCCGAATACCCGGCCATGTCGTCGGCCGTCAGCACCGCGCCGTGGCGGGTGCCGGAGGCGTCCATCACCTCGGTCCCGTCCAGCCACTGGGCCATCTGCTCGGCCACGAAACCGCGATAGAAGGCGTTGCGGGCGGCCTCGATCTGGTCGTCGCGGTCGGTGTGGGCCTCGGCCTCGGCCAGGATGCGGCGCCAGGTGTTCGCCAGCGCGGGGTTGCGGAAATTCTCCCACGCCTCGGGCGGGCGGCCGCCGGGCATCCAGGTCTCGGCCGAGGTGGGCCATTCGGTCTCGAAGAACCCGGCCAGGCCCGCGATGGTGGCCGCGACGCGGGGCAGCATCGGGTGGCCGTCCTCGGCGTAGTGGATGGCGGGCTCCAGCACGTCGCGCAACGACAGCCGCCCGTGGTCGCGCAGCATCACCATCCAGCCGTCCCAGGCGCCGGGGATCACGGTGGCCAGCAAGCCGTCGCCGGGGATGACCTCCAGCCCCTCGGCGCGGTAGCGGTCGATCGTGGCGCCCGCCGGGGTCGGCCCCTGGCCGCAGATGACCGAGGTGGTGCCGGTGTCGGCACGGTACACCAGCGCGGGCATGTCGCCGCCGGGGCCGTTCAGATGCGGCTCCAGCACCTGCAACGCCAGCCCCGAGGCGACGGCGGCGTCGAACGCGTTGCCGCCCCGCTCCAGCATCGCCATGCCCACGGCCGAGGCGATCCAGTGGGTGGTGGCGACGACGCCGAAGCGGCCCTTGATCTCGGGGCGGGTGGTGAAGGTCATCGCGGTCTCCTTGTCAGTGTTCGCGCGGGTCGAGCGCATCGCGCAGCCCGTCGCCCATCAGGTTGAACCCCATCACCACCAGAAAGATCGCCATCCCCGGCCAGACGGCCATCCACGGCGCCTGGGACATGAAGTTCTTGGCGGTGTTCAGCATCGATCCCCAGGACGGGGCGGGCGGCTGCTGGCCCAGGCCCAGGAAGGACAGCGACGCCTCGGCGATGATCGCGGTGGCGACGGTCAGGGTGGACTGCACCAGGATCGGCGGGATCACGTTGGGCAGGATATAGGCGGCCATGATCGCCACATGCCCCAGCCCGATGGCGCGGGCGCCCTCGACGTAATCCTCGGTGCGGACCGACAGCACCTGACCGCGCGTCAGGCGGATGAAGATCGGCACCGCCGACAGCCCGATGGCGATCATCGCGTTGCCCAGCGACGGCCCCAGGAACGCCGCCAGCGCGATCGCCAGGATCAGGAACGGCATCGCCAGCAGCGCGTCCGTGGCGCGGGCGATCACGCTGTCGGTCCAGCCACCGAAATACCCCGCCACCAGCCCCAGCGGCACGCCGATGGCCACCGCAATCGCCACCGACACCACGCCCGCCATCAGCGACGCGCGCGCGCCCCAGATCATCCGGGCCAGGATGTCGCGCCCGATCTCGTCCGTGCCCAGCCAGTGTGCGGCGGAGGGGGGCTGGCGGATCGCGCCCCAGTCGGTCGCGGTGGGGCTGGCGATGGGCAGGATCGGCGCGGCCACCGCAAGAAGGACGAACACCGCCACCACCACCGCGCCCACCAGCGCGGGGCGGTTGGCGCGCAGCTTCTTCCACGCGCGGCTGCGGGAGCGGGCGGGCAGGGGGGCGTCAATCGCGGTCATGACGTCATCCTCATGCGGGGGTTGAGCAGCGCGTAAAGCACATCGGCCAGCAGGTTCATCGCGATGAAGGCAACGGCCGTGCACAGCACCACCCCCTGCACCACCGCGTAATCGCGGTTGAACACCGCATCCACGATCAGCTTGCCGAACCCGGGGATGGAGAAGATCTGTTCCGTCAGCACCGCGCCCGCCAGCAATTCACCGAACAGCAGCGCCGACAGGGTGACGATGGGCAGCACCCCGTTGCGAAACGCATGCTTCATCACCACCACACGCTCGCGCAGGCCCTTGGCCCGCGCGGTGCGCACATAATCCGACTGCAACACCCCCAGCATCGACGACCGCGTGTGCCGCATCAACGTCGCCGCCAGCGCCGTGCCCAGCACGAAGGCCGGCATGATCATCGTCTGCAGGGATCGCACGGGATCGCTCCAGAACGGCTCGTACCCCGAGGCAGGCAACCAGCCGAGGTTCACCGACACCAGCAGGATCAACAGGATCCCCAGCCAGAAGTTCGGGATCGACAGCCCCGACAGCGCGATGATGTTGGCGATGTAATCCAGCCATGTGCCCTTTTTCACCGCCGACAGGATGCCCATCGGAATCCCGATCACGATGGCGAACAGCATTGCCATCACCGCCAGCTGGAAGGTGACCGGCAGCTTTTCCGCGATCAGCGCGGTGACCGGCTGGCGGGTGCGCAGGCTCATCCCCAGATCGCCGCGCAGCACGTTGCCCAGCCAGTTGAGGTACTGCACGATCAGCGGATCATCCAGCCGGTACTGCGCCCGCAGATAGGCCAGCACCTCGGGATCGCGCTCCTCTCCGGCCAGGACAAGGACCGGATCGCCCGGCAGGAGCTTTTGCAGCATGAACACGAACACCGACACCAGCAGCAGCGTCGGGATCGCGATCAGGATGCGGCGCAGGATGAACGGCAGCATGGCAGACGCCTTCGACAACGGGGGCCCTTGACAGGCGGCAGGGGCAGGGGACGGGCGCCCCGGTGGGGGGCGCCCGCCGTCCGGGGTCACTCCATCCGCACGCCGGCCAGCCGGATCATGCCGTCGGGATAGGGGGTGAACCCGGTGATCCCGTCACGCAGCGCCCACAGCCAGGTCTGGTGATAGAGGTAGATGATCGGCAGCTCCTCCATCAGGATGTCGTTCGCCCGGGCATAGACATCGCGCCGGGCGGCGGCGTCGGGCAGGGTGCGCGCCTCGTCCAGCAGGCGGTCCACGTCGGCGTCGCAAAAACGGCTGTCGTTGAGGCCGCCGTCACAGGTCACGAACGCATGCAGGTTGCCGTCGGGATCGGTGCGCCCCGACCAGCCGACCTGGCTGCCCTGGTAATCGCCCGCCGTCTGCGCCTGCAACATCGATGCGAACTCGGTCGCGCGCAGGCTGACGTCGAAGCCGGCCTCGGCGACCATGGCCTGGATCACCTGCATCAGCTGGGTCTGCACCGGGTTGTTGGCCATCTGGATTTCCACCGCCAGACGGTCCACCCCGGCCGCATCCAGCAGCGCGCGGGCGGCGGCGATGTCGCGGCCCGGCACCGGGTGGCGATCATCGTACCACGGCGAGGTCGACGGCACATGCTGGTTGCCCGGCAGGAACACACCCTCGAACACCACCTGGTTGATGATGTCGCGGTCGATCGCGAGCGAGAACGCCTGGCGCACCCGCGGATCCTGACCGAACGGCGTTTCCGACCGCGCGCCATTGGCCAGGTTCACCGTGATCCCCTGATATCCGAGGCTGACGGCGGATGCGAACTGCAGCCCCGCGTCGGCCTCCACCTGCGCCACGTCCGACGGCGCCAGCCGCTCCAGCATGTCCAGATCGCCCGCGCGCAGGTTGGCCAGACGCACGGTGGTGTCGGGGATCGGCAGGAAGATCAGCCGCTCGAAGTGGTAGCTGTCGGCGTCGTAGTGGTCGGCGAACCGCTCCAGCACGATGCGGTCCTGCTGCACCCGGCTGCCAAAGCGATAGGGGCCCGAGCACACCGGATCGGTCGCGAGGTCAAGGCCCAGCTCCGCCGCCGCGGTGGGCGACAGCATCATGCCCGCACGGTCCGACAGCTGCGCCAGCAGGGTCGCGTCGGGGGCGCTCAGGGTAAAGACGACCTCGTGATCGCCGGTGGCCGCCACGCTCTCGACCGAGGCCAGCTCGGACTTGCGGCGGCTCTCGGGCAGGGTCTTGGACCGCTCGATGTTGGCGACCACGGCGGCGGCATCGAACGGCGTGCCGTCGTGGAACACCGCGTCGTCGCGCAGCGTCATCGTCAGGTGCAGCCCGTCGTCGGACCACGACCAGCCCGTCGCCAGCTCGGGCACGAAATCCAGATCGGGGGTGATGTTCACCAGCTTGTCGCACAGCTGTTCGAACACGATGCGCCCGACAAAGGTGCGCGCCTGGTCGGTATCGAGGACGTCGGGGTCCTCCTGCAGGCCGATGCGCAGGTCGGTGGCCATCGCCGGGCCCGCCAGTGCGGCCGACGCCAGCAGCGCGGCCAGAAGGGTGCGTGTGGTCATGGGGCAGTCTCCCTGTGGGTGGTCGTTCGGGATCGCTCGGAGGCGGCGCGATAAAGGGCAAAGCGGGCCTCGGCGGCGGGGCTGCGGGCGGGAACGCGCAGGGCGGCGTCGGCCGCGGGCGGCAGGGCGGCCCAGTGGTGACAGGCGACCTGCGTGCCCGGCGTGACCTCCGCCAGCGGCGGCGGCGTGGTGGCGCACAGCGCGGTCGCGTGCGCGCAGCGGGTGTGGAACCGGCACCCCGGCGGCGGCGCCGCGGGCGAGGGGATGTCGCCGCCCAGCACCGCACCTGCGGGTTCCGCACCCCCCGCATCAGCCATGCGCCCGCCGGGCGCGGGGCCAGACATGCGCCCGCCGGGCGCGGGAATCGGGATCGCCCGCAACAGCGCGCGGGTGTAGGGGTGGCGGGGCGCGGTGAACAGATCCTCGGTCGCGGCCATCTCCACGATCTCGCCCAGGTACATCACGGCCACGCGGTCGGCCATGTGCCGGATCACCGCCAGATCATGCGCGATCACCACCAGCGTCAGCCCCAGATCGGCCTTCAGATCCTCCAGCAGGTTCACGATCTGCGCCTGCACCGAGACATCCAGCGCCGACACCGGCTCGTCCCCCACCAGCAGCTTCGGCCCCGAGGCCAGCGCGCGGGCGATGCAGATCCGCTGCCGCTGCCCGCCCGAGAATTCATGCGGGTAACGGTCGGCGTGTTCGGGGCGCAGGCCCACGCGGGTCAAGAGCCCGGCCACCCGCGCCCGCAGCGCCGCCCCCGACAGCCCCAGGTGCAGGCGCAGCGGCTCGCCCACGATCCGGTCGACGGTCATGCGGGGGTTGAGCGACGAAAACGGGTCCTGGAAGATGAACTGCATCTGCGCGCGCAACGCGCGCATGTCGCGCGGGGGCAGGGCGGTCAGGTCGCGCCCGTCATAGTGCACCGACCCCGAGGACGGCTCGATCAGGCGCAGCAGCAGCCGCGCCAGGGTGGATTTCCCGCAGCCGGATTCGCCGACGATGGCGAATGTCTCGCCGCGCCGGATCCGCAGCGACACGCCGCCGACCGCGTGGATGGTGGTCGCGCGCTGCAACAGCCCGCCGCCGGTCACGAAGCGGCGGTGCAGGTCGCGGGCCTCCAGGATGATGTCGGTCATGCGGCACCTCGCCCGGTGCGATCATGGCCGGTGCGGTCATCCCCGGTGCGATCCTGGCCAACGTGATCCTCCAGCGGGGCACGCAGGCAGGCATGCGCATGCCCGTCCGGGCCGCGCACCAGCGGCGGCACCTGCGCGTCGCAGGCGGGGATGGCAAAGGGGCAGCGGCTGGCAAAGCGGCAGCCCGGCGGCATCGCCTCGGGGACCGGGACCGCGCCGGGGATCGTCAGCAACCGCCCCGCGCGCCCCGCGATCGCCGGCATCGAGCCCATCAGCCCCAGCGTATAGGGGTGCTGCGGCGCGTTGAAGATCTGCGCCACCGGGCCGCTTTCCACCACGCGCCCGGCGTACATCACCGCGACGTCATCGGCGATTTCCGCGACCACGCCCAGGTCGTGGGTGATCATCAGCAGCGCCGTGCCGATGTCGCGCTGCAACTCGCGCATCAGCTCCAGGATCTGCGCCTGGATCGTGACATCGAGCGCGGTCGTCGGTTCATCCGCGATCAGCAGCGCCGGGCGGTTGGCCAGCGCCATCGCGATCATCACCCGCTGGCGCATCCCCCCCGAAAGCTGGTGCGGATATTCGTCCAGCCGCTTTTCGGCCGCCGGCATCCGCACCCGGCGGAACATCTCCAGCGCGCGGTCGCGCGCGGCGGCCGCGCTGCATCCGGTGTGGCGGCGCACGGCCTCGGCCACCTGCTCGCCCACGGTGAACACGGGGTTGAGGGAGGTCATCGGCTCCTGAAAGATCATCGCCATGCTGTTGCCGCGCAGATCGGCCAGCGCGGCCTCGGGCAGGCCCAGCAGATCCTGGCCGCGGAACCGGATGCGCCCGGCGGTGACGGTGGCGCTGCGCCTGGGCAACAGCCCCATCACCGCCAGCGAGGTGACGGATTTCCCGCAGCCCGATTCCCCCACCACACACAGCGTGCGCCCCGCCGGGATCGACAGCGACACCCCGTCGATCAGGTCCACCGGCTGGCCGCGGAAGCGGACCCGCAGCCCCTCGACCGTCAGGACATCATTCGACATCGGGCAACGCCTCCAGCGAGGTCTGGCGCAGAAGCGTCTCGTTCAGCGCAAGGATATGCGCGCGCATCGCGTCACCCGCCGCGACCGGGTCATGGGCGGCGATGGCGTCGCGGATCGCGCGGTGCTGGCCCTGGTACAGATCCAGCGTCGCCGCCCCCCGCGCGCGTTCGCGCAACGCCCGCCAGCGCGCGTCCCGCCGCGCCCCGTCCAGCGCATCGAAGATCGCCAGGAACATGCGGTTTTCGGTGGCGCGCGCGATTTCACGGTGCAGCGCGCTGTCCCACAGCTCGCGCTCGTCGGCGTCCTGGGTGGTGTCCAGCCGGTCGACCAGCGCGGTGATGCGGGCGATCGCCTCGGGGCGGGCGCGCAGGGCGGCAAGCTGCGCGATCTGCGGCTCCAGCCGCAGGCGGACCTCCATCACCTCCATCGGGTCGACCGGGCCGGGGGCGGGGGTGGGCGCCCCCCCCGGCTGCGGCCCGGCATAGGTGCCCGAGCCCTGCCGGCGCCACACCAGCCCCTCGGCCACCAGCACCTCCAGCGCGCGGCGCACCGACCGGCGCGAGATCCCCAGCCGCTCGGCCAGGGCGCGTTCGGTCGGCAGGCGGTGCGCCCCCTCTGCCGGCAACTCGCGCAACAGCCCCCGCAGCGCCTCCAGCGCCAGCGACGAGTTGTCGGCGTTGGCCACGACCGGCGGGCGACGGTCGGCGGCGGGCGGCGCAGGGGGATCTTGCTGGGGCTGCATGTGAACCATTACGGACCATTTCAGTCGGTTTGGTGACACGCCACCCCCGCCAAGGCAAGAAAAAATGTCCCACGCCGAAATGTTGGTAATGAAATTGCCGATTTGATGGGCGATCGTGCCGCCGGCGGCCCATCGCGGGGATTGGTCCGCCCTCAGCCCGGCGCGGCCATGCTGTCGCGCATCGCCGCGATCAGCCGCCCGGTGATGCCGCTGCGGTCCGGCGGGCGCCGCGTCAGGGCGATCACGTCGAAGGGTTGCGCGGGCTCCAGCGGACGCACCACCAGCGCGCCGCCGGGCACCACCTGGGCTGCGGTGAAGCAATCCACCACCGCCGGGCGCCCGGTGGCCGCGCACAGCGGCAGCACCGCCTCCAGCGAATAGCACATCAGCCCGCCGCGCGCCCGCGCCCCGCCATCGCGCAGCCGGTGGACCAGCGCGCCCAGCGGCCGGTCGGCGGGCATCGCGATGCAGTCCGCAAGGCCGCGCACCGCCGCCACCGGAACCCGCGCCTCGGCCGCCAGCGGATGGTCGCGCGGCACCACCAGCACCAGCGTCCCGGTGCCGATCCGGGTCGTCCACAGATCCGCCGCCGCTACCGCCCCCGCACAGAACCCGATGTCCGCGCGCCCCTCGCGCAGCGCCGAGAGCTGCTCCAGCGCGGTGCGCAGCGTCACCTCCACCGACAGCTCGGGCGCGGCCGCCGTCACCGCCGCCAGCGCGCGCGGCAGATGCCGTTGCGCCAGCAGCCCCACGCAGCCCACCGCCAGCCGCCGCCCCGCGCCGCTGCGCAGGTCGCGCACGGCGGCGCCCAGCCGGCGCATTCCCTCGCCGATGAAGCGGCTGTCGGCATGCAGGCGGTCGGCCTCGGCGGTGGGGACGACGCGGCCGCGCTCCAGGGTGAACAGATCCAGCCCCAGCGCCGCCTCCAGGTCGCGCAGGTGCTTGGACACGGTGGGCTGCGACACCGACATCGCCCGCGCCGCCCCGCTGACCGAGCCGCATTCATACACCGCGCAGAACGCTTGCAGCCGTTGCAGGGTGATGGCGCGGGTATCCATGCGGTGCCCATAGCCAAAGGCTATGGGCGTCACAAATCCTTTTTCTTTCGCCCGTCCGGCTTTGCCGCCAAGGTGGCGCCCAAACGGGGAAAGAGGGCGCATGCAGGTCGCGGTGGTTCTGGGCTTTGTGGTGCTGGCGGTGCTGTCGGGCGCGGCCATCGCCTATGCCATCGGCGCGGCGGCGGTGCTGACGTTCGTGCTGTCGGACAATGTGCGCTACATGGCGGTGCTGCCGCAGCGGCTGTTCAGCCAGCTCGATGTGTTCGCGTTCCTGGCGATGCCGCTGTTCATCCTGGCGGGCGATCTGATGAACCGCGGCGGGCTGGCGCGGGCGCTCATCGATTTCTCGATGTCGCTGGTGGGGCGGCTCAAGGGCGGGCTGGGGCATGTGAACATCCTGACCAGCGTGTTCTTTGCCGGGGTGTCGGGGTCGGCGGTGTCGGATGCCGCCGCGCTTGGCAACGCGCTGGTGCCCGAGATGCGGCGGCGGGGCTATTCGCTGGACTATGCCGCGGCGATCACGGGGGCCTCGTCGATCATCGGGCCGATCATCCCGCCGTCGTCGATCCTGATCTTCTATGGCGCGCTGATGGACACCTCGGTCGCGGCGCTGTTTGCCGCCGGGATCGTGCCGGGGCTGCTGCTGGCGGCCACGCTGATGGTGATGAACGCGTTCTATGCCTGGCGCGACGACCATCCGGGGGGCCGCGACATGGACCTGCCGCGCGTTCTGCCGTCCTTCGCCAGGGCGCTGCCGGCGCTGACGCTGCCGGTCATCATCCTGGGCGGCACGCTGTTCGGCGTGATGACCCCGTCCGAGGCCGCCGCCGTCGCGGTCATCGCGGCGCTGGTGATCGGCATCGGCTACGGCCAGCTGGGATTTCGCGAGGTCGGCGCCAGCCTGCACCGCACCGGCGTTCTGCTGGGCGCGCTGTTCATCATCCTGTGCGCGATCTCCACCTTCAGCTATCTGGCGGCGCTGATGCAGTGGCCGCAGGCGATCGCCGGGTGGATCGAGGGGCTGGGCGTCGGGCCGCTGCAATACCTGATGATGATCAACGTGCTGTTCCTGCTGGCGGGCATGGTGATGGACGTCAAGGCGGCGGTGGCGCTGTTCGCGCCGATCTTCGTGCCGGTGGCGATCGCCATGGGCATCGACCCGGTGCACCTGGGCATCGTGATCTGCTTCAACATCACCATCGGCCTGCTGTCGCCGCCGCTGGGGGGCGTGCTGCTGATCCTCGCGACGGTGGTGCGCATCGACTACTGGCGGCTGATCCGGGTGACGCTGCCGTTCTTCGTGGCCGAGGTGGGGGTGCTGATCCTGCTGACCTTCGTGCCCGAGATCAGCCTGTGGCTGCCGCGCGCGCTGGGGCTGCGATAATCGAAAACCGCAAAGGGAGAGACACCATGAAACCGTTCCTGCCCATGACCCTGGCCGCCCTGCTGGCCGCCACATCCGCCATGGCCACCGAGGTCAAGATCGCCTTCAACGGCGTCAACGACCCCGAAACCAACGCCGAGGCCGCCTTCATCGCGGGCTTTGCCGCCGCGCTGGAGGGGACCGGCTTCGAGGTCTCGGTCTTCCCCTCCGACACGCTGGGCAGCGAGCGGGAGCGCTTCGACCAGGTCGCGCAGGGGTTGCTGGAGATCAACCTCGCCACCGCCTCCACCCCCTATGGCATGAGCCCGATGATGCGCGGCATCGCCCTGCCGTTCCTGTTCGAAAGCCCCGAGGAATTCGACCGCGTGATGGCCGAGACCGATCTGGTGGCGCAGATGAACGAGCCGCTGTCGCCCAACGGCGTGCGGCTGGCGGGCTTCACCTTTGTCGGCATGCCGCTGGGGATCCACAACACCTCGGTCCCCGTCACCACGATGGAGGACCTGCAGGGCCTGCGCCTGCGCGCGCTGAACGCCGAGCAGCTGGCCTATATCCAGGCGCTGGGGGCCTCGGGCACCATCGTCGCCTGGGCCGAGGTGCCCAACGCCATCCAGACCGGCGTGGCGGACGGGTATCTGAACGCCCCGAACTCGGCCATCCGCACCGGGCATACGGAGTTCCTGCGCCACTTCACCCAGGCCAACATCACGCCCTCCACCCGCATCGTGCTGATGTCCGAGGACTGGTACGACATGCTGTCGGCCGACGAACAGGCCCAGATCGACGCGGCGGTGGAGGCCGGCATCGCCGCCAACCGCGCCTGGATCGCCGACTGGTCCACCATCGTCGAGGATCGCCACCGCGCCGCCGGCGTCACCCTGTCCGACCTGGCCGAGGGTGAGCGCGACCGCATGGTCGCCGCCACCCGCCCGACCTGGGACGACGTGATGGAGGCCGACCACCTGCAGGCGTTCCTCGATGCGCTGGACGCCGTGCGCGACTGACCCGCGTGCCGGCCCCCCCGGGGGCCGGCCGACACCCCGGAGGACACCCCCATGCTGCGCCACCTCAGAACCGGCGTGATCGCGCTGTCCAACGGCCTCGACCGGCTGGCGGGGTGGGCGGCGATGGGGTTCCTTGTGGTGCTGGTCGTGGTGGTGATGATCCAGGTGATCGCGCGCTACGTCCTCAACGCGCCGCCCGCCTGGACCGAGGAGGCGGCGCGCTATGCCATGATCTGGGCCGGGCTGATGGGCGCCACGCTGTCGTTCAAGCGCCGCTTCGACCCCGCGCTGTTCAACGGCCCGAAAACCGCCACCGGCACCGCGCGCGGCGCGGCCCTGGCCGTCGCCACCGGCGCGGTGCAGGCGCTGGTGGTGCTGGTCTATCTGCTGCCGATCCTGTGGCACAGCTTCTACGGCCCCGGCATGAACCCCGCGCGCAGCTTCCTGTTGCGCCATTCGCGCATGACCGCCGAGGCGATGGACTTCTCCACCGTGCTGGTGGCGGTGGCGGTGCCGCTGATGGCGGTGTTCATCCTGATCCACCTGGCCGCGCGGGCAGTGCCCCGGTGGCCGTCAGCGGCGCGATGGAGAAGCCGCAGTTGCCGTTGATGATGGTGGTGACGCCCTGGCTGGTCATGCAGGC
>NZ_NHSD01000122.1 GCF_016653255.1 Rhodobaculum claviforme
GTCAGGGGGTCCCGGGGGTCAGGGGACATCCGCCAGCCGCGCCCGCAGCTGCGCCAACCCCTCGCGGGTCCAGCCCGGTGCCCCCGTCAGCTCCACCCACGCGTCCAGATAATCGCTGCGGACATAGGTGTGCCCATGCCCTGGCGGCGGCAGCACCGCCATCATGATGTCCATGCCCAGTTGCAGGAACGTGACGACCGGCAGCCAGCGCATGTCGGGTGACACATCCGGCCCGCGCGGACCCTGCAGCCATGCCGGGGGGCGCCATGCGGCGGCGGGATCGAAGAACACCACCGCGTCGCTGGCGTATTGCAGATACACCAGCCCATACCCGCCGGCCTGCGGGCGGTGCACCCGCTGCACGCCGTCGCGCCCCATGAACCGGATCACCGCCCCGTCGCGATAGGCCGGCAGCCACGCCGTCGTGCCCGGATCCCGCGCCCGCGTCACCGCGTTCCAGGTCCGGCTGTTGAACGGCGGCCCGACCCACAGCGCCCCGTCATAGGGATCACCGATCACCTGGAACAGGTCGTGGCTGAGGTCCGAGTTCAACGCCCCGAGGCTGAGACCATGCAGCCACAGCCGTGGCCGCTCCTCGGGCGGCAGGGTGCGCCAGTGGCCATAGATCGCGGAAAACACCGCGCGGGCGCTCTCGACCCCATAGTCGGGATCGGCCAGCAGCGCGATCCAGCTGGCCAGATAGGAGTATTGCACCGCAACCGTGGCGACATCGCCGCGCAGCAGGTATTCCAGCGCCTGCTGGCCCGCGGGATCGATCCAGCCGGTGCCGGTGGGGGTATTGATGACCAGATGGGCGCGCTCGAAGCCGCCGATGCGGATCAGCTCGGCCAGCGCCAGCGCGGCGCGGTCCTCGGGCTCGGGGGCCGAGTTCAGGCCGACATAGACGCGCAGCGGCCTGCGGGCCGGGCCGCCGGTGACGGCCTCGATGGCGTCGGCGTCGGGGCCGGCGGCGATCATCTGGCGCCCGGTACGGCCCAGGTCCTCCCAGTCCAGCAGCGAGCCCGGGCCGCCGGCGGTATCGGGCGTGGTGGGCCGGGGGCTCGCCTCCTCGAACAGCGCGTCCCACTGCTGATAGCTGCCGTCGAGCACCGACATCGCGCCGCGGATCAGCACCCCGTTGCCGATGTTCCAGAACAGCAGCGCCGTCAGCCCCACCCCCAGGATCACCGCCTGCGGCGTCGGCAGCCGCCGCGCCAGCCGCCGCGACAGCCGCCGCGCCACCCACACGACCAGCCGTGCCAGCAGCAACAGCACCGCAAACACCACCAGCGCCACGGCGGCCACGGTAAAGGGGCCGACTGTCTCGACCGGGGCCATGTCCATCAGCGCCCTGAGCCGGTTTTCCCACACCGAGGCCCGCCACAGCGCCAGCGCCGCCAGCCCCGCGCACACCAGCGCCGCCGCCCATCCCAGCCGCCGCACCACCGCGGGCCGCGCCACCGGCAGCTGAAGCGCCAGCCACCCCGCGCGCAACGCCACCCCCAGCCCGTAGCCCGCCGCCAGGCTCAGCCCGCCCAGCGCGCCCTGAACCAGCGTCGGGCGCGGCACCAGGCTGGGCGTCAGCGACGCCGCAAAGAACAACGTGCCCAGCAGCACCCCCACCAGCGACACCTGTACCCGCCCGCGCGCCGTTCCGGCCATGTCGTCCCCCGTCCCTTGCCGTCCCCCACAGCTCTAGGGGAGCGGCCCGCGCCATGCCAGCGCAACCCGCCGCGCGGATATGACGCGATCGCGATGCGCCGGGCGAACGCCAAGGCTGGCGCGGCGGCGCCCTGGTGCTACCTTGTGACGGGGCGCGGGGGTCCGCGCGCCACGTCAGGGAGGAACCGGATGTCACGACTGTTCATCACCTTCGCAGCCGCGCTGGCCGTGCCCACGGCCGCGCTGGCGCAACACGACCACGGCGGCGCCCGCACCGAGGCCCCGCCCGAGGCGCGCGTCTACTTCATCACCCCCGCCGACGGGGACACCGTCGCCAACCCCGTCACCTTCCACTTCGGGCTGCAGGGGATGGGCATCGCGCCGGCCGGTGTGGACTGGCCCGACACCGGGCACCACCACATGTTCATCAACACCGACCCCGCCACCATGGACATGGACGCGACCCTGCCCGCGACCGAGAACATCCTGCATTTCGGCGGCGGCCAGACCGAGGTGACGCTGGACCTGCCTGCGGGCGAACACACGTTCTGGCTGCTGCTGGGCGACACGAATCATGTGCCGCACGACCCGCCGGTGATGTCCGAGCCGATCACCCTCACGATCGAATGACGGCGCGCGGCTGACCACGTCCGGTCGGCACGCCCGCCACACCGGCCGCGCTGCGCCTCAGGCGCGCAGCGCGGTCTCGGACCCCGCATGCAGCGACGAGCGGCGATAGCTCGCCATCAGGTCGTTGAACTTGCCCCCCTGCACGGCGACATGGTCGCGCAGCGCCTCGGCGGCGGCCTCGGGGCGGCCATCCTGAAGCGCGGACAGCACCGTGCGGTGCTCCGCTAGGGATTGCGCCATGCGCCCGCGCAGCCGCAGTTGCAACCGCCGGAACGGTTTGAGGCGCCGGTGCAGCCGCCCCGCCTCGGCCGCCAGAAAGCCGTTGCCCGCCGCCTCATAGACCAGCAGGTGGAAGCGCTCGTTCTCGGCGTAATAGCGATCGTGATCGCCCGCCGCGACGGCCTCCTCGCAGGCGATCACGGTGGCTTGCAGCGCTCCCAGCAGCGCGGGCGTCACCCGCCGCGCCGCCAGCCGCCCGCACAGCGCCTCCAGCTCGGCCATCACCTCGAACATCTCGACCATCTCCTCCAGGCCGGGATGACGCACGAACGCCCCACGCCGGGGGATCAGCTGCACGAGGCCGGACGCCGCCAGCGCATGGAGCGCCTCGCGCAGTGGGGTGCGCGAACAACCGAAGCGGTCGGCCAGCGACACCTCGTCCAGCCGCTCGCCGTCGGGCAGCTCACCGGTGACGATCATCTGTTCCAGCGCCTCGCGGACGCCATCTGCGCGTCGGTTGTGCATGGGCGCAGCATACGGCGGCATCCTGTATTCCTCAACGGATTTCTTGTATACAACATGCTTGACTTTGCATCCCGAATGCGGTGCCCTCTTCATCCCGGCGCCGGGAGGGGTGGCGGGACCGTGGTGACTCGCCGCACGCGGCAGGCCACGCCAAAGTCAGGGAGGATGCCATGAAACCGTTCACGCTTACGGCCGTCGCCGCCGTGTCCGCCATCGCGCTCGGCACCGCTGCGGCCGACGCCCAGCAGCTGCGCCTCGCGCACCAGTGGTCGACATCGGACGTGCGCCACCAGGTCGCGCAGATGATCGCCGACGAGGTCGAGGAGGCCGATGTCGGCCTGTCGATCCGGATCTTTCCGTCGGCCTCGCTGTTCTCGGCCACCGAGCAGTACACCCCGCTCAGCCGCGGGCAGCTCGACATGACGGTATACCCGCTGTCCTATGCCGGCGGGCAGCGGCCCGAGTTCAACCTGACGCTGATGCCGGGGCTGGTGCAGAACCACGACCACGGCGCGCGCATGAACGAATCGCCCTTCATGGAGGCGCTCGAGGAGCTGATGGCCGAGGACGACGTGATGGTCCTCGTGCACGGCTACCTTGCCGGCGGGTTCGGCTCGGCCGACGGCTGCATCACCCGCCCCGAGCACATGGCAGGCAAGACCGTGCGCGCCGCCGGCCGCGCGTTCGAGCAGATGCTGGCCGCCGCGGGGGCGTCGGTGTCGTCCATGGCCTCGACCGAGATCTACAACGGGTTGCAGACGGGCGTTCTGGATGCAGTCAACACCTCGTCGGCGTCGTTCTCCTCGTTCCGGCTCTATGAGCAGATGGAGTGCTACACGCCCGCGGCCGATTACGCGCTGTGGTTCATGTACCAGCCGCTGCTGGTGAACAAATCCCGCTTCGAGAGCCTGAGCGCCGAGCAGCAGGAGGCCCTGATGGCCGCCGCCGCCAACGCCGAGGCGTTCTACCTGGAGGAGGCCAAGGCCCAGGACGCGGCCTCGGTCGAGGTGTTCCGCAACGCCGGCGTGGAGATCGCGGAGATGACCGCCGAGGACTTCGAGGCCTGGCGCGCGCTGGCGCAGGAGTCCTCCTATGCCGCCTTCGTCGAGCAGGTGTCGAACGGTCAGGAGCTTCTCGACATGGCGTTCGCCGTCGAGTGATCCCCCGAACCGAGCCGGACGGGGCGACACCGCGCCCCGTCCGTTTCCGACCCGTTCAGACACGGAGCGCCCCGCAATGGCCACGCAAGCCCCCGCCGCCGGCTGGCGCCGCGGCTCCGATGCGGTGATCCGCGGCATCGGCTGGATCTCGACCGTCTGCGGCTGGGTGGCCGCGAGCATGATCCTCGCCTCGGTGCTGATCACCTGCCAGATGATCTTCGTGCGGTTCGTGCTGCGCCAGTCCACGATCTGGCAGACCGAAACCGTGATCTACCTGATGGTCGCCGCCACCATGCTGGGGCTGCCGTATGTCCAGAAGCTGCGCGGCCACGTCAACGTCGACCTGGTGCCGATGGCGCTGCGTGGCACACCGCGCAAGGTGCTGGCGGTGCTGGTGCTTCTGTCGGGGATCGGCGTGCTGGGCCTGATCGGCTGGTATGGCTACGAGAACTGGCAGGTGGCGTTCGATCGCGGCTGGCGCTCGTCCAGCGTCTGGGGCCCGCCGCTGTGGATCCCCTATGCCGCGCTGCCGGTGGGCTTCGGGCTGATGATCCTGCAACTGTTCGCCGATCTGCTGGCCCTGCTGACGGGCCGTGACACCGCCTTCGGCCTGGAGGACGACTGATGGACCCGCTGCTGCTTGGTCTTCTGGTGGCGATTGTCACCATCGCGGTGCTGTTTTCGGGGGTGTCGGTGGCCACGGGGCTGCTGATCGTCTCGGCGCTGTTCCTAGCGATCTTCGACGGGCTGTGGTCGCTGGAGCTGATGCCGGAGAAGTTCTTCGGCAAGCTGAATTCCTTTGCGCTGCTGTCGATCCCGATGTTCATCATCATGGGCGCGGCGATCAGCTCCACCCGCGCGGGCGCCGATCTCTATGAGGCGCTGGAGCGCTGGCTGACCCGCGTGCCCGGCGGGCTGGTGATGTCCAACCTCGGGGCCTGCGCGCTGTTCTCCGCCATGTCCGGCTCCAGCCCGGCGACCTGTGCGGCCATCGGCAAGATGGGCATTCCGGAGATGCGCAAGCGCGGGTATCCGGACACGGTGGCGTCGGGGTCGATCGCGGCGGGCGGCACGCTGGGCATCCTGATCCCGCCATCGGTGACGATGATCGTCTATGGCATCGCCACCGAGACCTCGATCGGGCGGCTGTTCCTGGCCGGTGTCATGCCGGGGCTGATGCTGGTCAGCCTGTTCATGGTGTGGTCGGTGTGGTCGACCTGGCGCACGGCGGGGCTGGGCGTTATCTCGCCGCGCCATTACTCGTTGCGCGAAAAGCTGGAGATCCTGCCGCGGGTGATCCCGTTCCTGCTGGTGATCGTCGGCGTGCTATATGCCATGTACGGCGGCATCGCCACGCCGTCGGAAACCGCGGCCGTGGGCGCGATCCTGTGCCTTGGGATGGCGGTTGTGATCTACCGGATGTGGTCGCCGGTGGCGCTGTGGTCGGTGCTGCGCGACTCCACCCGTGAAAGCGTGATGATCCTGTTCATCATCGGGGCTGCGGGCGTGTTTTCCTACATGCTCTCGTCGCTGTTCATCACCCAGTCCATCGCGATGTGGATCTCGGAGCTGGACGTGAACCGCTGGGTGCTGATGGGGGCGGTCAACGTCTTCCTGCTGATCGCGGGGTTCTTCCTGCCGCCCGTGGCGGTGATCCTGATGGCGGCCCCGATCCTGCTGCCGATCATCCTGGCGGCGGATTTCGACCCCTACTGGTTCGCGGTGATCCTGACGATCAACATGGAGATCGGGTTGATTTCGCCCCCCGTCGGCCTCAACCTCTATGTCATCAATTCGATCGCGCCGGACATCAAGCTCAAGACGATCCTGCGCGGCTCGCTCCCCTATGTGGGGTGCATGGTGCTGGCCATCGTGATCCTGTGCTTCTTTCCGCAGATCGCGACCTGGCTGCCCGATCTGGTGATGGGACCGGCGACATGACACGGACGGGGTTTCTGGGCGACCTTCTGGGCCAGCTGGTGGAGCGGCGATTCGTGCCCGCCCGGGGCGGCGGCGACCGCCCGATGGAGGAGCTGTGCCGCAACCTGATGTCGGGCGGCGGCGAGGTGTCGACCATGCGCCTGGCGCGCGAGACGCTGGCGCGCTATCGCGGGCTGGACGCGGCGGGGCGGCGGGCGTTCTTCCACATGCTCGCCGACGGGTTCGACGTGGACGCGGCGGCGGTGGCCGAGGCGGCGCGGGACTATGGCGCCGCGCGCGATGCCGCCACGCTGGACCGTCTGGTACGTCGGGCCGAGCCCGCCCGCCAGGAGCTGTTTCGCCGCCTCAACCACGCCCCCGGCGCGACCGCCGATCTGGTGCGGATGCGCCGCGACCTGCTGGGGCTCCTGCCCGAGGCGCCGGACCTGGCGCGGGTGGATCTGGATTTCGCGCATCTGTTCGCATCCTGGTTCAACCGCGGCTTTCTGGTGCTGCGCCAGATCACCTGGGAAAGCCCGGCGCGGCTGCTGGAAAAGATCATCGGCTACGAGGCCGTCCACGAGATCGACGACTGGGAGGCGCTGCGCGCGCGCATCGACCCGCCCGACCGGCGCTGCTTCGCCTTCTTCCACCCCGCGATGCCGGACGAGCCGCTGATCTTTGTCCAGGTGGCGCTGGTCAAGGGGCTGCCCGGCTCGGTCCAGGCGCTGCTCGACCCCGGGCGCGCGGTTCTCGACCCGGCGGGGGCGGACACGGCCACCTTCTATTCCATCTCCAACTGCCAGTCGGGGCTGAAGGGGATCAGCTTTGGCAACTCGCTCATCAAGCAGGTGGTGGAGCTGCTGCGCCAGGAGCTGCCGCATCTGCGCACCTTCGTCACCCTGTCGCCCATTCCCGGGCTCGGCCCCTGGCTGTCGGAAAACGCCGCCTCGGGCGATGCCGCGGCGGCGCGGCTGCTGGAGCTGGCCCGAACCCCCGGCGCGACCTTCGACGATCCCGCGGCGCTGGCCCTGCGCCGCGCCGCCGCACGCTATCTGCTGGAGGCCAAGGACGGCCGCGACCGTCCCCGCGACCCGGTCGCGCGGTTCCATCTGGGCAACGGCGCACAGGTGCACGAGGTGCACGCCCGCGCCGACCTCTCGCCGCGCGGGCTGAAGCAGTCCTGCGGCGCGATGGTGAATTACCTCTATGACCCCGAGGCGGTGGAACAGAACCACGAGGATTATGCCACCCGCCACAGCGTCGCCGCCGCCCGCGGCGTGCGCTCCCTCGCGCGGGCCACCGGCGACTGGCCCGGGGCCGAGCGCAAGACCAAGGCCGACAAGGAGACTTCGCGCGATGGCCAACCCGCTCCATGATGCGCTGTTTGCCCCGCTGGCGGGGCAGGACCGCCCGCTGATGCACCTGCCCGGCGGCGCGGTGCTGACCGCCGCCGCCTTTGCCGCCGATATCGCGCGCTTTGCCCATGCGCTGGGCGCGGCGGGGCTTGCCCCCGGCGACCGCGTGGTGGTGCAGGCCGCCAAGACGCCCGCGATGCTGGCGGTTTACGGCGCGGCGGTGGCGGCGGGGGTGGTGTTCCTGCCCCTCAACACCGCCTACACGCCCGACGAGGTCGATTACTTCGTCGGCGACTGCGGCGCGAAGCTGCTTCTGGTCGATCCGGGCCGGGACGCGCCGCTGGCCGATCTGGCCGCCCGCCACGGCACCCGGCTGGAGACGCTGGGCCCCGGCGGCAGTTTCGATGCGCTGGCGGCGGGGCAGCCCGTCCGCTTTACGGCGGTGGACCGCGCGCCCGACGATCTGGCGGCGCTGCTCTATACCTCGGGCACCACGGGGCGGTCCAAGGGCGCGATGCTGACGCAGACAAACCTTCTGTCCAACGCCGAGGCGCTGCGCGATCTGTGGCGCTTCACCGACCGCGACGTGCTGCTGCATGCGCTGCCGATCTTTCACACCCACGGGCTGTTCGTGGCCTGCAACACCGTGCTGCTGGCCGGCGCGCGGATGATCTGGCTACCGAAATTCGACGCGGACGCCGTGTTCGAGGCCCTGCCGCAGGCCACCACGATGATGGGTGTGCCCACCTTCTACACCCGCCTGCTGGAGGACGCGCGCCTGACCCGCGACGCCACCGCCCACATGCGGCTGTTTGTCTCCGGCTCCGCGCCGCTGCTGTCGGAGACGCACACGGCCTGGGTCGCGCGCACCGGCCACGCGATCCTGGAACGCTACGGCATGACCGAGACGAACATGATCGCCTCCAACCCCTATGACGGCGACCGGCGCGCCGGCACCGTGGGCTTTGCCCTGCCCGGCGTGGAGGTGCGCATCACCGACCCCGACACCGGTTCGGAGCTGGCGCAGGGCGAGACCGGCATGATCGAGGTGCGCGGCCCCAACGTCTTCAAGGGCTACTGGCGGATGCCCGAAAAGACCGCCGAGGAGCTGCGCGACACCGGCTTCTTCCTGACCGGCGATCTGGGGATGATCGACGATCGCGGCTATCTGTGCATCGTGGGTCGCCAGAAGGACCTGATCATCACCGGCGGCTACAACGTCTATCCCCGCGAGGTGGAGCTGATCCTCGACGACCAGCCGGGCGTGCGCGAAAGTGCGGTGGTGGGCGTGCCCCATCCCGACTTCGGCGAGGCGGTGCTGGGCGTGATCGTCCCCGAACCCGGCCACCCCCCCGATCTGGACGCCATCGCCGAGGCGCTGAAGGGCCCGCTTGCGCGCTTCAAGCAACCCAAGGCGCTGGTGACGCTGGACGCGCTGCCGCGCAACGCCATGGGCAAGGTCCAGAAGGCCGCCCTGCGCAGCCGCTACGGCCAGACCTTCGCCGCGCGCACCGGCTGAGGGGCCCTCAGCCCCGGCCCCGCCGCCCCGGCACCCGCGACAGGAACCCCGGCGGACGCTTCGCCACCCAGGCCGCGAACCGCGCGAGCCTGGGGTGCGCGCGCAGCGCCTCCGGGGTGTTGTGGCTGCGCGCAAGCTCGGCCTCGGTCAGCGCGGCGTGGACTTCCTTGTGGCAGATGTGGTGCATCAGCACGGTCGGTCCGCCCTTGCCGCCGCGCAGCTTCGGCGTCAGGTGGTGCAGGCTTTGCGGCACGTCGGGCGGGATGGGCCGCAGGCACAGCGGACAGACGGGGTGATCCATGACCGGGAATGTGGCGCAATCGGGGACGGCTGCAAGCTGTGACGCGCTGGTGATCGGCGGCGGTCCGGCCGGGCTGATGGCCGCCGAGGCGCTGGCGGGGCTGGGCCGCGCCGTGGTCGTGGCCGAGGCCAGGCCCACGCTGGGGCGCAAGTTCCTGATGGCGGGAAAATCGGGGCTGAACCTGACCAAGGTCGAGCCGCCCGCCCACTTCCGCGCCGCCTATGCCGAGGCCTCGGACTGGCTGGCGCCGATGCTGGCGGCGTTCGACGCCGACGCGGTGCAGGGCTGGGCGCGGGATCTGGGCCAGCCGGTGTTCACCGGATCCTCCGGGCGGGTGTTTCCGGTGGCGATGAAGGCCTCGCCGCTGCTGCGGGCGTGGCTGGGGCGGCTGACGGCGCAGGGGGTGGCGCTGCGCCCGCGCTGGCGCTGGACGGGATGGGACGGTGACGCACTGGCCTTCGACACCCCCGATGGCCCCCGCGCGCTGGCGCCGCGCGTCACGGTGCTGGCGCTGGGGGGGGCCAGCTGGGCGCGGCTGGGGTCGGACGGGGCGTGGGCCCCGTGGCTGGCCGCGCGCGGGGTTGGGCTGGCGCCGTTCCGGCCTGCGAACGTGGGCATCTGCCGGACGTGGTCGGCACACATGACGCCGCATTTCGGCGCGCCGCTGAAGGGGGTGGCGCTGTCGGCGGGCGACCTGCGGGTGCGGGCGGAGTGCGTGATCTCGGCCCGCGGGCTGGAGGGGGGCGGGATCTATGCGCTGGGACCGGCGCTGCGCGACGGGGCAGCGCTAGAGGTGGATCTTGCGCCCGCTCTGGACGCAGCCACCGTGGCCACCCGGCTGGCCGCCCGCCCCCCGCGCGAAACGACCGCCGCGCGCCTGCGCAAGGCGCTGGGCCTGCGGCCCGTGGCGCTGGCGCTGATGCAGGAGGTCGCGCGCCCCCTGCCCCGCGACCCGGCCGCGCTGGCGGGCGTGGTCAAGGCGCTGCGCGTCGCCCACGATGGCCCCCGCCCGATCGACGAGGCGATCTCCACCGCCGGCGGCATCACCCACGCGGCCCTCGACGACGGCCTGATGCTGCGGGCCCTGCCCGGCGTCTTTGCCGCCGGCGAGATGCTGGACTGGGAGGCGCCGACAGGGGGCTATCTGCTGACCGGATGCCTGGCCACCGGCCGGTGGGCCGGGCGCGCGGCGGCGGGCTGGCCCTAGCCGTCGGCGCGCAGCCGGGTGTTGGCGGGGTCCCAGGGGCTGTCGGCCACCACCTCGGCCGGCCACAGGCGGCGCTGCATCCGCACCTGCAACCGGGTGCCGGGCGCGGCATGCCCCGGCGCGACATACCCCATGCCGATGGCGCGTCCGAACGCCACCGACCAGCCGCCCGAGGTCAGCCGCCCGACCCGCTCGGCCCCCGCATACAGCGCCTCGCGCCCCCAGGGATCGGCGTCGTCCGGCCCGTCGATCATCAGCGTGACGCAGCGCGTGCGGATGCCGGTGGCCTGCATCGCAGCCCGGCCGTGGAAGTCCCTGGCGGGGTCCACGAAGCGCTCCAGCCCGGCCTCCAGCGGGGTGGCGTCGCGGCCCAGCTCGCTGCCGAAGGCGCGGTAGGACTTCTCCTGGCGCAGCCAGTTCTGCGCCCGCGCGCCGACCAGCGTCAGGCCGACACTTTCGCCCGCCTCCATCAGCCGGTCCAGCAGGTAGTTCTGCATCTCGATGGGGTGGTGCAGCTCCCAGCCCAGCTCTCCGGTATAGGCGACGCGCAGCGCGCGCACGGGGCACATCATCAGCTCGATGTCGCGCATCGACAGCCACGGAAAGCGGGCGTTGGACACCGCCGTGTCGGGATCACGATCGCGGATCAGGGGGCGCAGCAGGTCGCGCGCGCGGGGCCCCGAGATGGCGAAGACGCCCCATTGGGTGGTGATGTCCTGCACCTCGACATGGCCGAAATCGGCGGCGCGGTCGCGGGCCGCACGGCGCAGCGCATCGCCGTCGTACGCGGCCCAGGCCCCGGCCGAGACAAGGTAGAACTCCGTCTCTGACAGCCGCACGAGCGTGTATTCGCTGCGCACCGTCCCCGCATCGCCGAGCGCATAGGTCAGGGCCATGCGCCCCGCCTTCGGCAGCCGGTTGGTCGTGAACCACTCGAGGAACGCCGCCGCCCCCGGTCCGGCCACGCGATGCTTGGCAAAGGCGGTCGCATCGATCAGGCCCACGCCATGGCGGATGGCGCGGGCTTCGGCCTCGGCATGCGGCCACCAGCCACCGCGGCGGAAGCTGCGGGCGTCATGGTCGAAACTGTCGGGGGCATCCGGGGGGCCGAAATAGGTCGGTCGCTCCCAGCCGTTCACCTGTCCGAACTGCGCGCCGCGCGCGCGCAGACGGTCGTAACAGGGCGCGGTGCGCAGCGGGCGGGCGGCGGGGCGTTCCTCGTCGGGGTGATGGAGGACAAAGACGTGGGCGTAGGCTTCCTCGTTCTTGCGCGCGGCGTATTCGGTGGTCATCCACGGCCCGAACCGGCGCGGATCGAGGGCGGCCATGTCGATCTCGGCCTCGCCCGTCGTCATCATCTGCGTCAGGTAGTGGCCCGCCCCCCCGGCGGCGGTGATGCCAAAGGAAAACCCCTCGGCCAGCCACATGTTGCGCAGCCCCGGCGCGGGACCCAGCAGCGGGTTGCCGTCCGGGGTGTAACAGATCGGGCCGTTGTAGTCGTCCTTCAGCCCCACGCTTTCGGCCGACGGCAGGCGGTGGATCATCGACAGGTACTCCGCCTCGATCCGCTCCAGGTCGAGCGGAAAGAGGTCGGCGCGGAATGCGGCGGGCACATCGTGGAGGAACCGCGCGGGGGCGCCGAGTTCATACGGCCCGAGGATCCAGCCGCCGCGTTCCTCGCGCACATACCATTTCGCGTCGGCGTCCCGCAGCACCGGGTGCTGGGGATTGCTCCGGCGCCAGTCCACCAGCGCGGCATCGGGTTCGGTCACGATGTACTGGTGTTCGACCGGAATGGCGGGGGACCTGATCCCCAGCAGGCGGGCGGTGCGCTGGGCGTGGTTGCCGGTGGCGGTGACGACATGTTCGGCGCGGATCTCGAACATGTCCTCGCCGGGGATCAGGTTGCCGCCGCGCTCCACCATGAAGCGCCCCGAGACGATCCATTCGGCACCGGTCCAGCGGTAGCCGTCCACCTGCGCGCGGCGGAGGATCTGCGCGCCACGGTCGCGGGCCGAGCGCGCCATCGCCTGGGTCACGTCGGCGGGGTTGATGTAGCCGTCGGTGGGGTGGAACAGCGCGCCCCGCAGATCGTCGGTGCGCACCAGCGGCCAGCGGTCGCGGATCTGCGCGGGCGTCAGGAACTCGTGGGGGATGCCGATGGTCTCGACGGTGGCGGCATAGAGTTCATATTCGTCCATCCGCGCGCGGGTCTGGGCCATGCGCAGGTTGCCCACCACGGCAAAGCCGGGATCAAGGCCGGTCTCGGTCTCCAACCCCTTGTAGAACCGCACCGAGTAGTCGTGGATGTGGCTGGCGGCATAGCCCATGTTGAACAGCGGCAGCAGCCCCGCCGCATGCCAGGTGGAGCCCGAGGTCAGCTCGTCCCGCTCCAGCAGCATCACGTCCCAACCGGCGCGCGCGAGGTGACAGGCGATCCCCGTCCCGACCGCCCCGCCCCCCACGACCAACGCGCGCACATGGGTCTTCATCGCCGTCCCCTTCCGCCTGCCCTGCCCCCGTCATGGCGCGGGATGGCGGGGCCTGCCGCCCCCGCCCCGACCCTTGGCGGGGGGAAAACGACATTGGCCGGGGCGCGGACCTCAGCGCGGCTGGCAGTAGCTCTGGGCGCGGGTGAAGCTGGCGATCTGGGCGCGCTTGGAGGCATCGCGCAGCGGCGGCCAGTCGGCGGCGACCCCGCCCCAGTTGCCCGGACCGCCCGCGACCACCCCGTCGCGTTCCACCGCGGCCGCGGCGATGCGCACCGCGCACGACAGGTTGGTCGCCCCGTCATACAGATCGCCCGGTGCGTCGATGTCACAGCCCCGGTACCGCGCCGTCTGCGGAAAGATCTGCAACAGCCCGCGATAGCGCCCGCCGGCGCCGGCCGCGCGCGGGTTCCAGGTGCTCTCGAACCGCGCGAGGCCCGACAGCAGGCCCACCCAGAACGCCTTGCGCTGCGTTTCGGTGGCGGTGCCATAGCCCGGACAGAAGGTCTCGATATCCGAAAGCGGCGTCTCGATCAGCGGCCGGGCGTGGGTGCCGATGGCGCCCATCGTCGACAGCGTCCAGTCGCGCGCCTCGGGGCGGTGGTCCCACTGCATCACCGGGACGGTGGGGGTGGCGGCGCGGCTGGCCCCCTCGCCCAGGTCCGAACATCCCGCCACGAGCGCGAGGACGGCCAGCGCCACCCCGGCCACGGCCCTTCGGCCCATCCCGGCCCGGCGCGAGAGCAGCACGTTCGACATCGATCCATCCCAGGAGATCGAGCCATGCGTGGCCCGCACCGTTCCCCTGCCGGGCCGGCCGGCATCGGGCAACCCGCGCAATTCCACGGCGGCGGGGATCTGCCGACGTGCCTGCGGCGTTTCGGCAGAAACCCGCGCACGCTGCGATTTCGCGCGACCTTGCCCGGCGCCCCGCCCTCCCCTAGAC
>NZ_NHSD01000123.1 GCF_016653255.1 Rhodobaculum claviforme
TGCAGGGGGGGGCGGCACCTGCGCGACGGGTGCCGCACCGACGGGTGCCGCAGGCTCCATCACCTGCGGCGGGCGATCCCATTGCGCCACCAGCGCGGCCATGGCGGGCGCGGCACCCTGCACGGTCACCGCATCGCCGCCGCCCTGTCCCGCACCCGGCGCGGCCCCGCCCGGCAACCCCGCCCACAGGGCCACATGCAGCACCAGCGCCAGCCCACCAAAGGCCGAGGCCTCGACCAGCCCCCTCATGGTGCCGCCACCACGACCGACAGCTCGGTCACGCCCGCCGCCGCCAGCCGCCCCAGAAGCCTCGCAAACGCCGCCCCGTCCAGTCCGGCATCGGCATTCACCCGCAGCGCCGTACCGTCCGGCAACGCCGCCAGCGCGGCAAGGGCGGCCTCGGCGCGCGCATCGCCGATCATCAACGCACCGTCTGCGCCCACATGCAGCGTGACCTCGCGCCCCTCGGTCGCCGCAGCGCCCCGCGCGACCGGCGGCTGGACCTGCAACGGATCGGGCGGCGCAATGGTGGCCGTCAACATGAAGAACACCAGCAGCAGGAACACGATGTTGATCATCGGCACGATGCTGGCGGGCCGCGCCCGGCGGTCAGGGCGGGACAGGCGCATCACTCCACCACCATCACGCGCCGCAGCCCGGCCGCCTCCAGCGCCTCGATCATGGCCACAAGATCCTGCAGCACCGCGCCGTCCCGCGCCCTCAGGATCACCGGATCGTCCGGCCCCTGCACCAGCCCCCCCAGGGCCGTCAGCAGATCCGGCATCGCCATCGCCACACCATTCAGGCGCTGACCGTCGGGGCGCACCTCCACCAGGCGCGGCGGACCCGACCACTGCGCCGATCCGCCCGGCACCGCGACCGAGACCGGCAGCCGCGCCTCGATCCCGAACCGTGCCGCGAGCATGAAGAACACCAGCAACAGGAACACCACGTCGATCATCGGCGTCAGGCTGGGCCGACGCGACCGCCGCCGGGGTCCCAGATCGAACCGCGCCGTCATTGCCGCCCCCACCGGCGCCACACCCGAGGCGGGCGCCGGGCCGCCGCCGAGAGGGGGCTCGATGCCCCCCGAGGCGGCTCTGCCGGGCGCGCCGGTCATGCCGCCTCCGCCGCCATCGGCCCCCCGCGCAGGAACACCCGGGTGGCGATATCCTCCAGATCGTCCTGCAAGCGGTCGGCCACGCTCTCGAACCACACCAGCGCGACGCCGGCGGGGATCGCCACGCCCATGCCGGCCGCCGTGGTCAGCAGCGCCTCCCAGATCCCGCCCGCCAGCAGCGCGGGGTCCGCCTGGGCGCCCGCCGTCTGCAACGCCTGGAACGCCGCGATCATGCCCAGGACCGTCCCCAGCAGCCCCAGCAGCGGTGCAATGGTCGATACCAGCTCCAGCGGCCGCAGCCCAACCCGCGTCTGCGCCAGCAGCCCACGCGCCACCCGCAGCGTTTCCTCGCGCGCCGCCGGGTCGGACAGGGCGGGATCGGCCCGCGCCGCCATCGCAACCCCCGCCAGCCGCGAGCGCACATCGCCACCCAGCCGCGCCCGCGCCGCCACCGCGTCCCCCGCGACCCAGGCCGCCAGCGCCGCCTCGGCCCGCCAATGGCTCCAGGCACCCGCCAGCGCCAGTCGCCACAGCTTCCACAGGATCAGCGCCGTCGTCACCACCGACAGCCCCGCAATCACCCAGAGCACCACACCGCCACGATCGAGCGCGGCCACCAGCGCGCCCAGCCCGGTCATGCCTGCCCCCCCAGCGCCGCGCGGATCGCATCCAGCCCGTCGGTCAGCGCCGCCGGCCCCGGTTGCAGGATCAGCGGCGACTTGATCTCGTGGATGCGGCCGTCGCGCACGGCGGGCATGGCCTGCCAGCCCGGCCGGGCCGCGATCCGTTCGGGACGGACCTTCTTGCCGCACCAGGACGCGAGGATCACCTCGGGCGCGGCGGCCACCACCGCCTGCGCGCTGACGATCCGGTCCCGCGCCGCGGCTTCATGGGCCAGATCGGCAAAGACATCGCGCCCGCCCGCGATCCCGATCAGCTCCGACACCCACCCCACGCCCGAGATCAGCGGGTCGTCCCATTCCTCGAACCACACCCCCGGCCGGTGCGCCGGGGCATCGGCCGCAACCTGCTCCAGCCGCCGCTCCAGCCCGCAGGCCAGCGCCTCGGCGCGCGCGCCCGCGTCCACCAGCGCGCCCAGCGTACGGATCATCGCAAGGATCCCCGCCACATCGCGCTGGTTGAAGGCATGCACCGCCACGCCCGCACGGATCAGCCCCGCCGCGATGTCGGCCTGCAAGTCCGAGAACGTCAGCACCAGGTCCGGCGCCAGACCGAGGATCCTGGGCAGGTCGGCCGAGGTGAACGCCCCCACCCGCGGTTTCTCGCGCCGCACCCGCGCGGGCCGCACGGCATAGCCGGTCACGCCGACGATCCGCGCCTCCTCACCCAGAAGATACAGCGTCTCCACCGTCTCCTCGGTCAGACAGACGATGCGCCGGGGCGGAAAGCTGCTCATGCGGACCCCGCCGCGTCGTTGGTGTGACCGGGGTCCGGACGGCGGGCAAAAACCGGGAGCGCCACGGGGCGTCCTCCTGCCGGGTTGAGGCGCCGCAGCGGCGCCTGGCACAGGTCCATGTCCGGCGGAGGGGGCACAAACCCCCACCGCAGACGGCGAAAATCTGTCACCGCTGCGGTCAGACCGCCCCCAGAGGCGCGCCCCGCGCCCGGGAAGGGTGATCGCTCCGGCAGGTCTCCTGGCTTGCGGGTCTCGGCGGACGTCTCGCCTTCCCGATCCCGACGGGATCAGTGGCCGTTGGAGACGCCGCTCGCCGCTCACAGTTGCGGGGGCAGCCCCGGGTTCACACCGGGTTCCCTCTTGCCCCGGACGGCACCGCCGCCCGGACCGGAACACATCGCAGGGTAACGGGGTGCGGGCCGCGCCGCAACCGCCCTCAGCGGTCGGGCAGGCCCGGCAGGGCGCGCACCGCCGCAATCAGCTCGGCGCGCCGGAACGGCTTGGCCACATGGCCGTCGAACCCGGCGGCGTGGTATTCGGCGATCTGATGCGTCATCGCATTGGCCGTGATCGCCAGCGCGGGCGGCTCCGGCGCGCCATGGGTCCGGGCCGCCGCGCGGATCGCCGCCAGCGCCGCGCAGCCGTCCATTCCGGGCATCGAGATGTCCAGAAGCACCGCATCGAACCGCCCCGGTGCCCAGCCCGCCACCGCCGCCGCGCCATCGGCGACCATGCACAGCTCGGCCCCGGCCTTGCCCAGGATCAGCTCCAGCAGCAGCCGGTTGGTGACATTGTCATCGGCCACCAGCAGCCGCAGCCCCGCGAGGGCCCGCTCCGGCGCAACCGCGGGGGAGGCCGCGGGCCCAGGCGCCGACCGGCCGGTGGACACGGGCGGCCCCGCCTCCGGGGTGGTGTCGGACCCGAAGGCGTCCTGCGCCGCCTCCTGCGGCAGCGGCAGGGTGACGCGGACGGTGGTGCCGTGGCCGGGCGTGCTGTCCACGGCGACGGTGCCGCCCATCATGTCCACCAGCTTCTTGACGATCGAGGTGCCCAGCCCGGTGCCCCCGAACCGCCGCGTGGTGGTGGTGTCGGCCTGCTCGAACGGGCGGAACAGGCGGGCGATCTGCTCGGGGCCCATGCCGATGCCGGTGTCGGAGACCTCGCACACCAGCGCGCCGCCGTCGGGCGCGTGCATCCGCAGGGCGACGCGCCCCTCGGGGGTGAAGCGGATCGCGTTGGACAGAAGGTTGTGCAGGATCTGTTGCAGCCGGTGCGGATCGCCCAGACGGCGGGCGGGCGCGGGCGGGGTGCAGCCGACCGCCAGGTCCAGGCCGCGATCGCGGGCCACGGCGGCGTGCAGCGCGCTGACACGCGCCAGCAGCTCGGCCGGCGCGAAGGGCACGACCTCCAGGCTCAACTTGCCGGCCTCGATCTTGGACATGTCGAGGATGTCGTTGAGGATCGTCAGCAACCCCTGCCCCGATTCCAGGATCTGCGCGGCCATCACCCGCAGCCCCGGATCGTCCAGCCCGTCGTGCAGCAACTCCGCCATCCCCAGCACCCCGTTGAGGGGGGTGCGGATCTCGTGGCTCATGTTCGCCAGGAACTCCGACTTGGTGCGGGTGGCGGCCTCGGCCGCGAGGCGGGCCGCGGTGATGCCGGTGACGTCGCGCCCGCTGCCGCGGTACCCCTCGAAGGCCCCGTCGGGGCCGAGGATCGGCCGGCCCGAGATCTGCACCCAGGTCAGCCGCCCGTCCCCGCCCGGCACCGCATAGGTGAAATCGGTGAACGCCCGGCGCGCCGCGATCTGCGCGTTCAGCCAGGCCCAGTCGGCCGAAGCGGCGACCTCCGGCAGGTCGGCATAAAGCTCGCTCCGGGTCTTGCCGACGATGGCGGAGCGTTCCAGCCCGATGATGTGCTCCAGCCCGTGCGACTGATAGGTGTAGCGCAGGTCGGCATCCTGTTCCCACACCCAGGAGCGGCCGACCTCGGCGACCTCGCGGAAACGGCCGACGATCCGGGCCTCCTCCTCCAGGGCGTGGCGCAAGGCGTCCTCGGCGGCGAGCTGGTCGGTGATGTCGGCCACCGCGCAGACCACCACCGCGTCCATCTCAGCATCGCTCAGCGGGGCCGCGTTGACCGACAGGCAGCGCCGCCGCCCGTCCGGCCAGGCGATGGCATAGCGCACATCACGCACCGGCGCGCCCGACGCCAGCACCCGGCGAAAGGCGTTGGCGCTGCGGGGGAAGGCACCACCGTCCAGCGCCTCGGCCCGCCAGCCGATGGTGCCAAGCTCCAGCGGCAGCCGATAGCCCGGCGGCAGGTCGAGGATACGCTCGGCCTCGCGGTTGCAGAACACCACCCGGCCCGCCCCGTCCATCGCCAGGATCCCCGACACCGAGGTGTCCATCAGCCGCGCAAGCTTGGCGCGCTCCGCCTCCAGCCGGGCACCCAGGGTCTTGCGGTCGGTGATGTCGAGGAACACCCCCGCGAACAGCCGCGCCCGCCCGCGCCCGTCGCGGCGGGTGACACGGCCACGCGCCTGCACCCAGACCCAGTGCCCGGCGGCATGGCGCAGGCGGCATTCACGGTCGAATCGTTCGGCCCGGCCGGAAAGCGTCGCCAGCAGGGCGGCGCGCAGCCCGGCCTGGTCGTCGGGGTGCACGAGCCCGCGCATCGCCGCCCCGTCCAGCGCATGCGCCCCGGGACCCGCGCGGCCCAGGATCTGGCCCCAGCGGTCGTTCACGAGGATACGCCGGGTCGTGGCGGACCATTCCCAGGTGGCCACCTGCGCGCCCTCGATGATCCCCGCGAGGCGCTGTTCCGCGATCTTCAGGGCGGTGATGTCGATGCGCATGCCCACGCGGCTGCCGTCGGGCAGCGCGCGTTCGATGATGCGCACCCAGCGGCCCCCGGCCAGGCGCTGCTCACACTCGTTGTGGGGTCTGCGATGGCGGGCGACGCGGTCCGCGATCCAGCTTTCCTCGCGGCCCTGGGCATCGGTGATCTCGCCCCGCGCAACCGACAGGCGCAACAAGTCCTCGAAGCGGGCGCCGGACACCATCTTGTCGGCGGACAGGGCGTACAGCTCGCGGTAGCGCTCGTTCCACAGCACCAGCCGGTCGTCGGCGTCGAACACGACAAACGCATCGGGCAGGACCGACACCGCCGCCTCCAGCAGGGTACGGGCGTCCGAGGCCTCCTGCGCGAGGGTCTGAAGGGCGGCCTGTTCGCGGCGGCGGTGCGTGATCTCGATACGCAGGCACATGCGCCCGCCGTCGCCGGTGGGAATATCGAGGCACCGGAACCAGCGCCCGTCCGGCCAGGCGACCTCGCGCAGGCGCGGGGCGCTGCGGAACGCCGTCAGCGCGTCCTCCAGATCGGTGCCCTCGTCCGCAGCAGGCCCGTCGTCGGCGCCCCCCGGGCGGCCGCGCGCCCCGCGCAGCCGCGCGCGCAGGATATCGCGCAGCGGGGTGCCGGGGCGCAGAACCACCCCCTCGGCGGGGTGGAGGTCATGCCAGGCGGGGTTGGCCAGAACCAGCCGCTCGGCCCCGTCGAACAACGCCACCGCATCGGGCAGCGCCATCAGAGCATGCGCCAGCGGCACCCCGCCCGGAGGATCGCTGGCCAGAGGGTTTTCGGCGAGAAGGTCTCCGGGCGGCGGCTGCGCATCGCCCGGCACCGCCATGCCCCCCGCGCCGGCCATGGCACGCGCCAGAATCGACCCGACCCCGGCCGCGATCTGCGACAGGCGGGAACACAGCGCGGCGTCCGGCCGATCCGTCGCCCGGCCCCAGACAAACCGCGCCACCCCGGCGGGACGACCGGCACAGGCAAAGGGAACCTCCAGCACCACGGGCCGACCGGGGGCCGCGGCCGCACCGGCGGCCAGGGCGCGCAGGGGCTCGGGGTCCGCCCCCTCGGCCGACCACGTCAGCCAGGCCGCGCCCAGCCCCGCGCCGGGACCGACGACGAGGGCACCGAACCCCGCCACCGGCGCCAGGGCAGCCAGCAGCCGCAACGCCGCATCCGGCACCGCCGCTTCCGGCAGCTGCACCAGCGCCGCGAGGGCCGAAGGCCCCCACGGATCGCCCTCGGCCATGGCAGGCCAGGGAACTGGACGGTCTGGCAACATCTCGATCGGCACCCCCGGTGACGTCAAGATATCGCCCGAAGCACCGAAAGAAACGGTAAACCCTCCGGCCGGCGGTTCACACCGGCGCGTGGTCGGCGGCGGCTGCGTCCTCCACCGGGGGGCAGGTGCAGATCAGGTTGCGGTCGCCGTGGACGTTGTCGACGCGGCCGACGGGGGGCCAGTACTTGTCCACGCGGAACGCGCCCGGCGGGAAGCAGCCCTGTTCGCGGCTGTAGGGGCGGTCCCACTCGGCCACCAGATCCTCGACCGTGTGGGGGGCGCGGCGCAGGGGGCTGTCGGCGGCGGTGATGCGGCCCGCCTCCACGTCGGCGATTTCGGCGCGGATGGCGGCCATGGCGTCGATGAAGCGGTCGATCTCGGCCTTGGTCTCGCTTTCCGTCGGCTCGATCATCAGGGTGCCGGAGACGGGCCAGCTCATGGTCGGCGCGTGGAACCCGCAGTCGATCAGACGCTTGGCGATGTCGTCCACGGTGACGCCCGCGTCGGCGAACGGCCGGGTGTCGAGGATGCACTCATGCGCCACACGGCCGCCGCGCCCGCGATAGAGGACGGGGTAATCGCGCCCCAGCCGGCTGGCCATGTAGTTCGCCGACAGGATCGCCACGCGCGTGGCCTGCGTCAGCCCCGCGCCCCCCATCATCAGGCAATAGGCCCAGGAAATGAGCAGGATCGAGGCCGAGCCATAGGGCGTGGCGGCCACCGGCCCCTCGGTCCCGCCCGTCTCCGGGTGGCCGGGCAGGTGCGGCGCCAGATGCGCCCTGACCCCGATGGGACCCATGCCGGGGCCGCCGCCGCCATGCGGGATGGCAAAGGTCTTGTGCAGGTTCAGGTGGCTGACATCGGCCCCGAACTCGCCGGGTTTCGCCAGCCCCACCAGCGCATTGAGGTTCGCACCGTCCATGTAGACCTGACCGCCGTGTTCGTGGGTGATGGCGCAGACCTCGCGCACGCCTTCCTCGAACACGCCGTGGGTGGAGGGGTAGGTGATCATGCATGCCGCCAGCCGGTCGCCCGCGCGGGCGGCCTTGGCGCGGAAATCCTCCAGGTCGATGTCGCCGTTGGCCGCGGCCTTGACCGCCACCACCTTCAGCCCCGCCATCTGCGCCGAGGCCGGGTTGGTGCCGTGCGCCGAGGTCGGGATCAGGCAGATGTCGCGCGCGCCTTCGCCCCGCGCGCGGTGATACGCCCGGATGGTCAGAAGCCCCGCGTATTCCCCCTGCGCGCCCGAGTTGGGCTGCATCGACATGTCGTCAAAGCCGGTGATCTCGCACAGCTTGGCCTTGAGATCGGCAATCGCCTCGGCATAGCCCTCGGCCTGGTCCACCGGCACGAAGGGGTGCAGGGTGGCGAACTCGGGCCAGGTGATCGGCATCATCTCGGCCGCGGCGTTCAGCTTCATGGTGCATGATCCCAGCGGGATCATCGCGCGGTCCAGCGCCAGATCGCGATCCGACAGGCGGCGCATGTAGCGCATCATCTCGGTTTCCGCCCGGTTCATCTGGAACACCGGATGCGTGAGGTACGCGCTGGTGCGCGCCAGCGCGTCGGGAAACCCCGTGGCGCCCCGGTGCGGCGGCGCGTCGTGAATGCCAAAGGCGCGCAGCACGCGGGCCAGGACCTGTTCGTCCGTCGTCTCATCCAGGCTGATGCCGACGCGGTCGGTGCCCACGCGGCGCAGGTTGATCCCTTCGGCCCGCGCGGCGGCCAGGATGCCGGCCTGCCCCACGCCCACGCGCACGGTGATGGTGTCGAAGAACGCCGCCGGTTCGACCTCGGCCCCGGCCACGCGCAGCGCCTTGGCCAGCCGGACGGTGCGGCTGTGAACGCGCGTGGCGATGGCCCGCAGCCCGTCCGGGCCATGGAACACCGCGTACATCGACGCCATGACCGCCAGCAGCGCCTGCGCGGTGCAGACGTTGGAGGTGGCCTTCTCGCGCCGGATGTGCTGCTCGCGGGTCTGCAACGCCAGGCGATAGGCGCGGTTGCCGCGCGCGTCCACCGACACCCCCACCAGACGGCCGGGCAGCGCGCGCTTGTGCACGTCGTGGCAGGCGATGAAGGCCGCGTGCGGCCCGCCGTACCCCATCGGCACGCCGAAGCGCTGCGCACTGCCGACCGCAATGTCGGCGCCCATCGCGCCGGGTTCACGCAGCAGCGTCAGCGCCAGAAGGTCGGTCGCCACGATGGCCAGCGCGCCCGCGGCATGCAGCGCCGCGATGTCGTCGGTCAGGTCGCGCACCCCGCCATGGGTGCCGGGATACTGAAAGATCGCGGCGAACACCCGCGCAGGCTCCAGCGCCGAGGCCGGGCCGGTGATGACCTCGATCCCCAGCGGCTCGGCCCGGGTGCGCACGACGGCGATGTTCTGCGGGTGGCAGGTGTCCTCGACAAAGATGGCGGGCGCCTTGGACTTCGCCACGCGCTGCGCCATCACCATCGCCTCGGCGCAGGCGGTGGATTCATCGAGCAGCGAGGCGTTGGCGATCTCCAGCCCCGTCAGGTCGCTGACCATGGTCTGGAAGTTCAGCAGCGCCTCCAGTCGCCCTTGCGCGATTTCCGGCTGGTAGGGGGTGTAGGCGGTGTACCAGGCGGGGTTTTCCAGGATGTTGCGCTGGATCGCCGGCGGCGTGATGGTGCCATAGTACCCCTGCCCGATCAGCGAGGTCATCACCCGGTTGCGCCCCGCCACGGCCCGCATCCGGTCCAGCAACTCCCCCTCCGACAGCGGCGCCCACGCCAGCGGCGCGGCCTGCCGGATCGCCGAGGGCACGGTCTCGTCGATCAGCGCGTCCAGGCTGTCGACCCCCAGCTCGTCCAGCATGGCGGCCATTTCCTGGGGCGCCGGGCCGATGTGGCGGCGGTTGGCGAAATCATAGGGGTCGTAGTCCAGCGGCAGATCGGCCATGCGGTGCTCCTGTGGGGGGGCGGTCAGGGGGGATCGACCCCCTGACGGAAAGAATAGGGCGGTGGGTGCAGGATTCGACCGCGGGCGCCTCAGGCGATGAAGTCGGCGTACTCGTCCTCGTCCATCAGCGTATCGAGGACGGACAGATCGTCGATCTTCAGCTTGAAGAACCACGCCTCGCCGGTCGGGTCCTCGTTGACCAGGGCGGGGTTGTCCACCAGCGCCTCGTTGACCTCCACGATCTCGCCCTCCAGCGGCGCGAGGATGTCGGAGGCGGCCTTGACGCTCTCGATCACGCAGACCTCATCGCCCTTGGCGACCTGGCTCTCGATCTCGGGCAGTTCGACGAACACCACGTCGCCCAGCTGCTTGGCGGCGTATTCGGTGATGCCCACCACGATCAGGTCGCCATCCACGCGCAACCATTCGTGCTCTTCGGTGTATTTCATCTTTCCCTCGTGGTGCTGCGGCGCCCTTGTGCGCCCTGCGCGATCATTTCCGATAGCCGGGCGCCCGGAAGGGCAGCGCGGCCACCACGGCCGGCAGGCGCCGGCCGCGAACCTCACCGTAAACCCGGGTGCCGGGCACGCAAAGACGGGTCGGCATCAGACCCATCGCGACGGGCCGCTCCAGCGACGGGCCGAACCCGCCCGAGGTGACGTGGCCCATCGGCGTGGTGGCGTCCTCGCTCTCGAACAGCAGGGTCCCGGCGCGCATCGGCGCGCGGCCCTCGGGCAGCAGGCCCGCGCGGGCGCGCGCCGGGCCATGGGCCAGTTCATGCAGGATGCGCCCGGCGCCGGGAAAGCCGCCGGGGCGGGCGCCACCCGGGCGCCGCGCGCGGCCCACGGAAAACGCAAGGCCCGCCTCGATCGGCGAGACGGTGGCGTCGATGTCCTGTCCATGCAGCGGCAGGCCGGCCTCCAGCCGCAGCGAATCGCGCGCGCCAAGGCCCGCGGGCGCGACACCCGGCTGCGCCAGAAGCGCGCGGGCGAACGCCTCGGCCCGCGCCACGGGCACCGAGATCTCGTAGCCGTCCTCGCCGGTGTACCCCGAGCGGGACACCCACAGCGCCGCGCCGTCCCAGTCCAGCACCACCGCATCCATGAACCGCAGCGCCGCGGCATCCGGGATCAGGGCCGCCAGCGCGGCCTCGGCCTGCGGGCCTTGCAGCGCGATCAGCGCGCGGTCGCGCACGACCTCCAATGCGATGCCCGCGGGCAGATGGGCGCGCAGATGCGCCACATCGGCGTCGGCGTTGGCGGCGTTGACGACGAGGAACAGGTCATCGCCCCGCCGCGCCACCATCAGGTCATCGAGAACCCCGCCCGCGTCGTCGGTGAACACGGCATAGCGCTGCCGCCCGTCCGCCAGCCCCACCAGATCGGCGCCCACCAGCGCCTCCAGCGCAACTGCGGCACCGGGGCCACGCAGCATCACCTGCCCCATGTGGCTGACATCGAACAGCGCGGCGTGGGCGCGGCAGTGCAGATGCTCCTGCATCACCCCGGCGGGGTACTGCAGCGGCATCTCCCAGCCGGCGAAGGGCGTCATCTTCGCGCCCAGTTCGGCGTGCAGCGCCGCCAGCGGCAGGTGTTGAAGATCGGCCATCATGCCCTCCGTCACGCGCCGCGGGCATGCCCCGGCATCCGGCGCGGGGCCCCCTGCCCCGCACTCCCGATGCCCCCTCTGTCCTTTCGCCTGAGATCGTTATCCCTTCGGCGGGCGCTGTGGCGCCTCTCTCCAGAGTGTCTGTCCCGGACCGGTCCCTTGCGCCTGAGAGTTTACCGGGGCGGTTGCTCCTTCGGCACCGGCTTGCGCCGGTTTCTCCCGTGTCCGATGGCCCGCCATATCGTCCCCGGCGACGATCTTGCAAGGGGCCTTGCGCAGCAGCGGGGCATCGGCAACACCATGGGCCATGAGCGAGCCCTTCTTCTTCGGCTACGGCAGCCTGGTGAACCGCCGCACCCACGACTATGCCGAGGCGTATTCCGCCCGCGTGCGCGGCTGGCGGCGGGTCTGGCGCCACACCGACATGCGCGACACCGCATTCCTGAGCGTGGAGCGCGACCCCGACGCCGAGATCGAGGGGCTGATCGCCCTGGTCCCGGGCGGAGACTGGCGGGCGCTGGACGTGCGCGAATCCGGCTATGACCGCGTCGCGCTGTCCGAGGGTCTGGCGCATGGCGCGACCCGCCCGGTGGCCGCGCAGATCTATGCCATCCCGTCCGCGACCGGCGCACCCACCCTGCGCCAACCCATCCTGCTGAGCTATCTCGACGTCGTGGTGCAGGGCTTCCTGACGGAGTTCGGCGAGGCCGGGGTGGCGCGGTTCTTTGCCAGCACCCGCGGCTGGGGGCCGATCCTGGACGATCGCGCCCGGCCCCGCTACCCCCGCGCCCAGGCGCTGAGCGCGCGGGAACGCGGCCTGGTGGACGCGGCGCTCGCCCCGCTCGGGGTGCGGCGGGTGACGGGCTAGGGCACGCGGCACCCGTGTGAATCCGCCCGCAGGGGGTTCACAGCCCGCAACCCGGCCTTAGGTGTGCGGGGATGACCAGACGCGGACTTCTGATGGGCGGGGCCGGTGTGGCGGCCGGGGCGGCGCTGTGGGGCGCGCGCGGATCGGCCGTGGCGGCGGTGGACCGCAGCCTCAACCGTTTTGCCCTCGATCCGGCGGCGCCGGTGCCTGACGCCGCCGATCTTGCGGCGCACCGGGCCCTGTTCATTGCCGACATGCACGCGGACTGTCTGAAATGGGACCGCGACCTGCTGGAACGCTCGGATTACGGCCACGCCGACCTGCCGCGCCTGCACGCGGGCAACACCGCGTTGCAGGTGTTCGCGATGGTCACGCACAGCCCCGTGAACCTGCCGTGGCGCGACTGTCTGCGGGCGTCGGATCCCAACCACGCCGCGTGGCTTGCGGCGCTGCAGGGCCGCCCGGTGCGCAGCGCGCGGGGCCGGGCGTATGCGCAGATCGACATCTTCCGGGATGCCGTGGCGCGGTCCCGCGATCACCCGGGGCCGGAGTTGCGCGCGATCCTCGACGCGCCCGGCCTGATGGAGCTGATCGAGGCGCGGCGCGACGGCGCGGCCGTGATCGGCGGCCTTCTGGGGCTGGAGGGTGGCCACTGGATCGGCCAGCACAGCGAGGACGAGGCCGATGTCGCCGCCGAGATCGCAGCTCTGCGTGACGCCGGGTTGCGCGTCTTCGCCCCGGTGCACCGCTTCGACAACCCGCTGTGCGGCTCGTCCGAGGGCTGCGCGCGCTACGGGCTGACGGCGATGGGCCGGCGCGCCCTGCGCGAGGCCGAGGACGCGGGCATGGTCATCGACATGGCCCACGCCTCGGAAGACGCCATCCGCGACGCGGCGGCGTTGTTGCGCGAACCCTTCGTCGTGTCGCACACCGGCGTGCGCGCGGTGTGCGAGGCGCCCTGCCGCCCCGCGCGCAACCTGTCGCAGGACGCGTTGCGCGCGGTCCTTGATTCCGGCGGCGTGGTCGGCATCGGCTACTGGGCCCATGCGGTCGGCGAGGGGGTGGAGAACATCCCCCGCGTGATGGCGCATGTGATGGAGATGGCGGATCGCCGCGGCCTCGACCCGGCGGCGCATGTGGCGCTGGGGTCGGACTTCGACGGCTCGGTCGCGACCCAGATCACGGCCGAGGGGCTGGCGGTGGTCACGACGCTGCTGCGCCGTGCGGGCGGTGGGTTCGACGACCGCGCCATCAGCCGGATCATGGGGCGCAACGTCTGTGCGCTGCTGGCGCGGCGCCTGACGGGGGGCGGGCCGCGGATGGCCGACCGGGTGGAGGAGGTGCTGGCCGCGGGCTTTGCCTGATCAGCGGCGCAGGGGCGCGACCTGCAGCCGTGTCAGCGACCGCCACAGCCACTCCCACGGGCCGTGGCGGTATCGCGCCATCCACAGATGCGCGAACACGATCAGAACCCCGAAGATCGCGGCCGAAATCGCGATGACCGTCAGCGTGCCATGCCGCCCGATCTGGTCCAGCCCCCAGCCATAGAACACCCCCTGCCCCAGCAGGCCGCCCATCAGGTAGCCCGTCAGCGCCATCGCCCCCAGCGGCGCCAGCCAGCCGCGCACCCGCGCCCCCCTTGGCCCGTCGAGCCACAGCGCCACCAGCACCACATAGGCGATGCCCACGAATTCGTCCCCGTTCTCCAGCAGCACGCCGCCGGGGGTCAGGACGGTGCCGGTGCGCCGCGCCGCCTCCATCGCAAGGCCCACCGCCAGCAGCACCAGCGCCATGCGCCACAGCCAGTCCCGGTTCTCCGCCAGCCGCCCCGGCAGGTTCGCGCGCCCCGCCGCCAGCCCCAGCAGGAACAGCCCCGCCAGACCGGCATAACGCACCAGCCGCAGCCCCTGCGCTTCGCCCGCCGCGCCGGTGAACAGCGCCCAGTTGTGCG
>NZ_NHSD01000124.1 GCF_016653255.1 Rhodobaculum claviforme
GCCACCGACGCCGCCGCCCCCGACGATGACCCCCCCGGCACCGCGCCCGGGTCATGGATGTTGGGCGGCGTCGCCGTCATCGGGTTCAGCCCGAGGCCCGAGAACGCAAGTTCGCTCATGTGGGTCTTGCCCAGGCACACCAGTCCCGCCAGCGATGCGGCGTGCAGCACCGGACAGTCACGCGTCGGCACCCGGCCCGCCAGCAGGCGGCTGCCGGCCTCGGTCGCGGTGCCCGCGCTGTCGAACAGGTCCTTCCACGACACCGGCACCCCGTCGAGCGGCCCGCGCAGCCCGCCCGACCGGGCCCGCAGCCGCGCGGCCATGGCCGCGTTGCGGGCCCGTTCGCGGGTGGCGCGGGCATAGATGCGCGTGCCGTCCGGGTGGGCCATGATGGCGTCCGAGAACGCCTCCTCCAGCGCCACCGGGCAGATGTCACCGGCGGCGATCCCGCGGCCCAGTGCGGCCGCGCCCATGCGCCTCAGATCATCCATGCCCCGTTCCCCATCTGCCGCCATGTGCCGTCCCCCATGCCCGCCGTCTCCGCCGCGCCACACCCATGCCCCGCGCCCGGGGTCGTCCCCGGGGTCGTCCCCGGGGCCGTGCCCCATGTCCGCACCCGGTCCCGGGTCAAGGTCCCCCGGCCGCGTCCGTGTGGCTTTTCGGCGCGAGCGTAGCGGCGCCTCGGCGCATGGACAAGGCGTGCGGCAGCCCCTAAGCGGGGGGCATGGAACACGATGCGGATGTGCTGATTGTCGGGGGCGGGCTCAATGGTCCGCTGCTGGCGCTGGCGCTGGCCCGGGCGGGCCTGCGGGTGACGGTGATCGACGCGCTGCCGGCGGGTGTGCGGGGCGATCCGGGGTTCGACGGGCGCGCCTATGCGATGGCGCTGGCGTCGGTGCGGATGCTGCGTGCCATGGGCCTGTGGGCCGGGCTGGAAGCCGACGCCGAGCCGATCCTGCGCGTGCGTGCCGCCGATGGCCGCGTGGGCGAGGCGCCCTCGGCCCTGCATCTGTCGCTGGACCACGCCGAGATCGAGGAAGGCCCGCTGGGCGCCATGGTCGAGGACCGCCACCTGCGCCGTGCGCTCATGGACGCGATGGCGGCCGAGCCGGGGATCACCCACCGCGCCGGTGCCCGGGTCGTGGCGCAGGCGGCCGATGCCACCGGCGTGCGCGTGACGCTGGCGGGGGGCGAGACGGTGCGCGGGGCGCTGCTGGTGGGCTGCGACGGGCGCGACAGCGGCACCGCGCGGCGCGCGGGCATCCGCCGGGTGCACTGGCGCTACGGGCAGACCGCGCTGGTGTGCGCGGTGGAACATACCCGCCCCCACAACGGCGTCGCACAGCAGCTGTTCCTGCCGGGCGGGCCGCTGGCGATGCTGCCGCTGACGCACAACCGCTCCTCCATCGTCTGGAGCGAGGCGACCGCCGTGGCCGCGGCCATCGCCGGGCTGGACGAGGCGGGCTACCGCGCCGCGCTGACGCTGCGGCTGGGCGATGCGCTGGGCGAGGTCGGCCTGGTGGGGCGGCGCTGGTCCTATCCGCTGGGGCTGTCGCTGGCGAACCGGTTTGTCGATGCGCGGCTGGCGCTGGTGGGCGATGCGGCGCACGGGATCCATCCGATCGCGGGGCAGGGGCTGAACCTGGGGCTGCGCGATGTCGCCGCCCTGGCCGAGGTGCTGGTCGATGCCCTGCGCCGCGGCGAGGACATCGCCGCCCCGGCCGTGCTGGCGCGCTATCAGGTCTGGCGGCGGTTCGACGCGACCGCGATGGCGCTGGCCACCGATACGTTCAACCGGGTGTTCTCCAACGACAACGGGGTGCTGCGGGGGTTGCGCGACATCGGCCTCGGGGTTGCGGGGGCGGTGCCGACGCTGCGCCGGGCGTTCATGCGCCAGGCCGCCGGGCTGACAGGAGAGGTGCCGCGGCTGATGCAGGGCCGGCCGCTCTGATCGTCTCGCCGGGGCCCCTCGCCGGGACCCTTGCCAGGGCTTGTCGCCGGGGCCTCTCGCCAGGGGCGGGTTCACTTCGCGCGTCGGCTTTCCTATGTGGGGTCCATGCCGCAGCGCGGCGCATGCGGCGGAACCCGGCAGAGGGAGACAGGCCATGGCAGAGCAGGATTTCGCGGAAAAGACCGCCATCGTGACCGGAGCGGCCTCGGGGATCGGGGCGGCGATCGCGGCGGAACTGGCTGCGCGCGGCGCCACGGTGATCGCATCGGACATGGACGCGGACGGCCTTGACCGTGTGGTGGCGCAGATCGCGGCGGCGGGCGGCACCGCCCATGCCCGCGTCGCCGACGTGTCCCAGGCCCCCGCCATGGAAGCGCTGGTCAAGTTCGCCGAGGACAAGGGCGGTGCCCTGCATCTGGCGGTCAACAACGCGGGCATCGGCGGGCCCAGCGTGCCCTGCGGCGACTACCCGCCCGAGGGGTGGCGTCAGGTGCTGTCGGTCAACCTCGACGGGGTGTTCTACGGCATGCGCTACCAGATCCCGGCGATGAAGGCCGCGGGCGGGGGCAGCATCGTCAACGTGTCGTCCATCCTCGGCAGCGTGGGGTTCCAGGGGGCCTCGGCCTATGTCGCGGCCAAGCACGGGGTCAACGGGCTGACCAAGGTCGCCGCGATGGAGCATGCGCCCGACCGCATCCGCGTCAACGCCGTCGGCCCGGCCTTCATCGACACGCCGCTGCTGTCGCGGAACCTGAGCCGGGAGGTGATGGACGGGCTGGCGGCGCTGCACCCCGCGGGCCGGCTCGGCACCTCGGAGGAGGTCTCGGGGCTGGTGTGCTTCCTGCTGTCGGACCGCGCGAGCTTCATCACCGGCAGCTATCATCTGGTGGACGGCGGCTACACCGCCCAGTGATCTAACCCGCGCGGGCGGATCGGCGCCCGCGCGCAACACACCGCGCGTCGCGTCGGTGAAGGGGTGCCCATGGACAGGATCGACCGCGGCTGGGCCGAGGACACCGCGCCGCTGATGGCGGCGCTGGAGACCACACCCGAAGGGCTGGCACAGGACGACGCCGCGCGGCGGCTGGCCGAACACGGTCCCAACGCCCTGCCCGAGGGGCGGCGCGTGGGCCCGCTGCGTCGGCTGGCGCGGCAGTTCAACAACCTGCTGATCCTGGTGCTGATCGTGGCGGCGGCGATCACCGGGGCGTTGCAGCACTGGGTCGACACGGCGGTGATCCTGGCGGTGGTGATGATCAACGCCGTCATCGGCTTTGTCCAGGAGGGCAAGGCCGAGGCGGCGCTGGAGGCGCTGCGCGACATGCTGGCGCCGCGCGCGGCGGTCCTGCGCGATGGCGCCCGCACCGAGGTCGCCGCGCAGGATCTCGTGCCCGGCGACGTCGTGCTGCTGGAGGCGGGCGACAAGGTTCCCGCCGATCTGCGCCTGATCGAGGTCGCCAGCCTGTCGGTCGAGGAGGCGATCCTGACCGGTGAATCGGTGCCGGTGCGCAAGGCGACCGCCGCCGTCGCCCCCGATGCCGACCTGGGCGATCGCACCTCGGTGGTGTTCTCCGGCACGCTGGTGGCCGAGGGGACCGCCGCCGGCGTCGTCATCGCCACCGGCGCCGACACCGAGATCGGGCGCATCAGCGGCATGATGGCGGCGGTCGAGAGCCTGACCACCCCTCTGATCCGGCAGATGCACGTGTTCGCCAAATGGCTGACCGGCTTCATCATGATCGTGGCGGCGCTGATCCTGGCGTTCACGATCCTGGTGCGCGGCACGCCGTTCGCCGAGGCGTTCATGGTGATCGTGGCGATCTTTGTCGCCGCCATCCCCGAGGGGCTGCCTGCGGTGCTGACGGTGACGCTGGCCATCGGGGTGCAGTCGATGGCGCGGCGCAACGCCATCATCCGCCGCCTGCCGGCGATCGAGACGCTGGGCGCGGTGTCGGTGATCTGCTCGGACAAGACTGGCACGCTCACCCGCAACGAGATGATGGTGGCGACACTGGCCACCGCCGGGGGGCGGGCCACCGTCACCGGCGAGGGGTACGCCCCCGAAGGTGCCCTGGACGGCGAGGTTCCGGCTCCGATCCTGATGGCACTGGGCCGGGTGGCGGCGCTGTGCAACACCGCCAGCCTGGCGCGGGGCGATGGCGGCTGGCGCACCCAGGGCGACCCGATGGAGGGCGCGTTGCTGGCACTGGCGGGCAAGCTGGACCAGCCCTGGCGGGACCGGCCGAAACCCCGTGCCACGCTGCCGTTCGATTCGCGTTATCGCTACATGGCGGTCTTGCAGCAGGCGGATGGCGGCCAGCAGGCGGATGGCGACGCGGTGATCCTGCTGAAGGGTGCGCCCGAGGCGGTGTTGGCGCGCTGCGACCGGCAGATGACGGCGGACGGGACCGCGCCGCTGGATGCCGACTGGTGGAGCGAACAGGCCGACGCCATCGCCGCCGAGGGCCAGCGTGTGCTGGCGCTGGCGCACAAGCCCGCGACGGGCACCACGCTGGAGCATGGCGATGTGGAAGGGGGGCTGGTGCTGATCGGCCTGACCGGCCTGATCGACCCGCCGCGCGCAGAAGCGATCACCGCCGTCGCCGACTGCCTGTCGGCGGGAATCGACGTCAAGATGATCACCGGCGATCACAAGGGCACCGCCCGCGCCATCGCCCGCCAGATCGGGCTTGCGAACACCGACGACGCCCTGACCGGCGCCGAGATCGAGCGGATGGACGACGCCGAGCTGCGCCACGCCGCGCTGCGGACCGATGTCTTCGCCCGCACCTCGCCCGAGCACAAGCTGCGGCTTGTGACCGCGTTGCAGGCCCGCGGGCAGGTGGTGGCGATGACCGGCGACGGGGTCAACGACGCGCCCGCGCTGAAGCGTGCCGATGCCGGCATCGCCATGGGCCGCAAGGGCTCCGAGGCCGCGCGCGAGGCCTCCGAGCTGGTGCTCGCGGATGACAACTTCGCCTCCATCGCCGAGGCCGTGCGGCAGGGGCGGACGGTCTATGCCAACCTCAAGAAGGTCATCGCCTTCCTGCTGCCGGTCAACGGCGGCGAATCGGCGGCGCTGATCATCGCGGTGATGTTCGGGCTGCTGCTGCCGGTCACGCCGCTGCAGGTGCTGTGGGTCAACATGGTCAGCTCGGTCGCGCTGGCGATGTCCCTTGCGTTCGAGCCGCCCGAGCGTGACGTGATGCAGCGCCCGCCGCGCCGCGCCGACGGGCCGATCCTGTCGCGCTTCATCCTGTGGCGGGTGCTGGTGGTGTCCACCCTGTTCGCGGCCGGGATCTATGGCCAGTTCGCGCTGGCCACCGCGCAGGGCGCGGATGTGGACACCGCGCGGACCATGGCGATCAACACGCTGGTGGCGATGGAGGTGTTCTACCTCTTTTCCATCCGTTACCGCCACGCCAGCACGCTGACATGGGCGGGGGTGCGCGGCACGCCCGCGGTGTGGATCGCGGTGGGGGTGGTCGTGGTGCTGCAGGCGGCGTTCACCTATCTGCCGCCGATGCAGGCGCTGTTCGCCACCACGCCGCTGTCGCCGCTGCAACTGGCGCAATGCGCCGCCGCCGGGGTTCTGGTGCTGGCGTTGCTGGAACTGGACAAACTGGCCGCCCGCGCCCGCAAGGCGCGCAACGGCGCCCGCTCGCGACAGGAGAAGCACGCATGAAGGTTCTGGTGTTCAACGCAGGCTCCTCCAGCCTGAAGTTCGGGGTGTTCGACACCGCCAACGGCGCGGTCGAGCTGCTGCGCGGCGGGTTCGAGCGGTTCGGTCCCGACGGGTGCCGCGCCACCCTGCGCGGGGCCGGCGGCAGCCAGGACGGCCCCGCCCCGCACACCGACCTCGCCGCCGCCATCGCCGCTGTCCCGGCGGTGCTGGAGGCCCGGGGCATCGGCCCGGTGGATGCGGTCGGCCACCGCATCGCGCATGGCGGCGACCGCTTCACCGCCGCCACCCCGCTGAGCGAGGAGGTCATCGCCCGGATCGAGGCGCTCAATCCGCTGGCGCCGCTGCACAACCCCGCGATCCTGCGGGCCGTTCGGCTGGCGCGCGAGGTCTGGCCCGACCTGCCGCAGCTGGGGGTGTTCGACACCGCGTTCCACCTGACCAACCCCGCCCGCGCCACAACCTATGCCGTGCCGAAGGCATGGCGCGATGCCGGGCTGCGGCGCTATGGGTTCCACGGTACCTCGCACAAGTATGTGGCGCAGCGCGCGGCCGAGGTGATGGGCCGGCCCTGGACCGAGCTGCGCATCATCTCGGTGCATCTGGGCAATGGCGCCAGCGTCTGTGCGGTCGATCTGGGCCGGTCGATGGACAGCTCCATGGGCATGACCCCGCTGGAGGGGCTGGTGATGGGCACCCGCTCGGGCGACGTGGACCCCGGCGCCTTCGGCTATCTGCACCGCGCGCTGGGGCTGGGCATCGCGGAGATCGAGGACGCGCTGAACCGCGACAGCGGCCTCAAGGGGCTGGCCGGCGTGTCGGACATGCGCGACGTGGAGGCGCGCGCGGGCGCGGGCGATGCCGACGCGCAGCTGGCGATCAACGTCTATGCCTATCGCGCGCGCAAATACATCGGCGCCTATGCCGCCGCGATGGGGGGGGTGGACGCGGTGGTGTTCACCGGCGGCATCGGCGAGAACTCTCCGTCCATGCGGCGGCGGATCTGTGACGGGCTGGATTTCATGGGCCTGCATCTGGACCACGACCGCAACCAGGCGGTCCGGCTGGAGGGCCGCGCGGCCCCGGAGATCCAGAGCTGGGGCAGCCGCGTCCGCGTGATCGTCACCGAAACCGCCGAGCAGCTGATGATCGCGCGCGAGGTCGCCGCCGCGCTGGCCCGCCCCGCACCGGCGCCCAAGGCGATCCCGGTCGCCGTCTCGGCGCGCCATGTGCATCTGTCGCGCGCCGCGGTGGAGGCGCTGTTCGGCCCCGGATACTGCCTGACGCCCGCGCGTGAACTGCGCCAGAAGGGCAATTTCGCCGCCGAGGAGCGCGTCACCATCGAGGGCCCCCGCGGCCGGCTGGAGCGGGTCGCGATCCTCGGCCCCGAACGCCCCCGCACCCAGATCGAGGTGTCGCGTACCGACAGCTTCGGGCTGGGCATCGACGCCCCCGTGCGCGAGAGCGGCAAGGTCGACGGCACCCCGCGCGTGACCCTGGTCGGGCCGGCGGGCCGGTATGACACCGACGGGCTGATCGTCGCCGCGCGCCACATCCACACCAACCCCGACGACGCCGCGGCCATGGGCCTTCAGGACGGCCAGTTCGTGGAGGTCCATGTGGGCGACGGCGGCGCGGGGCGCGGGCTGACATTCGCCCACACGCTGGTGCGGGTCTCGCCCACCGCCTTCACCGAGATGCACATCGACACCGACGAGGCCAACGCCGCCGGCATCCGCACCGAGGGCGAAGGCAGCGTGGCCGAGACCCACACCGCCACCCCGGTCGCCGTGCACTGAGCGGGCGCGGGGCCGGCGGGCCCCGCGGAAAATCCGGTTTGCATGTGCAGGTTTCGGTGCTTTACTCCCGTCCATCGGAGGACCCAGGGAGGAAGCGGATGACCAAGGTATCCATGAGGGTGAACGGGCGGCCCGTGTCCGCCGAGGTGGAGGGCCGGACCCTGCTGGTGCAGTTCCTGCGCGAGGGGCTGGGCCTGACCGGCACCCATGTGGGCTGCGACACCGCACAGTGTGGCGCCTGCGTGGTGCATGTGGACGGTCGCGCGACCAAGGCCTGCAACGTGTTCGCCATGGACTGCGACGGTGCCGAGGTCGCCACGATCGAGGGGATGGCCGCGCCCGACGGCACGCTGTCGCCGATCCAGCAGGCGTTCCAGGACCACCACGGGCTGCAATGCGGCTTCTGCACGCCGGGCATGGTGATGTCGGCGGCCGCCCTGCTGGACGAAAACCCCCGCCCGACCGAGGCCGAGGTGCGCGAATACCTCGAGGGCAACATCTGCCGCTGCACGGGGTACCACAACATCGTCAAGGCGATCCTCGCCGCCAGCGGCCAGCCGGTCGCGGTCGCCGCCGAGTGACGCCCGAGGACCGCGGCCCCGCCGGGCCGTGGGGACGACCGGCGCCGCCATCCCGCGCGCGCCACCAGGGAGGGGATCAGGAACAATGCCCAAGGATCATGCACCCAAGGATCGCGGAATCGGCGCCAGCTCCCGGCGGCGCGAGGACGTGCGCTTTCTGACCGGCACCGGCCGGTACACCGACGACATCAACCTGCACGGCCAGGCGCATGTCGCCTTCGTGCGCTCCGACGTGGCCCACGGCCGCATCAACGCCGTGGACACCGAGGCCGCGGCCGCCATGCCCGGCGTGCTTCGGGTCTTCACCGCCGCCGATTTCGCCAGCGCGGGCGGCATCCCCTGCGGCTGGCAGGTCACCGACCGCCATGGCGCCGTGATGAAGGAGCCCAAGCACCCGATCCTGGCCGATGGCAAGGTGCGCCATGTGGGCGACCCCATCGCAGCCGTCGTGGCCGAAACCTACGAGCAGGCCCGCGACGCCGCCGAAGCGGTGGTCGTCGACATCGAGGAGCTGCCGGCCGTCATCGACATGAAGGCCGCCATCGAGGACGACAGCCCGCTGGTGCATGACGATCTGGGCACCAACCTGTGCTACGACTGGGGCTTCGTGGAGGACAACAAGGCCAAGGTCGATGCGGCGTTCAAAGCCGCCCACCACGTCACCACGCTGGAGCTGGTCAACAACCGATTGATCCCCAACGCGATGGAGCCGCGCGTGGCGGTGGGCGACTATGCCTTCGGCACCGGCGATCACACGCTCTATACCACCAGCCAGAACCCGCATGTGATCCGCCTCCTGATGGGGGCGTTCGTGCTGGGCATCCCCGAGCACAAGCTGCGCGTGGTGGCCCCCGACGTGGGCGGCGGGTTCGGCTCCAAGATCTTCCACTACGCCGAGGAAGCCTTCGTCACCTTTGCCGCCAAGGCCCTGCGCCGCCCCGTCAAATGGACCTGCCAGCGGTCGGAAAGCTTCATGTCCGACGCCCATGGCCGCGATCATGTGACGAAGATCGAGCTTGCGCTGGACGCCGAGGGGCATTTCCAGGCGATCCGGACCGAGACCTACGCCAACATGGGCGCGTATCTGTCGACCTTTGCGCCCAGCGTGCCGACATGGCTGCACGGCACGCTGATGGCGGGCAACTACAAGACCCCCAACATCTACGTCAACGTCAAGGCGGTGTTCACCAACACCGTCCCCGTCGACGCCTATCGCGGCGCCGGGCGGCCCGAGGCGACGTACCAGCTGGAGCGCGTCATCGACATGGCCGCGCGCGAGATGGGCATGGACCCGATCGAGCTGCGCCGGAAGAACTTCGTCACCGAGTTCCCGTATGAAACCCCGGTGGCGGTGGTCTATGACACCGGCGACTACCACGCCACGATGGACAAGCTGATCGAGATCGCGGATTTCGCGGGGTTCGAGGCGCGCCGGGCCGAGAGCGCGAAAAAGGGCCTCCTGCGCGGCCTCGGCATCAACTGCTACATCGAGGCGTGCGGGATCGCGCCCTCGCAGTTGGTCGGCCAGCTCGGCGCCCGCGCGGGGCTTTACGAATCCGCCACCGTGCGCGTCAACGCCACCGGCGGCGTGGTGGTGATGACCGGCTCCCACTCCCACGGGCAGGGGCACGAGACGTCGTTTGCCCAGGTCATCTCCGAGATGATCGGCATTCAGGAGGATCAGGTGGAGATCGTGCACGGCGACACCGCCAACACGCCGATGGGCATGGGCACCTATGGCTCGCGCTCCATCGCGGTGGGCGGCAGCGCGATGGTCAAGGCCGCGACCAAGGTCATCGACAAGGCCAGGAAGATCGCGGCCCATCTGCTGGAGGCCTCGGACGCCGACATCGAGCTGAAGGACGGCAAGTTCTCGGTCGCGGGCACCGACAAGTCAGTGGAGTGGGGCGCGGTGACGCTCGCGGCCTACGTCCCCCACAACTATCCGCTGGACCAGATCGAGCCGGGGCTGGAGGAGACCGCCTTCTACGATCCGTCGAACTTCACCTATCCCGCCGGCGCCTATGCCTGCGAGGTGGAGGTGGACCCCGACACCGGCAAGGTCACCGTCTGCCGCTTTGCCGCGACGGACGATTTCGGCAACATCATCAACCCGATGATCGTCGACGGCCAGGTCCATGGCGGCATCGCCCAGGGCATCGGACAGGCGCTGCTGGAGAACGCGAGCTATGACGCCGACGGCCAGCTGCTGTCGGGCAGCTACATGGACTATGCCATGCCGCGCGCCGACGATGTGCCGTTCTACACGGTGGACCACTCCTGCCAGACGCCCTGCACCCACAACCCGCTGGGCGTGAAGGGCTGCGGCGAGGCCGGCGCCATCGGCACGCCCCCGGCGGTCGTCAACGCCGTGGTGGATGCGCTGCAACGCGCGGGCCACACCCACGTCACCCACATCGACATGCCGCTGTCGCCCGCCCGGGTCTGGGCGGCGATGCAGACGAACTGACGAGAGGTCCCACCATGTACGCATTCGATTTCGTCCGTCCGACCTCGGTCGCCGATGCGGTGGCCGCCCTGGGCGAGGCCGACGCGCAGGCGCTGGGCGGGGGGCAGACGCTGATTCCCGCGCTGAAACAGCGCCTCGCCAGCCCCTCCACCCTCGTCAGCCTCGGCGCCATCGCCGAGATCCGGGGCGTCTGCCTCGATGACGACGGCCGGGTCTGCATCGGTGGCGGCACCACCCACGCTACGGTCGCCCGGCAGGCCGCTGCGCATTACCCCGCGCTGGCGGCGATGGCGGGCCGCATCGGCGATCCGGCGGTGCGCAACCGCGGCACGCTGGGGGGCAGCCTCGCCAACAACGACCCCTCGGCGTGCTATCCGGCGGCCGTGCTGGCCTCGAACGCGACCGTCATCACCAACACCCGCCGCATCGCCGCCGACGACTATTTCCAGGGCATGTTCACCACCGCCCTGGAGGAGGGGGAGTTGATCACCGAGGTCCGCTTTCCCGTCCCGCAGGCGGCGAACTACCAGAAGTTCGTGCAGCCCGCCTCGCGCTTTGCCCTGACGGCGGTGTTCGTGGCGCGGTTTGCCGATGGCGTGCGCGTGGCGGTCACCGGCGCCTCCGAGGAGGGCGTGTTCCGCTGGACCGAGGCCGAGGCCGCCCTGTCCGACAGCTTCACCCCCGGGGCGCTGGCGGCGCTGTCGGTCCCGGCTGACGGAATGATCGACGATCTGCATGGCACGCCGGAATATCGCGCCCATCTGGTGCGGGTGCTGACCGGCCGCGCGGTCGCCGCGGCGGGCTGATCGCCGCGCCCCGCGGCTGTGACCGCCGACACCGCCCCCTTTGGTGCGGGGGTTGCCGTGGCGTTACCGGCAGCCGTTGCGCCCTCCCTTGTGCACAGGGGGGGCGCTGCGGGGTGCGATGCGCCCATGGGGCCCGCTTGCGGGCACGACATGGACGGTGGGGGCGCCGCCCCCCGCTCCCCCCGTGCAGGGCCGCGTTTGACCCCGGCGGCGGCCCGGGCGGACGGGCGTCACCGGCCACAGGGTCTTCGGCCCCGGGCCGTTTCAATCTTTTCAATTTCTCCCCGGTTGATATGCACGCGCGATGTTCATCAAGGGGGTCGCCCGCGTGGCCGAAGACGGAACCTCGCCGATCGACGTCGTCATCACCTGGGTGGATGGCTCCGATCCGGCCCACAAGGCCCGTCGCAGGGCGGCCCTGGCGCGCACGGTGCGCCCGCTGCACCCCAACGGCATCAACCCGCATCGCTGGGGCGCCAGCGTCGAGCTGATCTATTGCCTGCGGTCGCTGGCCAACCACGCGCCGTGGCTGCGGCATGTCTGGATCGTGACCGATGCCCAGACGCCGGAGCTGTCGGCCGTGCCCGCGTCGCTGCGCGCGCGCATCAGCATCGTCGATCACCGGACGATCTTTGCCGGTCATGAACAGCATCTGCCGACCTTCAACTCGGTCTCCATCGAGACCCTGCTGTGGCGGATCCCGGGGCTGGCCGAGCGGTTCGTGTACTTCAACGACGATGTGTTCCTGACCAACCCGCTGACGCCGGGCGATGTCTTTCGCGACGGCGCACCGGTTCTGCGTGGCAAATGGGCCGATTACAGCGCGCTGGTGGACGATCCGGCGCGTATGGGCGATCCCGCGCTGTTCAACCATTATGCCCAGATCAATGCCGCCCGCCTGGCCGGATTTCCGGCGGAGCGTCTGTGGGCCAGCGCGCATGTGGTGCATCCGTTGCGCCGGTCGGTCATGGCGGCGATGTTCGACAGCCACCGCGCCGCGATGCTGGCCAATCTGGCGCATCCGTTCCGGGACCTGTCGCAGTTCCAGCCGATCGCGCTGCACAATCATCTGTGCATCCGCTCCGGCAGCTTCGTGGCCCAGGCCGAGCGCGACCACCTGCACCTGCGCACCGGTGCGGTGGTCGATCTTCCGCCCGAAGCCGTGCGCGCCTATCTGCGCCGCGCCACCGCACCGGGGTCGAAGTTCCTGTGTGTCAACGATCTGCCGCAGGTGGAGGCCGTGCTGTCCGACACCCGCGACTGGATCGAGCGCGCCATCGGCGTATGACCGCGGCGCCGACATTCCGCGCCCCGGTTCGCCGGGAGCGCGCGTGTCACGTGGCGCTGTTGCGAAAGGCGCCGCCCCGTGCGGCCATGTGCCCAAGGGCGTTCGCCGTCCGCGCCGACCAAGGGACGCACCTCAGCCGACGTCCCGACCGTCCCGCGTCGCACTGACACAGCCGTGGCACGCGGGCCCAATGCGCCCGATCGTGGCGCCAGGCACATCCCGCAAAACGGCATCCGGTCGGATCTGGTGGAGCCGAGGGGGATCGAACCCCTGACCTCGTCATTGCGAACGACGCGCTCTCCCATCTGAGCTACGGCCCCACTGCGCGGCTGTGTGTCCGGTTTCGCGGGGGCTGTCAAGCGGGGGGTGCAGGCGGGGCGCCGGCCTCACGGGGGGGCGATGCGCTGCGGGCAAAGACCGCCATCTGGCTTGCGCCGCCGGCGGTCGGGTGGTGGCCGGCGATGTCGCGGGTGTGCAGGTCGTAGCCATGGCGCAGGGCCACTGCCCCGGCCCAGCGGGCGAATCGCGCGCGGGTCCATTCGAATCGGTGCCCGGGGTGGCGCATGCGGTGGGCAGGGACGCCCAGCAGCGGGTTGAACTCGGCGTTGGGGGTGGTCAGGATGACGTGGGCGGGGCGCATGCGGGCGAACACAGCGGTCTCTAGCGCCGACAGCCGGGCGGGGTCGAGGTGCTCGATCACCTCCACCAGCACGGCGCAGTCGATCTGCGGCAGGCGCGGCGCGGCGGCAATCAGCGAGGCTTCCACCAGCGTCACGAGGCCCGTGGGCATCTCTGCCAGCCGGGCCTGCGCACGCAGCAGCGCGGCGCGGTCGGTGTCGACCCCCACCAGCCGCGTCATCCGCGCCAGCAGCGCCAGCCGCACCAGAAGATCACCGTCGCCGCAGCCCAGATCGGCGATGCGCCGCGCGCCAGTGGTCGCCACTGCCGCCATGACGGCGTCCAGGCGTTCGGTGTGCAGGGCGCTGGTCATGGCGCGGCCGCGGCGGGGCGGCGCATCAGGGCGACATCCTTGCGCGGCACCTCGCAGGACCAGCCGAGGCGGGCCGCGACATGGCGCAGCGTGGCCTCGCGGTAGAAGACCACATGGGTGCTGTCCTTGCGGTAGTGCCAGTTGGCAAAACGTGCGTCGTCGGTCTGGAAGCAGGTCATCACCGCCAGCCAGCCGCCGGGCCGCACGAGACGGGAAAGGCGGGCGAACTCGTCGGCGGGGGCGTGGAAATGCTCGGCCGTTTCGGTGCAGGTGACAAAATCATGGGTCTGCGACAGTGGCGCGGGGTCGGGCTGGAACAGCGGGTCATAAAGGGCGACCGTGTGCCCGGCCTCGCGCAGCATCTCCGCCAGCGCGGGGCCCGGGCCGCAGCCGTAATCGAGGCCCGATGCGCCCGGTGCCAGCCGCGCCATCAGCGGCCCTGCCAGCCGCCCGAGGAACGCCCGGTAGCGCGGGTCGTCGGGGTCGTTGCTGTGCAGGCGGTATTGCGCGGCCTCGGTCATGGGGTCGGGGCGTTGCGCGGGGTCGAGGAACCGCGCCTCACAGACCGGGCAGGACCAGTAGGCGCGCCCGTCCACGCACATCAGCGGCCGGGTGTCGACGGCGCCGCAGACCGGGCAGGCGGGGGTGGGTGGGGGCGCGCGCATGGCCTGCCCCGTGACG
>NZ_NHSD01000125.1 GCF_016653255.1 Rhodobaculum claviforme
CGAAACCCCCGCCGAGGCGCGCCGGGCCGAAGCCGCCCTTGATGCCGACACCCGCGCCGACGTGCAGCGCGCGCTTGCGTGGTTCGGGCATTACGACCTCGCCGTCGATGGGGCGTTTGGCCCCGGAACACGCCGCGCCATGGCCGACTGGCAGGCCACCCGGGGCGTCAGCCCCAACGGGGTGCTTGACAGTGCGCAGCGCGCAGCCCTGCTCTCGGCCTGGCGCGAGGCCCGCGCAGCCTTCGGCTTTGCGTCGTGGCGCTCGGACACGGCGGGGATCGAGATCACCCTGCCGCTGGGCCTCGTGGTCGAGGATGCGGTCACGCCGCCCTTCCTGCGCTTTGCCCCACGCGCCGAGGGCGGGCCGGAAGTGTTCCTGATCAGCCTGGCCGGGACGCGCGCAACGCTGGCGGCGGTTCCTGATCTGATCCCGATGATGGCGGCGGTGCCCCCGACGGCGGCGCGCAGCCTCGATGCCGACGCCTTTACCCTGACGGGCGCGGACGGCGCGCGCCGCGTGTACGCCCATGCCACCCACCGTGACGGGCGCATCAAGGGGTTCCTTGCGCTCTGGTCCGAGGATCAGGACATGGGGCGCGCCATCGAAGTGATGCGCGACAGCCTGCGCGATCTGGGCGGCGCCCTGCCCGATGCGCCGGTGCCGCTGGGGGCGGCCCTGGACGGGCTGGAGGTGCGCCGGCCGATCCGCAGCGCCTCGGGGGTGTTTGTGGATGCGGCGGGGCGGGTGCTGACCAGCACGGACGTCGTGGAGGGCTGTGCGGCACTGCGCATCGACCAGCACCACGCCGCGCGTCTGGTGCTGGCGGATGCGGCGCTGGGCGTTGCGCTGCTGGCGCCGGAGCGCCCGCTGGCGCCCGCCGGGCACGCCCGCTTTGCCCCCCGCCCGCCCGAGATCGCCTCGGAGGTCGTGCTTGCGGGCTATGCCCTGCCCGAGATGACGGCGCCGGTGCTGACGCTGGGCCGGGTGGCCGCGCTGGAGGGGCTGTCGGGAGAGGCGGACCTGCGGCGCCTCAGCCTGGCGGCCGAACCGGGAGAGGTCGGCGGACCCGTGTTCGACCGCTCCGGCGCGGTGCTGGGCCTGCTGCTGGCGCCGCGCGCGCCCGAGGGCCGCATCCTGCCCGACACCGTGGCATTCGTCGCCGGGTCCGACGCGATCCTGCGGACCCTGGGCGATGCCGACGTTCACGCCGACGCGGCCAACGTTCACGACGGGGCCGACGGAACAGGGGTGCTCGACCTGCCCGCGCTGACGCGCCATGCCCGCGCGCTGACGGTGCAGGTGGCGTGCTGGGACTGACCCTCAACCCCGCCAGAAACGGGGCAGCATCAGCACCAGAACCGAGATCAGCTCCAACCGGCCCAGCAGCATCGCCACGATCATGATCCACTTGGCCGCCACCGGAAAGCCGTCGACGGCGCCGGTGGGGCCGACCTCGGGCCCGAAGGCGGGACCGATGTTGCAGATCGCGGTCCAGGCGGCGGTGATGGCGGTGCGCATCTCCAGCCCCGTCAGCGACAGCAGAACCGCCGTGACCCCGAAGGTGAACAGAAACAGCGCGAACAGCGCGATGACCGAGTTGATCACATCCTCGCCCAGCGGCCGACCGCCCAGCCGCACCGGGATCACCCGGTTGGGGCTGTGGATGCGGCGCAGCTGGGTCTTGATCGCCTCGAACAGCACGAGATAGCGAAACACCTTGAGCGAGCACCCCGTCGACGCCGTGCACGCCCCCGTCAGCCCCGCCAGCACCACCACCAGCAGTGGAAACGCCCCCCAGGCCGAGGGATCGGCGGTGCCGTATCCGGTCCCCGAGAACAGCGACACCACGTTGAAGGCGGTCTCGCGCAGCGTCACCTCCAGGCCGCCGCCCTCGTGCCACAGCCGATACAGGACGATCGCGCCGATGGCATAGCCCGACCAGCGGACATAGGCGCGCACCTGAACGTCCTGCCACAGCGGCGCAAAGCTGCCGCCCACAAGCTGGACAAAGCGCACGAAGGGCAGGCCCGATAGGATCATGAACACGATGGCGACATACTGCGCCCCCGCGCCGAACTGCGCGAAGCTGGCGTCGGCGGTGGAAAACCCGCCCGTGGCGATGGTCGTCAGCGCATGGTTGAGCGCCTGGAACCCGTCCATCCCCGCCATGACATAGACCATCGCGCACAGCGCCGTCAGCCCGACATAGACCTGCACCAACCCGCGCGAGATATCGAGCGCGCGCGGCAGCACCTTGCCCAGCGTGTCGAACCCCTCGGAGCGGAAGTGCTGCATCCCCCCCACCTTCATCACCGGCAGGAAGATCAGCGCCACGATCACGATGCCGAGCCCGCCGAGCCATTGCAGCAGCGAGCGCCACAAGAGCGTGCCCGGCGGCAGGTCCTCCAGCGCCAGGAACACGGTGGTGCCGGTGGTGGTCATTCCCGACATCGATTCGAAAAAGGCGTCCGTCACCCCCACACCCGGCGCGCCCAGGATGAACGGCAGCATCCCGAAGGCCGGCAGGGCGATCCATGTCCCGGTGGCCAGCATGAAGGATTGCCGCAGCGTCAGCCCCTGGTGCTTGCCGCCCGCGCAGGCCAGCGCGATCACCGCCCCGCTCAGCGCCGTGAGCACCGCGCTCGACAGGAAGTTCCAGGCGTTGGGCTGGCCCGCATGCAGGTCCACGGCCATGGGAATCAGCATCGCCACCCCGAGGACGGCGGTCAGCAATCCGATGATGTAGCCGACGGGGCGCAGATCTGGCATGGCAAGCGATGCTCCAACGCGGGACCTCCCGCTGTCAAGCATTCAGCGGGAGCGCGGCCGCCCCGGCGTCCGGCTGCCCGGTGTCTTGTCGAGGTGCTTGCGCAACCGCGAGGGGCCGGGCTTCTGGCGGTCCTTGTAGGGGTTGCGGTCGGCCTGGCTGCGGAACATCAGCCGGATCGGCGTGCCCGGCAGATCGAAGCTGTCGCGCAGCCCCCCCACCAGATACCGGCGATAGGCGTCCGGCAGTTCCTCGGGGTTGGAGCACATCAGCACGAACCCCGGCGGCCGCGTCTTGACCTGTGTCATGTAGCGCAACCGGATGCGCCGCCCGCCCGGCGCAGGCGGCGGATGCGCCGCCACCATCGCGCCCAGCCACTGGTTCAGCCGCGCGGTGGTGATCCGCCGGTTCCACACGTCATGCGCCGACAGGATGGCCGCACGCAACCGCGCCAGCCCCTGCGCGCCCGTCGCCGACACCGTCACCAGCGGCGCGCCGCGCAGCTGCGGCAGCATCCGCTCGAACATCGCCTTGAGCTCCTTCAGGCGGGCCGGGCGGTCCTCCACGGTGTCCCACTTGTTGACGGCGATGACGACGGCGCGGCCCTCCTCCTCCGCCAGATCGGCGATGCGCAGGTCCTGCGTCTCGAACGGGATCTGCGCGTCCAGAAGCACCACCACCACCTCGGCAAAGCGCACGGCGCGCAGGCCGTCGGCGACCGAGAGCTTCTCCAGCTTGTCCTGCACGCGGGCGCGCTTGCGCATGCCCGCGGTGTCGAAGATCCGGATCGGCGTGCCGTCCCAATCCGCTGCGACCGAGATCGCGTCGCGGGTGATCCCGGCCTCCGGCCCGGTCAGCAGGCGGTCCTCGCCCAGGATGGCGTTGATGAGGGTCGACTTGCCCGCGTTCGGCCGACCCACCACGGCAATCTGAAGGGGGCGTTCGGGGGTGGGGGTGTGGTCGGCGTCGCCCTCGGCGTCGTCCTCCACGTCGACCTCGGTCACCGGGGTCTCGACGCGGGCGGCGGCCTCGAACGCCTCGGCCAGCGGCGCAAGGCGGTCGCGCAGTTCGTCCAGCCCCTCGCCGTGTTCGGCCGACAGGCGGACGGGCTCACCGAGGCCCAGCCCATAGGCGTCGATCATGCCCGCATCCCCCGCGCGCCCCTCGGCCTTGTTGGCCGCAAGAATCACATGGCGGGCCCGCTTGCGCAGGATCTCGGCGAATTCGCTGTCGGCCGGCGTCAGGCCCGCGCGCGCATCGACCACGAACAGGCACACATCGGCCGCGTCCACCGCGCGCTCCGTCAGCTTGCGCATGCGGCCCGGCAGGCTGTCGTCGGTGGCCATCTCCAGCCCCGCGGTGTCCAGCACGCTGAAGCGCAGGTCGAACAGCCGCGCCGCCCCCTCGCGCAGGTCGCGGGTCACGCCGGGGCGGTCGTCGACCAGCGCCAGACGCTTGCCGACAAGCCGGTTGAACAGGGTGGACTTGCCCACGTTGGGGCGCCCGACGATGGCGAGGGTGAAACTCATGCCTCGCCCTGTGGCCCCCGGCCCGGGTGCTGTCAAGCCAAACCCGTCAGCACGCCCGGATCAAAGGGTCAGCGCAGCGCGTGCAACCGTCCGTCGCGGGTCACGACATAGAGGGTGCGCCCGACCACCACCGGATGCGTCGCCGCCCCGCTCGGCAGCTCGGCCTGCGAGACCAGCGCCCCCGAGGCCGGATCGAACCCCCGCAGCACCCCGTCCGAGGACGCGACCAGAAGCTGCCCTCCCGCCAGCACGGGGCCGAAATGCGCGACGACCTCGGCCCGGCGGCGTTCGCGGGTCTCGATGTAGCGGCCCAGCGGCACGCCCCAGACACGCGCGCCGGTGGCGGCCTCCAGCCGTACCAGCTCCCCCTGGTCGGACACCAGGAACAGGCTGTCGCCCGCCGGCCAGACCGGGCCGAACGCCCCCTCGCGCGCCGACCAGCGCTGCATCCCGGTCGCCGCGTCCAGCGCCGCCAGTCGCCCCGAGCGGTTGCCGACAAAGATCGTGCCGCCCACCACCACCGGATCGCCCGAAATGTCGCTGATGCCCGCGTTGGCCTGTCCCAGCCGGCGGCCCGCCACACGGCTGCGCCACGCCTCCACGCCGGTGGCGCGCGCGGCGGCGGCCACGTCGCCGGTGGCGAACGGCAGGATCACCTGCGTGCCCGACACCGCGGGCGCCGCGCCCCCCACCATGCCCGACACCGCCGGCAGCCCGTCGAGTTGCCACACAACCTTGCCGTCGGCCACATCCAGCGCCCAGGCGGTGCCGTCGTTGGCCGTGACGAAGACCTGATCCCCCGCCACCGTGGGCGGGGCGCCCAGCGGCGCCTCGAACCGCTTGCGCCACAGCACCGCCCCCGAGGCCGGGTCCATCGCCACAATCTTGCCATAGGCCGAGGTCACGAACAGCCGCCCCGCCCCCACCGCAAGACCGCCGCCCGAGGCCATGCCGCGCCCGGCCCAGTCGGGACGGATGTCGCGGCTCCAAAGCCGTGTGCCGTCAGTGGCGGTGGCGGTCACGGTGCTGCGCGCGTCCAGCGTGAAGATGCGCCCGCCCGCGACCACGGGATCGGCCGTCAGCCGAAAGCGACGGCTGGCACCCTCGCCGATGGGGGCGCTCCAGATGCGGGTCAGGTCGCGGCCGAGCGCGGGATGGGTGATCGTGTGGGTGGCCGAGCCGCCACGATGGGTCCATTCGGAATGGTCGACCATCGCCGGCAGGGCGATCGGCAGGCTGCGGTCGGCGGGTACCATCGGCGCGCCCGCGCTGGTCATCGCGCGCGGGTCCAGCCGCTCCCCCTCCAGGATCACTTCACGCTCGCAGGCCGCGAGGGCCAGCACCGCCGCGAAGATCCACAGCGATTTGCGGCTGAGGCCTGGTGTCACCGCGCTGCCCTCCGTTCCTGGGTTTCGCACGCCGGCGCCTATCCGGCCGCGGCCGGGTCGCCGCCCAGCGCCACCATCACCTGCCGCACGCGGGCGCGCAAGTCCTCGGTCACCTCGGGCTCGTCGAGGATGTCGCGCAGGATCTCGAGCGCCGCCGCGGTCTCTCCCGCCTCGATCCGCAGCAGCGCAAGCTGCTCCATCGCCAGCGGGCGGAAGGGCATGTCGGGCTGCGCCAGCCCCGACAGAACCGCCTGGCGTTCGTCATTCGGCAACTCGGCGCCCGCCAGCATCACCCGCTTCAGCGCCGCCAGCTGGCGATAGCTTTGCGGCAGGGCGTTGTCGGCCTCCACCGCGGCAAAGGCCGCCAGCGCCGCCTCCCGGTCGCCCGCGCGCTGCGCCTCGGCCGCCTGCAACAGCGCCAGGATGCCCGACCGCGCCCCGGCCGCGTCGATCCCCGCCAGCGCCGCGCGCCGCGCCTCGGGCGTGCCGGTTCCCAGCGCCTCCAGCACCGCATCGCCAAACGCCTGCGCCTCGGCCTCGGCCCGGGCCTTGCGCCATTCGTTGAAGGCAGCCCCCCCCACGACCAGCAGCACCAGCAGTACCGCGATCCAGCCATACCGGCGCACATAGCCGTACAGGCGGTCGCGGCGGACCTCCTCGGTGACTTCCTGGATGAAACTGTCGGGGTTGCTCAACGCGATCTCCCATTCCGCCGGTGGCGTCTGACCTGCGCCCCCATACCGCGAAGGCCGCCGGATTGCCAAGCCCCAGCCCTCGGGCGGGCGCGACGAAGGGCGTCGGCCTTTGCGCCTGCGGCGATCTTGTCGGGCTGGCCGCAAAGGGCTACCTGCGGGACACCCGGTGACGTGCGCGCAAGCGCCCGCCTGCCCGCCCCTGTCTGGTGGAGCCTCGGATGCGTCCGATATCAATCCTGTCTGCGCTTGGGGTCGTTCTGGCTCTGTACCTGGTGGTGATGGAGCGTCCGCACCTTGTGGAGTTCGCGTCCGGCGACACCGGGGCGCTGGGGCGCACGGCGCTGGCGCAGGGCGTGCGCGGCGCCTTCGGGGCGGAACCCGATGCCGGTGCCGACCCGGACGCCGCCCCGCCAGGGACGGCCCGGCCGACCGCGCCGCCGCCCCCCGCCGTGACCGAGCGGACGGTGGCCGTGGTCAGCCAGATCTCGCAGGCCCGGCCCATCGACCGCGCGGTGGTGCTGCGCGGACGCACCGAGGCCTCGCGCCAGGTGGCGGTGCGCGCCGAGACCTCGGGCCGGGTGATCTCCGAGCCGGCCCGCCGGGGCGCCTCGGTCGCCGAGGGGGCGGCGCTGTGCGAGATCGATCCCGGCAACCGCCCCGCGCTGCTGGCCGAAGCCCGCGCCCGCCTGGCCGAGGCCGAGCTGAACGCCCGCGCCGCCGAGCGGTTGTCGGAGGGGGGCTTCGCGTCGGACCTGCGCGCGGCCGGGGCCACCGCGTCGCTGCAAAGCGCCGCCGCCGCCGTCGCCGCCGCCGAGCAGGAGATCGACCGGCTGGTGATGCGCGCCCCCTTCGCAGGCATCCTCGAGACCGACACCGCCGAGCTGGGCGCGCTGCTGCAACCGGGCGCGCTGTGCGCCACGGTGATCCAGCTCGACCCGATCCGGCTGGTGGGCTTCGTGCCCGAAACCGAGGTGGACCGCATCGAGGTCGGGGCGCGCGCCGGCGGGCGTCTGACATCGGGGCGCGAGGTGAGCGGCACGGTGACCTTCCTGTCGCGCGCCGCCGACCCCGCCACCCGCACCTTTCGGGTGGAAATCACGCTGGAGACCGAGGGCGCCCCCATCCGCGACGGCCAGACCGCCGAGATCGGCATCCAGGCCAGCGGCAGTGACGCCCATCTGGTCCCCGGATCGGCGCTGACGCTGGACGATGACGGGCGGCTGGGGCTGCGGCTGGTGGGCGGGGACGCGCGCGCCGCCTTTGCCCCGGTGGAGGTGGTGCGCGACACCCAGCGCGGGATCTGGGTAACCGGCCTGCCCGACACCGCCGAGGTCATCGTGGTGGGACAGGAATTCGTGCGCGATGGCGTGCGCGTGGACGCCACCCGGCGCGCGGCCGCCGATGCCGGTGCCGACACCGAAGCCGACCTGATCGACGCCGTGGACGCGGCCCGCGACGACGCCCCCGCCACGGAGCCCGGCCGATGACCGGGATCGTCGACTGGGCCGCGCGCCATGCCCGCATGGTCGTGGCCTTCATCGTGCTGACGCTGGGGGCGGGCATCGTCGCCTATGTCGGTCTGCCCAAGGAGGGCGAGCCCGACATCGAGATCCCGGCGCTGTTCATCTCGGTCCCCTTCCCCGGCGTCTCGGCCCAGGACAGCGAGAACCTGCTGGTGCGCCCGATGGAGGCGGAGCTGGCGGACCTCGACGACCTCAAGACGATGACCGCCACCGCATCCGAGAACTTTGCGGGGGTCGTGCTGGAGTTCGAATTCGGCTGGGACAAGCAGACGGCCCTCGCCGAGGTGCGCGACCGCATGACCCGCGCCGAGGCGCAGTTCCCCTCGGGGTTCGAGAGCTACACCATCAACGAGATCAACTTCTCGCAGTTTCCCATCGTCATCGTCTCGCTGTCGGGCGATGTGCCCGAGCGCACGCTGCAACGCCTCGCACGCGAGATGCAGGACCGCGTCGAAGCCATTGATTCGGTGCTCGAAGCCGAGCTTGCCGGCGCGCGCGAGGAGATGCTGGAGGTCATCATCGATCCGCTGCGGCTGGAGGCCTACAACGTCACCGCCGGAGAGCTGATCCAGGTCGTCACCCAGAACAACCAGCTGGTGGCCGCGGGCGAGGTGGAGACCGACAGCGGCACCTTTGCCGTCAAGGTGCCCGCCGCCTTCACCACCGCCGAGGACGTCTATCGCCTGCCGGTCAAGGTCAACGGCGACAGCGTGGTGCGCCTCGGCGATCTGGCCGACATCCGCCTCACGTTCGAGGACCGCACCGTGACCGCGCGCTTCAACGGCGAACCCACCGTGGCGCTTCAGGTCGTCATGCGGCGCGGCTTCAACCAGATCGCGACGGTCGCCGCCGTGCGCGAGACGGTGGAGGCCGTGCGCGCCGACTGGCCCGAGCCGCTACGCGAGGCGGTGCAGGTGGCCACATCCCTCGACCGTTCGGTGGAGGTGGAGGCGATGGTGCGCCAGCTCGAAGGCTCCGTGCTGACCGCGATCTCGCTGGTGATGATCGTGGTGCTGGCGGCACTCGGCACCCGCTCGGCGCTGCTGGTGGGATTCGCGATCCCGGCGTCGTTCTTCCTGACGTTCCTGCTGTTTGCGGTGATGGATGTCGCGGTGTCCAACATCGTGATGTTCGGTCTGATCCTGTCGGTGGGCATCCTGGTCGATGGCGCCGTCGTGGTGGTCGAATACGCCGACAAGCGCATCCGCGAGGGCACCGGCCCGATGACCGCCTACACCGCGGCGGCCAAGCGGATGTTCTGGCCCATCGTGGCATCGACCGCGACGACGCTGTGCGCGTTCCTGCCGATGCTGTTCTGGCCCGGGGTGGCGGGCGAGTTCATGGGGATGCTGCCGGTCACGCTGATCTTCGTCCTGTGCGCGGCGCTTGTCGTGGCGCTGGTCTACCTGCCGGTGGTGGGGGGGGTGACGGGGCGGATGAGCCGCAGCTTCACCGCCGCCTCGGACGGTTTGCGCGCGCGGCTGCCGTGGTGGGCCTGCGCGGCGCTGGTGCCGGTGGCGCTCTATGCGATGTTCCTCGGCGCGATGCAGACGATCAACCCGGCGTATCTGCTGGGCGGTCTGGCGCCATCGGGGGGGCTGGCGGTGCTGCCCGGGGCTGTGATGTTCACGCTGGCGGCGGTGGCCAGCTCGGTCGTTCTGGGGGCCGCGCGGATCGACCGGCGCGCCGGACCCGTGCGGGCGGGCCATCGCCGGACCGCGACCGGGCGCGCGGCGCGGGTGCTTGTGGGCAACCCGCTGGCACCGGTGGTGACGCTGGCCGCGGTCGCGGCCTTTGTCGTCGCCGTCTTCGGCTACTACGGCGAGAACAACCGCGGGGTGGAGTTCTTCGTCGAGACCGAACCCGAGCGCGGCATCGTCTATGTCATGGCGCGCGGCAACCTGTCGCTGATGGAAAAGGACGCGCTGGTGCGCGAGGCCGAACAGGCGGTGATGGCCACCGAGGGCGTCGCGGCGGTCTTTGCCTTTGCCGGGCGGGGGGGACTGAACTCCAACACCGCCGGCGCGCAGGCGCCGCTGGACACCGTGGGCCAGGTGCAGTTCGAATTCGCACGGTGGGAGGACCGCACCGGCATCCCCGGCCTGTCGGGCCGCGAGATCCGCGCGGCGATGCAGACGGCCCTCGACCAAATCCCCGGCATCCGGACCCAGATCCTGGAGCAGGCCGGCGGGCCGGGGGCGGCCAAGCCCGTGCACCTGCGCCTGAAGGGGCAGGACCTGGGCGTGCTGGCGCAGGCGGTGGAGGGCGTCGTCGCCCACCTCCAGGACACGCCGGGCATCATCGACATCGAGGACACCCGCCCCCTGCCCGGCATCGACTGGCAGATCGACGTGGACGTGGAGCGTGCGGGCCGCTTCGGCGCCGACGTGGCGACCGTGGGCGGCATGGTGCAGCTGGTCACCCGCGGCATCCTGCTGGACACCATGCGCGTCGACACCTCCACCGAGGAGATCGACATCCGTGTCCGCCTGCCGCAGTCCGACCGGGTGCTCGCGACGCTCGACAGCCTGCGGGTGCAGACGGCGCAGGGGCTGGTGCCGCTGTCGAACTTCATCACCCGCACGCCGGTGCCCAGCCTCGCGCAGATCGACCGGGTGGACCAGACGCGGTTCTTCGACATCAAGGCCGACGTGGCCGACGGGCTGGTGAACGACGCCGGTCGGCCCATCAACGCCACCGAGCGGATCGAGCATCTGACCCAATGGCTGGAGGCCGAGACCCCCCTGCCCGCAGGCGTCGAGTGGGCATGGACCGGCGACCAGCAGGACCAGCAGGAATCAGGCGAGTTCCTGATGGTAGCCTTTGCCGGGGCGCTGGCGCTGATGTTCCTGATCCTGCTGGCGCAGTTCAACAGCTTCTACAACGCGACCCTGGTGCTGCTGGCGGTGGTGCTGTCGACCACCGGCGTGCTGATCGGGATGCTGGCGATGGACCAGACGTTTTCGATCATCATGACCGGCACCGGGATCGTCGCGCTGGCGGGGATCGTGGTGAACAACAACATCGTGCTGATCGACACCTATCAGGAATACGCCCGCCACATGCCGCGGATCGAGGCGATCGTGCGCACGGTGGAGGCCCGCATCCGCCCCGTGCTGATGACCACCGCAACCACCATGGCAGGGCTGACGCCGATGATGCTGGGGGTCAGCCTCGATTTCATCGGCGGCGGCTACTCCATCGACAGCCCGACCGCGCTGTGGTGGAAACAGCTGGCCACGGCGGTGGTGTTCGGGCTGGGCATCGCCACGCTGCTGACGCTGGTGGTCACGCCGTCGCTGCTGGCGCTGCGGGTGTGGCTGTCGGTGGGGGCGTATCGCTCGGCGGCGGGGCTGGCTGCGCTGTCGGTGGGGCCGTCGAGCCAGTTGGCCCGCGACCGGGCACTGGCGCGGGCCACCGCCCGCAGCCGCCCCCCCGAGATCCTGTGGGAGGACACGGGCTCCGCCACCGATCCGGCGACCGATCCGGGTCCTGTGCCGCCACTGCCGCTGCGCGCGGCGGAGTAGCCCCCGTGCGGTGATCTGCCTGCGGTGATCTGCGTGCAGCGGTTGGCGCCGGGGCCATGGCCGCCCTGCGGTGGGCGCCACGCGCGACCCCCTCAAGCGCTCCGTCCGTCTGCCGGGCCTGTGCGTCAGGCGGCTTCGATCCGCGCGGCAATGATGGCGGGATCGCCGCCCTGCTCGGCGGCGGCCTCGATGGCGCGGGCGCGCAGATCCGGCAGCCGCCGCAGCAGCCGCAGGAACCGCGCCTCGTCCAGCCGCAGCAGCGTGCAGTGGGTGATCGCCCGCACCCGGCCGCGCCGCACCTTCTGGCCGGCCAGCAGCGCGATCTCGCCGAACATCTCGCCCCGGCCAAGGCGCTGCATCTGCCCGCGCGCGTCCCGCTCCACCGCGCCCGAGGCGATGAAGAAGACCGAGCGCACCTGCTCACCCCGGCGCAGCAGCGAGTCGCCGGGTTCGGCATAGATCGTCACCAGCGCGCGCGACAGCCGCCGCCGCTGCGCCTCGGTCAGCGCGGCGAACATGGGGAACTGCGCCACCATCTCGCGCTTGTGCAGCGACAGATCCAGACGCGGGCGCGCCTCGGCGATGCGGCGACGCGCGTTGATGCCGCGCATCAGGCTGGCATAGAGATCCGCGCCGATCAGCCCGTCGTCGAAGCTGGCCTCCACCTCGCGCTCCTCCAGCCGGACGCGGGTGCGGCGGATGAAGCTGCGCTCCAGCGCGTCGGCGTATCCGGGGTATTGCAGCCGCAGCCCCTCGATCTCGCGGTCGAGCTCCTCCTCGCGGCGCGCCAGCACCTCGTGCAACAGGTCGGTGACGCGGCGGCCGTGGATCCGCAGGATGCGGTCGTCGACGAAATCATGCAGGTCGCGCAGGATCATCCGGGTGATCAGGATCACCTCGAAACGCGCGGCGACCAGATCGCCCAGCGGGCGCGAGATCCCCAGCCGGTGCAGCCAGGCCGCGACGGCATGGCCGCGCCCATGCGCCACGTTGCCGCGCGCGGTGGCCCGATAGGCGCTGCGCCCGCCGGTGCGCGTCGCCTCGATCAGCCGGCTGGCATCGCCCAGCATCCGCTCGATCAGCCGGGCCGAGATGGTCCGCTCGCGGAACCCCTCCAGGATGACCTCGCGCTCGCGGCCCGCCAGCGTGACGAGGCCCAGCGTCAGGCGGTCACGGTCGAGGATCTGCTGCGCTTCCTCGGCGGCCTCCACCGCGCGATCGAGGCGGGAGGCGAAGTCCTTGGCTTCGGCGCGCACGGTCTCGCGCGTCAGGCCATGGCGACCGGTGACGCTCGCGACTTCCTCGCGCACGGTCTGCAGGGCGACGGCGACGACCTGGCGCTGCAACGCGGCCTCCAGCGGCGACAGCCGGTCCAGCTTCAGCCAGCGGATCAACGGGCGCAGCGTCGTGCCCTGCACCAGCAGCGTGAACAGCGTGAAGCCGGTCGCCAGAACGGCCACCGTGCGCTGCGCATCGGCCGGGATCTGCGGGTTCTCCGTCACCGCCAGCGCCAACGCCAGCGTCACCGCCCCGCGCAACCCCCCCCACAGGATCACCACCTTGTAGGCGATGCTCATGGGCGGCGAGGCCCGCACCAGCCGCAACAGCGGCAGCACCCCGAACAGCGTGATCGCGCGCGCCACCGTCGCGGCCACCACCACCACCCCCACCAGCGCCACGTCGCTCCAGTCGATGGTGTCCAGCAGCCGCGGCACCAGCAGCGCCGCCAGCACGAAGATCAGCGACCCCGCCCAATGCGCCAGCAGCTCCCAGGTGTCGCGCAGATAGGTCCAGTTCGCCGGCGCCAGCCGCCCCGGCCCGATGAAGTTCAGCGTCGCCCCCGCCGCCACCACCGCCAGCACGCCCGATACCCCCAGCAGCTGCTCGGACGCGATATAGGTGACATACGGCAGCGCCACGCTGAGCGAGACCTGCGCGAGCCGCCAGCCGCCCAGCCACTCCAGCACCACCACCGCCGCGCGCGCAAAGCCATAGCCCACCAGCGCGCCCAACCCCAGCTGCCCCACAAAGGCCAGCCACTGCGCGCCCACCTTCGTCTCCACCGCGCCGGGCAGCGTCAGCGCGACAAAGGCCCCGAACAGCGCAATGGCGGCGGCGTCGTTCAGAAGGCTCTCGCCCTCGATCAGCCGCGTCAGCCGCGCGGGCGCGCCGATCTCGCGAAAGATCGACACGACGGCCGAGGGGTCCGTGGTCGCCACGATCGCCCCCACCAGCAGGCACACCACCAGCGGCAGCGTCGTGAACGGCGTCAGCGCGAACCCGATCACGAAGGTCGCCACCACCACCGCCAGCACCGCCATCACCAGGATCGGCACCCAGTCATCCAGCATCCGCCGCAGGTTCAGCGTCAGCGCCACCTGGAACAGCAGCGTCGGCAAGAAGACATACAGGAACGTCTGCGCCCCCACCGGCAGCGACAGGATCGACTGTGCGATGGGATCGAACGCATCCGTCAGGTCGGTGCGCAGGATGTACCCCGCCCCCACCCCGATCACGATCCCCATCACCGCGATCAGCACCGTGAACGGCAGGCGCACCCGTTCGGCCAGCGGCTGAACGAGGGCGATCAGCACGAAGAGCGTCGCAAGGACACCCAGAAAGGCCACCAGATCCACGCCCGGCCACCCCCGCTGAACCATCAGGAACATACCCACTCTGACAGCCCAACCCCCCGAAATCAAGACCATTTTCCCCAGAGTCCCGCAGGATGCGACGCCCCCCGCCGCCAACATCGGCCCACAGGGCGCCCCGCCGCCACATCACCGCCGCGACAATCGGGGCCGGGCACCGCCCCGA
>NZ_NHSD01000126.1 GCF_016653255.1 Rhodobaculum claviforme
CCCGCAGACCATGCCCCCCGCCATAGGCCGACGGCCCGGGCGGCATCCACCCCGCCAGCGCGCCCCCGGGCGGCGCCAGCACCTCGACCGTCAGCGGATGGCATCGGGCCGCGTCCGAGGAATGCTCCGCCCCGCAATCGCCCCCGGGGCAGGCCGACAGAACCCCGATCAGGTCGATCTCGGCCAGGAACGCGATCCGGTCGCCGGAGCGCACCGGGCTGGCCTTCATGAAGTACTGTCCCGTGTCGGCCGTGAAGCCCGTGCACATGAAGACATTCAGGACATCGTGCACCAGCGCCTCGGCCGCCGAGACAGGCAGCCCCGTTTCCGCCACCAGCGCCCGCGTCAGGTTGGAGTGGCAGCAATGGTGATAGTCCCGCCCCGTCAGCAGCCGGTGCGTGTAGGGGTCGCAGCGGGTGCCGATCACGTCATGCACCCGGCCGCCGAACGGGTCGGTGCCGTACCAGCCCAGCGTGTCCTCGATCACCGTCGCCATGGGGCGCAGCCAGGGAAACCCCGACCACATCCGGTCCCCCACCCCCAGATGCGTGCCGTGCAGCGCCCGCGTCTTGCCGGAATAGAACCGCTCCGACAGGTTTTCGGCGGAAAACAGGTTCAGGTCCCCCACCTGCGGCCCCTCGGTGCACGCGATGACGAACACCTGACCCGCCGCCACCCGGAACGCGCGCGCATCGCGCGGGGGCACCACATGCCGTGCCACGGCGCGCGCGGCCGAATGCGCCGCCTGATACAGCGCCAGATCCGGGCGCGGCAGCGTCGTGTCGGGGTAGCAGATCACCGGCGGCACCTCACGGCGGGCGCGGGCGTCATCGGGTTCGGTCATGGGCGCTCCCTCGCTGCGGCGGCTTGCCACGCCGCCGCGGCCATCCTATCACGCCGCAATGTCGGATGACGAGGACCTCCCCCCCCTGCTGCGCGCCGCCCCCGACGGGCTGGAGTTCCGCAAGCTGCGCAAGCGCCTCGTGGCCCAGGTGCGCGAGGCGATGGAGACCTACGGCATGATCCGCCCGGGCGCCCGCTGGCTGGTGTGCCTGTCGGGCGGCAAGGACAGCTACACCCTTCTGGCGGTGCTGAGCGAGCTGAAATGGCGCGGCCTGCTTCCGGTCGATCTGCTGGCGTGCAACCTCGACCAGGGCCAGCCCGGATTTCCCGCCACCGTCCTGCCGGAGTTCCTGTCGCGCATGCAGGTCCCGCACCGCATCGAGTATCAGGACACCTACTCCATCGTCACCGCCAAGGTGCCGGCCGGGCGCACCTACTGCGCGCTGTGTTCGCGCCTGCGCCGCGGCATCCTCTATCGCATCGCCCGCGAGGAGGGGTGCTCGGCCGTTGTGCTCGGCCACCACCGCGACGACATCCTCGAGACGTTCTTCATGAACCTGTTCCATGGCGGGCGGCTGGCGTCGATGCCGCCCAAGCTGGTGAACGAGGACGGAGACCTGACGGTGCTGCGCCCGCTTGCGCTGGTGGCCGAGGCCGACTGCGCCCGCTTCACCCGCGCCATGGGGTATCCGGTGATCCCCTGTGACCTGTGCGGCAGCCAGGAGGGGCTCCAGCGTGCCCAGGTCAAGGCGCTGCTCGACGGCTGGGAGGCCAGCCACCCCGGCCGCCGACAGGTGATGTTCCGCGCGCTGACCACCGTGCGGCCGTCGCATCTGGCCGATCCGCGGCTGTTCGACTTTGCCGGGCTCGTGCCGGCGACGCCCGGGGCGGATTAACCCCACGGTCAGACCCATGCCCTAGCCTGTTCGGTGACGGCCCGCCTGGGGGCCGCGTCGGACCATGGGGGCATGATGACCTTCGGCATGCGGATGCGTGGGTGGGGCACACGGACCCTGGCGTTTGCCCGCCGGCCCGAACTGCTGGCCTTTCTGCCGGCGGTGACGCTGGCGGCCTGGTGGATGGGGGGCGAAGGCGCGCTGATCGCCACCGCGCTGGCGGTGCCGCTGGCCTATGCACTGGCGGGGATTGCGGGGGTGACGCCCGCACCGGTGGCCGCGGCCCCCGGCGTCGACCCCGTGACCGGGCTGGGGCTGCGCGACGGGGTGGAACGGGCGCTGGACATCGCGCTGTCGGGGCGTGGCGACGGGGCCGCGACCGCCTGCATCGTGATCGGCCTTGATGGCGCGGACCGGCTGGCGCGGCTGCACGGCCACAGCGCGTTTTGCGAAATCCTGGCGCGGACCGGGGCGCGGCTCGCGGGGGCGGTGCGGCGTGGCGATGTGGTCGTGCGGCTGGAGGGGGCCTGCTTTGCCGTGGCGCTGGCACCCTCGCCCGGGCTGGATCTGGAGGGGGCTTTGCAGACCGCCGCCCATCTGCAGGACACGCTGGAGGTTGACCTGCGCCTCGATGACATCACGGTCGCGCTGCGGGCCTCGGTGGGCCTGTGCCTTGCAGGGCGCGCGGCCGATCCCGGTGGGGCGGGGCTGTTGGCGGCGGCGATCGTGGCGATGGATGCGGCACATCTGCATGGGCCGGGGGCGATTCGCGCCTATGCCGACGACATGCGCCGCCGCAGCCAGGACATCGCCGAGCTGCGCCGCGACCTCGGCCCCGCGCTGGACGAGGGGGAGGTGCAGGCCTTCTTCCAGCCGCAGATCTCCACCTGCACCCATCGCGTGACCGGGATGGAGACGCTGGTGCGCTGGGACCACCCGCGCCGTGGCCTGCTGGCGCCGGCCGACTTCCTGCCGGGGCTGCTGGCCGCCGGCCTTGCCGACCGGCTGGGCGAGGTGATGCTGAGCGGCGCCTTGCGCGCCCTGCACCGCTGGGACCGTGCGGGCCACGACGTGCCCACCGTCACCGTCAACTTCGCCCCCGAGGAGCTGCGCAATCCCCGCCTGCCCGAACGCGTCCAGTGGGAGCTGGACCGCTTCGGCCTGACCCCCGACCGGCTGGTGATCGACATTCCCGAAGCCGTCCTTGCCCAGGGCGCCGACGAGATGCTGCGCCAGACGCTGCTGCGACTGGCCGAGCTTGGCGCGCGCATCGACCTCGACGCGCTCAGCGGCGGCCACGCCTCGGTCGAGGCGCTGGAGCGGTTCCCCGTCAACCGGCTGAAGATCGCGCCCCGCTTCGTGCGCGGCCTCGATGGCTGCGCCACCCGCCAGCGCACGGTCGCGGCGCTGCTGGCGCTGGCCGAACGGCTCGACCTCGACACCCTGGCCGTGGGGGTGGAGACGCCGGGCGACCACGCCATCCTCGCACAGCTTGGCTGCCGCCACGTCCAGGGTTTCGCCATCGCCCGCGCCATGCCCGAGGCCGCGGCCACAACATGGATCGCAACGCACACCGCAGGCATCGGCCCGCCCCTGCGCATCGGCAGCCCCAAACCCTGACCGCGCGCCCCTCCCCCGTCGCCCGATCGCGGCGCGGCGGGTCCGCGGGCACCCAGCGCGGGGGCCCGGGGTGCGCGCCCTCCCTCCCCATCATCAAGCGGACCCGGGGCCGATCCGGGCGCCATGGCAGGAACGACAGGACCGCGCCACTGGCGCCCGCGACAGGGGCTGATCCCCCCGTTCGATCCGCCTGCAGCTGTGGGTCCCGATGTGGGTCCCCGTTACCCGGCCCTTCCGACCTGATCGTCCAGCGTCCGGCCCGCGCCCGAGACAGGCCGCGGTCGCATCGGCCAGCGGGACGCGCGCTGGCTCCGGTCCCGAGGGCCGACCGCACCGCGCGCCGGGCCCCGGCCGGGACATCCCCTGATCGTGCGCCTGCTCCAATTGAACCCGGTGCAGCCCCTCGCCACTCCGCTGCGGTGGCCCTCCCTGTCGGGGGCCGCGCGTCGCAAGCCGTCCGTTTTCCAAAGATCCGCGCTCACCGATCCCGCCCGCGGTCAAGGACCGCGCGCCGTCATCCGGCCGCACCGCCGGGGCCCGGCCCCGTGCGGGATGCCTGCGGCCCGGCGCGGGCGTCTTTGCAATTCCGCCCGGCTGTGGCACAGCAGCCGCGCATCGTCCGCAAGGGAGCCCGGCCATGATCCTGTTGCCTGCCATCGACCTCAAGGACGGGCGTTGCGTGCGCCTGCTGCGCGGCGACATGGCCTCCGCCACCGTGTTCGGCGAAGACCCCGCCGCACAGGCCCGCAGCTTTGCCGCCGCCGGCTGCCGCTGGCTGCATCTCGTGGACCTTGACGGTGCCTTTGCCGGGCGTCCCGCCAACGCCGCCGCGGTCGAGGCGATCCTGGAGGCCGTCGATGTGCCCTGCCAGCTTGGCGGTGGCATCCGCGACATGGCAACGATCGAACACTGGCTCGACCGGGGCATCGCCCGCGTCATCCTCGGCACCGCGGCGGTGGAGGACCCTGACCTCGTGCGCGCCGCCGCCCGCCGCTTTCCCGGACAGATCGCCGTCGGCCTCGATGCGCGCGCCGGGCGCGTGGCCACCCGCGGCTGGGCCGAGGCGACGGAGATCGATGCCACCGACCTTGCCCGCGCGTTCGAGGATGCCGGGATCGCCGCCCTCATCTATACCGACATCGACCGCGACGGCGCCATGCAGGGCCCCAACATCGCCGCCACCGCCGCGCTTGCCCGTGCGGTCACGGTGCCCGTGATCGCATCGGGGGGGGTGTCGTCGATGGCCGACCTGATCGCGCTGCGCGACGCCGGGGGCATTTCGGGCGCGATCTCGGGGCGCGCGCTTTATGACGGGGCGCTGGACCTGTCGGCCGCCCTGCGCGCGCTGGAGGGCTGAGGGCATGCTCAAGACCCGGATCATCCCCTGTCTCGACGTGGCCGACGGGCGCGTGGTCAAGGGCATCAACTTTGTCGACCTGATCGATGCCGGCGACCCGGTGGAGGCCGCACGCGCCTATGATGCCGCGGGCGCGGACGAGCTGTGTTTCCTCGACATCCACGCGACGCATGAAAACCGCGGCACGATGTTCGACCTCGTGACCCGTACGGCCGAGGCGTGCTTCATGCCGCTGACGGTGGGCGGCGGCGTGCGCAGCCCCGAGGACGTGCGCGCGTTGCTGCTGGCGGGCGCCGACAAGGTCAGCTTCAACTCCGCCGCCGTGGCCGACCCCGACGTGGTCGCGCGCGCGGCGGACCGCTTCGGCAGCCAGTGCATTGTCGTTGCCATCGACGCGAAATCCGTGGGCCCAGGCCGGTGGGAGATCTTCACCCACGGCGGCCGCCGCCCCACCGGCATTGACGCCGTCGCCTTTGCCCGCACCGTGGCCGCGCGCGGCGCGGGGGAGATCCTGCTGACCTCGATGGACCGGGACGGCACGAAATCGGGGTTCGACCTGACCCTCACCCGCACCATCGCGGACGCGGTGCCGATCCCGGTGATCGCCTCGGGCGGGGTCGGCACGCTCGATCATCTGGTGGACGGCGTGACCGAGGGCGGCGCCAGCGCGGTGCTTGCGGCCTCGATCTTCCACTTCGGCACCTTCACCATCGGACAGGCCAAGGCCCACATGGCCGCCGCCGGAATCCCCGTGAGGCTTGCATGAGCCGCGACGCCCTTGACCGCCTTGCCGCCACCATTGCCGCGCGCCGGGGTGCCGACCCCGACACCAGCTGGACCGCGCGGCTGCTGGCGGCCGGTCCGGAAAAGGCCGCGCGCAAGTTCGCCGAGGAAGCGACAGAGGCGGTGATCGAGGCCGTGCGCGGCGATCGCGCCCGTCTGACCTCCGAGGCGGCGGATGTGATGTATCACCTTCTGGTGATGCTGGCGGCCTGCGACGTCACCCTGGACGAGGTGCTGGAGGAGCTGGCGCGGCGCGAGGGGACCTCCGGCATCGCCGAGAAAGCCGCCCGCCCCGCGCCGGAGGGATGAGTTCGCCGCCCGGTGCCCCTGTCAGGGCCCGCGTCAGTGGCCGTGGCCGCTCATCGGGGCCTTGACCGGCACATCCACGACCACCGTCGCGCCGGATTCGAAGGTCAGCGTCAGCGCGATCACCGCGCCGGGTTCGGGCGCCGCATCGATGCCCATGAACATTACATGGTCGCCGCCCCGCTCCAGCACATGCTCGGATCCGGCGGGCAGGGCAAAGCCGTCCTCGACCTCGACCATGCGCATCACGCCGGCGCTGTCCTCGATGTGGGTGTGCAGTTCCACCCGCGCGGCGATCCCGGCGGAGGCGGACACCAGCCGGTCATCCTCGGGGCCGGGATTTTCCAGCCGCATGAAGGCCGCGCCCGACTGCCCCGCGGGCGAGATGATGGCGAATGGCTCGTGCACCAGCGGCCCTTCGGCCAGGGCCGGAAGCGGCAGCAACATCAGCAGGGCGACGGCAAGGGGGCGCGTTGGCATGGCAGGTCCTTTCACGACACGACGCGCCCACGCTACCGCAACCTTCCAGCGGCTGGAAGCCTGGAAAACGCCACAGCCCCGCCACAGGGGCGGGGCCGGGGTCGCAGGTTCCGGACGATCAGGCGGCCAGGCGCCAGACGATCGCGCGGCAATCTATCAGGCGGCGGCGACGGCCGACTTGGCGATCTCGCGCTTGATGCGCAGCGCGCGGGCCGACAGTTCCTCGTCGCGGGCCTTGGCGAGGAAGGCGTCCAGGCCGCCGCGGTGATCCACCGACCGCAGCGCATGGGCCGAGATCCGCAGCCGGAAGCTTTGCCCCAGCGCGTCCGAGATCAGCGTCACCTCGTTGAGGTTCGGCAGAAACCGGCGGCGGGTCTTGTTGTTGGCGTGGCTGACGTTGTTGCCACTCATCGGGCCCTTGCCCGTCAATTCGCAGACGCGCGACATTGGCTTGATCCTCGTGCATGCGTTCCGGCGGGGCCGTGGCGCCCGCACAATGATGAGCATGGCGGATAGCCCGTCCCCGCCCGAAGGTCAAGCGCCCCGGCGCTATTTGCGGCGCAAATGCTCGTCCAGGCGGGGCATGATCTCGACAAAGTTGCATGGGCGGTGGCGATAATCGAACTGCGGGCCCAGAATGCCGTCCCAGGCGTCCCGGCATGCGGACGGGCTGCCGGGCAACGCGAACAGATACGTCCCCCCCGCGACCCCCGCACAGGCCCGCGACTGGATCGCCGAGGTGCCGATCTTCTGGACGGAGATCATGGTAAACAGCGTGCCGAACGCCTCGATTTCCTTCTCATAGACATCGCGATGGGCCTCCACCGTGACGTCGCGGCCGGTCAGGCCGGTGCCGCCGGTGGTCAGGACCGCATCCACGCCCGGCGCCGCCACCCAGGCGCGCAACTGCGCGGCGATGTCGGCACGCTCGTCCCGGCAGATCGCGCGGTGGACCAGCAGATGACCGGCCTGCGTGATCCGCTCGGCCAGCGTGTCGCCCGAGCGGTCCTGATCGGCCGTGCGGGTGTCCGAGACCGTCAGCACCGCAAACCGGACCGGAATGAACCCGCGCCCTGCCCCGTCCTGTGCCATGTTGCCCCCTGCGTGCTGCCCCGATACCCCCGGATGAATCGCCCCGGCCGCGGCGTCAAGCGGTTCGCGGACGGTCACGCGGATGTCACATCCCGCCCCTATGGCCGGGGTGCGGCGCACGGGAGGGATCATGGCGAGCTTTGCACTCAACGGCCTCGGGCGGATCGGCAAGCTGGCGCTGCGCGAGATGCTGGCGCGCGGGATCGTGCCCGCGTGGATCAACGACGCGGTGGGCGATCCGGCGATGCACGCGCATCTGCTGGAATTCGACAGCGTCCATGGCCGCTGGCCCGCGACATTCAGCCATGACGCCGACAGCGTGACGGTGGACGGCGCGCGCCTGCCGTTCATCGGCACCGCCCGGCTGTCGGATCTGCCGCTGGCGGGCGTCGATGTGCTGATCGACTGCACCGGCGCGCATCGCACCGCCGCCGCGCTGGCGCCCGCGCTGGAGGGTGGCGCGGGCCGGGTGGTCATCGCCGCCCCCGTGCATGACCCGCAGGCCGTCAACATCGTGGCTGGCATCAACAACGCCGCCTTCGACCCCGCCCGCCACCGCATCGTCACGGCCGCAAGCTGCACCACCAACTGCCTCGCCCCGGTGGTCAAGGTCATCCACGAAGGGTTCGGCATCCGCCACGGATCGATCACCACGATCCACGACGTGACCAACACCCAGACGCTGGTGGACCGCCCCGCAAAGGACCTGCGGCGCGCACGCTCGGCGCTGACCTCGCTGATTCCGACGTCGACGGGCAGCGCCTCGGCCATCGGGTTGATCTTTCCTGACCTTGCCGGGCGGCTGGACGGGCTGGCGGTGCGGGTGCCGCTGCTGAACGCCTCGCTGACGGATTGCGTGTTCGAGGTGTCCCGCCCGACCACGGTGGCGGAGGTCAACGCGGCCCTCTCCGCAGCAGCAGCCGGCCCCCTGCGCGGCATCCTGGGGTATGAGGACCGGCCGCTGGTGTCCGCCGATTACCGCGGCGACACCCGCTCGGCCATCGTGGATGCGGCCTGCACCCGCGTCATCGGCGGCACCCAGGTCAAGATCTATGCCTGGTACGACAACGAGACCGGCTATGCCCACCGCCTGGTGGACGTGGTGCAGATGGTGGGCGCCGCATGAACCAGCCCGACGGGCGCGCGGCCTATGTCGCGGTGACGGCGGCCTATTGGGCGTTCATGCTGACCGACGGCGCGCTGCGGATGCTGGTGCTGCTGCACTTCCACACGCTGGGCTTCTCGCCGGTGCAGCTGGCCTATCTGTTCCTGCTGTACGAGGTCGCGGGGATCGTCACCAACCTGTCGGCGGGCTGGATCGCGGCGCGCTTCGGGCTGGCGGCGACGCTGTATGCGGGGCTGGGGTTGCAGATGGCGGCGCTGCTGGCGCTGGCGCAGCTGGACCCGGGTTGGAGCGTGGCGGCATCGGTGACGTTCGTGATGGCGGTGCAGGGCGCGAGCGGCGTGGCCAAGGACCTGGCCAAGATGTCGTCGAAATCCGCCGTCAAGCTGCTGGCGCCCAAGGGGGGGCTGTTTCGCTGGGTGGCGGTGCTGACCGGCTCCAAGAACGCGGTCAAGGGGGTGGGCTTTGGCGTCGGCGCGGGCCTTCTGGCCACCGTGGGCTTCGTGCCGGCGGTGCTGGGGATGGCGGGCGTGCTGGCGGCGATCCTGCTGGCGGTGGTCGTGTTCATGCCGCCGGGCCTGCCGGCCGGGCGCCGGGGGGCCGCGTTTGCGGAGGTCTTCTCCACCTCCGCCAACGTCAACCGGCTGTCGGCGGCGCGGGTGTTCCTGTTTGCCGCGCGCGATGTGTGGTTCGTGGTGGGCATCCCGATCCACTTCTACGCGGTGCTGTCGGACGGCACGCCCGAGGGCAACCGCGCGGCGTTCTTCCTGATCGGCGGGTTCATGGCGGGGTGGATCATCCTCTATGGCGCGGTGCAGGCGGCCGCCCCGCGGCTGTTGCGCGCGGACACCCGCCCCGAGGGCGCGCTGGTGGCCGCCGCCCGGGGCTGGGCCATCGGGCTGGCGATGATCCCGGCGGGTCTGGCGTTGGCGGCGTTGCTTGCGGGCGGACCCGCGCCGTGGCTGACGGGGCTGCTGGTGGCGGGGCTTCTGGCGTTCGGCGCGGTGTTCGCGGTGAACTCCGCGCTGCATTCCTATCTGATCCTTGCGTTCACCCGGTCCGAGCGGGTGACGATGGACGTGGGTTTTTACTACATGGCCAATGCCGCCGGGCGGTTGCTGGGCACGCTGCTGTCCGGGCTGACATATCAGGCCGGCGGGCTGGGGCTGATGCTGGCCACGGCCGCGACGCTGCTGGGTCTGTCGGCGCTGTTCGCGGGGCGGCTGTCGCGCTAGCGCGCGAACCAGTCCGCCAGCATCCGCTCATACACCGCCGTCAACCGCTCGATCTGCGAAACCTCCGCGTTTTCATCGACCTGGTGCATGGAGTTGCCGACCAGTCCGAACTCCACCACCGGGCAATGGGCCTTGATGAACCGCGCGTCCGAGGTGCCCCCGGTGGTCGACATCACCGGCGTGCGGTTGGTCTCGGCCGTGACCGCGCCCGCGATCAGGTCGGGAAACGGACCCGGCGGGGTCACGAAGCTCTCGCCCGAGATGCGGCAGGCGACGTCCAGCCGCACCCCGGTGTCGTCCGAGACGCGCGCGGCCTGATCCTCCAGCCAGGCGATCAGGCCCGCGCCGGTGTGGTGGTCGTTGAAGCGGATGTTCAGCGCCGCCGTCGCCCGCGCCGGGATCACGTTGGTCGCCGGGTTGCCCGTGTCGATCGACGTCAGCGCAAGGGTGGAGGGGGCAAAGGTCTCGCTCCCCTCGTCCAGCGGGGCGCTGGCCAGCCGGTCGCACAGCCGCACCAGCGCCGTCAGCGGGTTCAGCGCCCGGTCGGGATAGGCGCTGTGGCCCTGCTTGCCGATCGCGGTGATGCGGGCGTTCAGCGCGCCGCGCCGGCCGATCTTGATCATGTCGCCCAGATCCGCGCGGCTGGTGGGTTCGCCCACCAAGCAGACGGCCATGGCCTCGCCCTGATCGGCCATCCAGTCCAGCAGTGCCACCGTCCCGTCGGTCGACGCCCCCTCCTCGTCGCCGGTGATGGTCAGGATCACCGCGCCGTCGGGCGGGGTGTGGGTCACGAAGCGCACCGCGGCGGTGACAAAGGCCGCCACACCGGATTTCATGTCGCACGCGCCCCGGCCCCAGACGCGGCCGTCGCGGATCTCGCCCCCGAACGGATCGACGGTCCAGGCCGCCGTGTCGCCCACCGGCACCACGTCGGTGTGCCCGTTGAAGCCGAAGGTCCGCGGATGCCCGCGCGCGCCCCAGCGGGCGAACAGGTTGGGCACGCCGCCGCGATCCACCCGGGTGCAGGCGAACCCGGCCCCCTCCAACACGCGCTGCAGCAGTTGCAGCGCGCCGCCTTCCTCGGGGGTGACCGAGGGGCAGCGGATCAGATCGGCGGTCAGGGCGACGGGATCGGGCAGGTCGGTCATGGCACGCTCCGGGCTGCGGGGTCGCCCTTGGCTAGCCCCCCGCCCCGGCGCAGGCAAGCCCGTCAGAACGGCAACACCCACGGCACCATCGCCACCACCACCACGAGCGTGATCAGCGTGAACGGCACGCCGATCCGCACGAAGTCGAGGAACTTGTACCCCCCCGGCCCCAGCACCAGCGTGTTCACCGGGCTGCTGACCGGCGTCATGAACGCAGCCGACGCCGCCAGCGCCACCGTCATCGCGAACGGATACGGCGAGATCCCCAGCGCATCCGCCACCGCCATCGCCACCGGCGCCATCAGCACCGCCGTCGCGGTGTTGGAGATGAACAGGCTGAACACCGAGGTGGTCACGAAGATCGCCGCCAGCAGCATCCGCGGGCTCGTCTCGCCCGCCAGCGCGACCAGCGCGTCGGCGGCCATGGCGACCCCGCCCGTCCGTTCCAGCGCAATGGAAAACGGAAGCATTCCAATGATCAGCACGAGGCTCTTCATGTGCATGGAGTTGTAGGCCCCGGCCATGGTGATGCAGCCCAGCAGCCCCAGCATCAGGCACGCGATCATCACCACCTGCACATTGGGCAGGATGCCCAGCACCATCCCCAGCACCATGAGCCCGATCACCAGCAGCGCCCAGGGCGCGCGGGCGGCCTCGGGCGCCACGTTGTCGGCCTCGCCCGGCAGGTCGAGCATCACCACCTCGCCGCGCGTGCCCTGCAGGCGCCGGATCGCGTGCCACGGGCCCATCAGCAGCAGCGTGTCGCCCGGGCGCAGCACCTCCTCGCGCAGCGCGCCGGGCACGGCATGCGCGCCGTGCTTGAGCCCGATCACCGCCAGATCATGGCGCGAGCGGATGCGCGCCTGCGTCACCGTCTGCCCCACGAGCGGCGAGGTCGGCGGCACCATCGCCTGCGCCAGCCCGATGTGGCGGGCGCGGTCGCTGAACCACCCGCCCTCCAGCGGCTGCGCACAGGCGCCGCTGCGCGCGCACAGCCCGTCGGCGTCGAAGCCGTTCTCCATCGCGTCGATCACCAGCACGTCGCCGGGGTGCAGGACGGTGTCGGCGCGCGGCCGTCCAATGCCCGCGCCGCGGCCGTTGCGCTCCACCGCGACGATGTTGACGCCTTCGCGCGCGCGCAGGTCAAGCTCCGACAGCGGCCGACCGGTCAGCGTCGACCCCTCCTCCAGCCGCAGCCGCAGGATGCGCCGCGTCAGATCGAACTCCTCCTCCCAGTCGCCCAGGCTGCGGCGCGTGGGGTCCGGCGGCGCCAGCACCGCGCCCCCGATGAAGCGGCGCATCGCGATCATGTAGACGATGGCCAGCGCCAGGATCGGCAGACCAAAGGGGGTGAAGTCGAAAAAGCCGAAGCCGTCCTCGCCGCGCCGCACCAGTTCGCCGTGCACGATCAGGTTGGGCGGCGTCGCCACCAGCGTCAGCATCCCCGAGATCAGCGCCGCCACCGACAGCGGCATCATCAGCCGCCCCGTCGCGATGGAGGCCGTGCGCGCGATCCGCAGCACCATCGGGATGAAGATCGCCACCACCCCCGTGGACGACACGATGGAACCCAGCGTGCATGCCCCCACCATCAGGAAGAAGATCAGCCGCGCCTCCGAGTGCCCGGCCCGCGCCGCGACCCAGTCGCCGAGCTTTTGCGTGATGCCGGTGCGCACCAGCGCCTCGCCGATCACGAACAGCGCCGCAATCAGGATGACATTGCTGTCGGAAAACCCTGACAACGCTTCAGGAACCGAGATCACGCCGGTGAACGGCAGCGTCACCATCACCATCACCGCCACCACATCCATGCGCGGCGTGTTGATGGCGAACATCACCACCGCCGCCAGCAGGATCGCCAGCACCAGAACAAGGTCGATCGGCAACGCGAGAAACGTGTCTGGCAGCATCGGGAAACCTTCCGGGCGGGTGCGGGGTGCGGGGGCGGACTATGCCGCGCTGCGGCGGTGATGAAAACCACCCATGCCGGGACGCGACACCGTGGCACCGCACCGCGCGGCAGGTCCGGACGCGCCAAGATTGACCTCGGGCGAAAAAACGCCTATTTATGCGCATCCGGCGCATTCGGCGCCGGATTTCGTCGGGGCGCGGGGAAGTGCGTCCCTTGGATGGCAGGCGGCGCGCTCGCGTCGCCCCACGGGGCCACTGGCCCGCAGTTTACGGACGTACATGACCCAGTTTTCCGATCTCGCGCTGGACCCCGCGGTCCTCAAGGCCGTCACCGATGCCGGCTACACCACGCCCACCCCGATCCAGGCCCAGGCCATTCCCGAGGCGCTGAAGGGTCGCGACGTGCTGGGCATCGCCCAGACCGGCACGGGCAAGACCGCCTCGTTCACACTGCCGCTGATCACGCTGCTGATGAAGGGCCGTGCCCGGGCGCGGATGCCGCGCAGCCTGGTGCTGGCCCCGACGCGCGAGCTCGCGGCCCAGGTCGCCGAGAACTTCGACACCTACGCCCAGCACACCAAGCTCACGCGGGCGCTGCTGATCGGCGGCGTCAGCTTTGGCGAACAGGACAAGCTGATCGACCGCGGCGTTGACGTGCTGATCGCCACCCCCGGGCGGCTGCTCGACCATTTCGAGCGCGGCAAGCTGCTGCTCAACGGCGTGCAGATCATGGTCGTGGACGAAGCCGACCGCATGCTCGACATGGGGTTCATTCCGGATATCGAACGGATCTTCTCGCTGACCCCGTTCACGCGGCAGACCTTCTTCTACTCGGCCACCATGGCGCCCGAGATCGAGCGGATCACCCGCACCTTCCTGTCCTCGCCCGCCCGGGTGGAGGTCGCGCGCCAGGCCACCGCCTCGGAAACCATCGCCCAAAGCCTCTATGAGGTGGCCGCCACCCGTCGCGACAGCGCGTTCAAGGAAAAGCGCGCCGTGCTGCGCGATCTGATCCGCTCCGAAGGCGACGCCTGCCGCAACGCGATCATCTTCTGCAACCGCAAGCTGGATGTGGATACGCTGGCGAAGTCCCTGAAGAAGCACGGTTTCGACGCGGCCCCCATTCACGGTGACCTGGACCAGTCGGTGCGCACCCGCACGCTGGAGGCATTTCGCGACGGCACCTTGAAGCTGCTGATCGCGTCGGACGTGGCCGCGCGCGGCCTCGACATTCCCGATGTCAGCCATGTGTTCAACTTCGACGTGCCCAGCCACGCCGAAGACTATGTCCACCGCATCGGGCGCACCGGTCGCGCGGGCCGCGACGGGCGGGCGTTCACGCTGGCGACACCGGCGGACGACAAGTACCTCTCGGCGATCGAGGGGCTGTTGCAACGCCAGATCCCGCGCGCCGCACTTCCGGCCTCGAGCGAAGCCACGGCCCCCGCCCGCCGCCGCCGCACCGAGGA
>NZ_NHSD01000127.1 GCF_016653255.1 Rhodobaculum claviforme
CGCGTGACCGAGGGGCCGACCCCCCCCCGCGCGGCCGCGCTGACCCGCGCGCTGCGCGACGCGTTGGGCGCGCGCGAGGTCCGCGCCGCCCTGATCCTCCGCCACTCCGAGGACAGCCCCCGCGGCGAGGCGGTGGCGCTGTCGATCCGCCTGAGCGGCGATGCCGGGGGGGTGCAATGGCTCAACTCCGTGTCGCGCGGGGATCACCGGGGGCCGCCCGGCATCCCGACGGGGGGGCTGCTGCTGGTCCTCGGGGTGTCGCTGGTGTCGGTGCTGGGTGCGGCGCTGCTGCTGGTCCGCCGCCTGACGCGCCCGCTGAACGCGCTGGCGGCCGCCGCGCGCGCGGCCGGACAGGGCGACCGCGGCGTGCGTGTCCCCGAAGAGGGGCCGCGCGAACTGCGCGCCGCCGCCGCCGCCTTCAACGAGATGCAGGGCCGCATCGCCCGGTTCGACGCCGAACGGATGCGCACGCTGGCCGCCGTCGGCCACGACCTGCGCACCCCCATCACCAGCCTGCGCATCCGCGCCGAGATGCTGGACCCCGAGGACGCGGCCCCGATGATCCGGACGCTGGACGAGATGACGGTGATGGCCAGCGGGCTTGTCCACTACGCACGCGGCGCGGGCGACGGCGAGGAACCGGTGCGGGTCGATCTCGCCGCCCTGCTGGAGCGGCTGTGCAAGGAACGTGGCGCGGTGTTGCAGGTCGCCGTCGCGGCGCAGGTGCACGGCCGCCCGGTCGCCCTCGGCCGGGCCTTCGGCAACATCATCGACAACGCCCTCCGCTATGGCGGGACGGCCCGGGTGCGGCTGGAGCGCACCCGCGACGCGGTTCTGGTGCGCACCGAGGACGACGGCCCCGGCATCCCGCGCGAACGGCTGTCGGACATCCTCGAACCCTTCGTCCGCGGCGAGGACAGCCGGAGCGGCGAAACCGGCGGGGCCGGCCTGGGCCTGTCCATCGCGCGCAACATCATCGCCTCGCACGGCGGCGCGCTGTCGCTGGAAAACCGCGCCGAGGGGGGCTTGCGCGTCACGATCAGGCTGCCTGCGCCGGGCTAGACCCGCGCGCGCGTGGCGGCGGCGGGTCGGCCCTGCGCGCGCGCCGCCATGTGGCGATCCACAGGGCCCGCGCGGCCAGCCGCATCCCCCCCGATATTCAAGCCCGACACCCAAAGCCCGGGGCTTGACCGTCGGGGGGCGGGGTGGAATGCTGGGCGGGCATCGTGCGGTGCAAGGCATTCAGGCCCTGACGGCGGACCGGCGCGCAGCCCGGCCCCGCCCGAGGGGCTTTTTTGATGACCGGCCCGTGCGCGCAGTTGCGAGGTTTCCATGGCGCGGCGCGTGATCACCATCGGCTTGCTGTTCTCCGGCTCGGGGGCGTATGCGCGCATTTCGCGTGCGGGGCGGGCGGGGGCGCTGCGGGCGGTCGCGGCGGTGAACGCCGACCCGACCCTCGATGTGACGCTGGTGCCGGTGGCGCGCGACCCGCAGGGCAACGTGGACCTCTATGGCCCCTTGTGCACCGAGGTCCTGCGCACCACCGGCGCGCGCCATGTGATCGGCACCACCACATCGTGGTCGCGCAAGGAGGTCATCCCCGCGCTGGAACGCGCGGGCGGCGCGCTGTGGTACCCCTGCCCGTACGAGGGCTACGAGGCCTCGGACCATGTCGTCTATACCCACGCCTGCCCCAACCAGCACCTGATCCCGCTGTTCGACTGGGTGCTGCCGCGGTTCGGGGCGCGCGCCTGCCTGGTGGGTTCGAACTACATCTGGGGCTGGGAGATGTCGCGCATCGCCCATGACCTGATCGCCGACGCCGGCGGCGCGGTGCTGTCGGAGCGGTATCTGGCCATCGGCGACACCGATGTGGACCGCCTGATCGACGAGATCGCGGCGACGCGGCCGGATTTCGTGCTGAACTCGCTCGTGGGGCCGTCGTCGTACCGGTTTCTGGAGGAGATGGCCCGGCTGGCCGCGCGCGATCCGGGCTTTGCGCCCGACCGCTGCCCGATCCTGTCGTGCAACCTGACGGAGTGCGAGTTGGAGGGGCTGGGCGCGGCCGCCGAGGGGGTGATCTCGGCCGGGCCGTATTTCGCCGGGCACAGCGGCCCCGGGGCCTGGGGGGACCAGCCGCCGGGGGGGTTTGCGTCCTCGATCGAAGGGGCGGCGTTTCGCGCGGTGCGCGCGCTGGCACGGCTGCTGGCGCACCGCCCCGGCGCCGAGGCGCTGGACCTGGCCGGGCTGCTGGGCCCGGACGGCGCGCAGGGCGCGGCCCACGGGATCGACCCCGCCCATCATCACATGGCCCAGCCGGGGCTGGTGGCACAGGTCCGCGGCGGCCGGTTCGAGGTGATCGCCGCCACCCCCGCCATCGCCCCCGACCCGTATCTGGCGCGCGCGCGGCGCCGACCCGATGCGCGCGCGCGCCTGTCGCTGGTGCGGCCATGACCCGCGCCCCGCGCCGCCGCACCCTGCCGGAGCTGGGCGGCGCACGCGCGGTCATCCTGCACCGCCCCAACCCCACGGTCGAGGCGCTGACCCGCCAGCTGACCGCCATCGGCCTGGAGGTGACCAGCGTCTGGCCCGACCTTCCGGCGGCGGCGCTGGCGGCGGACTATGTCTTCTTCGACGCCGACATGGGCCATGACGAACAATTCCCCTGGGCGCCGGGGACCGCGCCGATGCCGCTGATCGCGCTGATCGGCTCCGAGGCGCCGGGCCGCATCGCCTGGGCCATGGCACAGGGGGCCTGCGGGCAGATCCTCAAGCCGGTGGGGGACGCGGGCGCGCACAGCGCGCTGCTGATCGCGCACCAGGTGTTCGAGGCGCGCGCCGCCCTGGCCGGGCGGATCGCGGACCTGGAACGCCGGCTGGGCGCGCGCCAGACGGTGGTGCAGGCGGTGGCCCTGCTGGGCCTGGCCGAGCATGGCGAGGACGCCGCCTATGACCGGCTGCGCCACCTCGCGATGGCCTGGCGCGTCCCGATCGAGGAGGCCGCCGCGCGCATCGTCTCGCACGGGCGCGGGCCCGGCGCCGCAGATCCCGACCCGCCCCGCCACACCCGCCGCTGACCGCGGCCAACCACCGACCGACAGAGAGGGACCATGTGCAAGAACTGCAACCACACCATCCACGCAGCCCAGCATCACTTCGGCTGGGACAACGCCATCGCGCCGGTTCTGCGCGCCGAGCCGGGCCAGACGATCCTGTTCCACTGCAAGGACAGCTCGGCCGGGCAGCTCGGCCCCGACAGCACGGTCGCTGATGTCGCCACGCTGGATTTCTCGCAGATCAACCCGGTCTCCGGCCCGGTCTGGGTCGAGGGGGCCGAGCCCGGCGACGCGCTGAAGATCACGCTCGACGGCTTTGCCCCGCAGATGCGCGGCGGCGCGGGCTTCGGCTGGACCGCCAACATCCCCGGCTTCGGGCTGCTGGCCGACCAGTTCCCCGACCCCGCGCTGCACATCTGGAAGTATGACGCAAGCAGCATGGAACCGGCCCTGTTCGGCCGCGAGGGGCGGGTGCCGCTGAAGCCCTTTGCCGGGACCATCGGCAACGCGCTGGCCGAACCGGGGGCGCATTCCATCGTGCCGCCGCGCCGGGTGGGCGGCAACATGGACATCCGCGATCTGGCCGCCGGCACGACGCTGTATCTGCCGGTGGAGGTGGCGGGTGCCCTCTTCTCCATCGGTGACACCCACGCGGCCCAGGGCGACGGCGAGGTCTGCGGCACCGCCATCGAGAGCCCGATGGACGTGATCCTGACCCTCGATCTGGTCAAGGGCGCCAACCTGAAGATGCCGCGCTTCACCACCGCCGGCCCGGTCACGCGGCATCTGGATGCCAAGGGCTACGAGGTCACCACCGGCATCGGCCCCGACCTGATGGCGGCCGCGCGCGACGCGGTGGCCGGGATGGTGGATTTCCTGTGCGCCACCCGCCAGATGGCGGCGGTGGAGGCCTACATGCTGGCGTCCACCTGCGGCGATCTGCGGATCTCCGAGATCGTGGACCAGCCCAACTGGGTGGTGTCGTTCTACTTTCCGCGCTGCGTGTTCGAATGACCCGGCCCGCGCGGACAGGCGCCTGAAAACCGGGCATCCGCCCCGCGCCCCGGCGCGGCGGAGGGCGCGGCGGAGGGGGGCGGGTCATTTCGCGCTTGACCTGCCCGCCGCGCCTGCGAAACTCGGGGCCTGACATAGTCCGGACCGACCGACCCCGCGTCCGAAGCGCCCCGCATCACCGGGGCCTTCCGCCACAAGGGATCGGCCGCAGAGATCCGGATCGGCATTCGCGCCCCCGTCCTGCCCGTCCGGTTTTCCGGCGGCGCAGGGCGGGGGCGTTTTCGTTTCACCCCTCCGGGATCGGCCGGGGGACAGGCGCAGGGGGCGCAATGACCGATGCGACGGGCAACCTTTCGCACAGCCCGGGCACACCGGTGCTGGAGGTCCGCGATCTGGTGACCGAGTTCACCACCGACGAAGGGCGCCTGCGCGCCGTCGACGGCGTCAGCTTCGCGCTGCACGCCGGACAGACGCTCGCGGTGGTGGGCGAGAGCGGCTCGGGCAAGTCCGTCACCAGCCTGTCGGTGATGGGGCTGCTGCCCGCGCGGATCGGGCGCATCGCCTCGGGCAGCATCCGGCTGGACGGGCGCGAGCTGACGGGCCTGCCGGAGCGCGCCATGCGCCGGGTGCGCGGCGACGACATCGCCATGATCTTTCAGGAGCCGATGACCAGCCTGACGCCCGTCTATACCGTCGGCGACCAGATCGCCGAGGCGATCCTGACCCACCGCGACATCGGCCGCCGGGCCGCGCGCGCGCGGGCGATCGAACTGCTCGACCAGGTCGGCATCCCGGAACCCGCGTTGCGGGCGCGCGCCTATCCGCACCAGCTGTCGGGGGGGATGCGCCAGCGGGTGATGATCGCCATCGCGCTGTCGTGCGACCCGCGCGTGCTGATCGCGGACGAACCGACCACGGGCCTTGATGTGACCATCCAGGCGCAGATCCTGGACCTGCTGCGGCGGCTGCAACGCGACAGCGGCATGGCGATCCTGTTCATCACCCATGACCTGGGCGTGGTGGCCGAGATCGCCGACCGCGTGCTGGTGATGTACGCCGGCCGCAAGGTCGAGGAGGCCGGGGTGGAGGCGCTGTTTGCGACCCCGCGGATGCCGTACACCGTCGGGCTGATGGGATCGACGCCGCGGCCGGGCGCCTCGGCGCGGCCGGGCGCGGCGCGGCTGCGCGCGATCCGGGGCAACATCCCCAGCCCGCGCAAGCTGCCGCCGGGCTGTGCGTTCCATCCCCGCTGCGACCACATGCACGAGGGGGTCTGCACCACCGCCCTGCCCCCGCTGGAGGATGCGGGCGACGGCCATCTGGTGCGCTGCGCGCGCTGGCGCGACATCGCGGGGGTCCCGTCATGACCGCGCCCCTGCTGTCGGTGCGCGATCTGTGCACCCACTTCCCCATCCGCGGGGCCACGCCGTTTTCGGCAAGGAAGATCGTGCGCGCGGTCGACGGGCTGACCTTCGACGTGCACCGCGGCCAGATCCTCAGCCTCGTGGGCGAGAGCGGGTCGGGCAAGACCACCGCGGGTCGCTCGATCCTGCGGCTGATCGAGCCGACCTCGGGCGAGATCACCTTTGACGGCGCGGATTTCCGGGCGCTGGGGGCGGGCGACCTGCGCCGGGCGCGGCGGCGGATGCAGATCATCTTCCAGGACCCGTTCGCCAGCCTCAACCCGCGCATGAACGTGGGCCGCATCATCGCCGAAGGCATGAAGCTGCACGCCATCGGCGATGGCGCCCGCGACCGGCGCGACCGGGTCGCCATGATGCTGGAGCGGGTGGGGCTGTCGGCCGATGCCATGACCCGCTATCCGCACGAATTCTCGGGCGGGCAGCGCCAGCGCATCGGCATTGCCCGCGCGCTGGCGGTGGCGCCCGACTTCATCCTGGCGGATGAGCCGGTGTCGGCCCTCGATGTCTCGATCCAGGCGCAGGTGCTGAACCTGCTGCAGGACCTGCGCGCCGATCTGGGGCTGACGATGATCTTCATCGCCCATGACCTGAGCGTGGTGGAATACCTCTCGGACCGGGTCGCAGTGATGTATCTGGGCCGGATCATGGAGATCGCGGACGCGGCCGACCTCTATGCCCGCCCCACCCATCCTTATACCGAGGCGCTGCTGTCGGCCGCCCCCATCCCCGAGCCCGGCGCCCGGCGCGCGCGCATCCTGCTCAAGGGTGAGACGCCCTCGCCCGTCGCGCCCCCGTCGGGCTGCGTGTTCCGCACCCGCTGCCCCATCGCGGGGCCGGAGTGCGCGCAAACCGTGCCAGGCTTGCGCCAGGTCGCCCCCGGCCACCGCGTCGCCTGCCTGAAACGAGGCTGAGGGGCGCAGCGGGTCAGCGCCCCACCGGCCCCACGCGGGGCCGACAGGAACAGACCCGACAGAGAGGGAGAACGACCGTGAAGAAACTGTTGATGCTTTCCACCGCGGCGGCGATGACCGCCGCCCTGACGATGCCCGGCGCGCTCTGGGCGGACCCCGTGCGCGGCGGCACGCTGAACGTGGGCCTGGCCGATGATCCGCCCGAGATGGACCCCCACCTGACCAGCTCCAACGCCTCGCGCACGGTGCTGCACAACATCTTCGCCACCCTGGTGGAGGTTGACGAGGACCTCCAGATCCAGCCCGAGCTGGCCGAAAGCTGGGAGGTCAGCGAGGACGGCACCGAATACACCTTCCACCTGCGCGAGGGCGTCACCTTCCACGACGGCACGCCCTTCGATGCCGAGGCCGTGGCCTTCAACTTCGCCCGCATGATGGACCGCGACTTCGGCTCCGCCCGCGCGGGCGAGCTGTCGTTCGTCGAGGAGGTGGTGGTCGAGGACACCCACCGCGTCACCGTCCGCCTGAGCCAGCCGTTCGGCGCGTTCCTTCCGGCGATGGCCAGCTGGTCGGGCATGATGGTCTCGCCCACCGCCGTGCAGGAGCTGGGCGCGGACTTCGGGCAGGCGCTGGTGGGCGCGGGCCCGTTCCGCCTGACCGAACGCGTGCGCGACGACCGCGTGGTGCTGGAGCGCTTCGACGGCTACTTCAAGGACGGGCTGCCGTACCTTGATCGCGTGATCTACCGCCCCTTCGTGGATGCGGAATCGCGCATCGTGAACCTGGAGACGGGCTCGATCCACATCATCAACACCGTGCCGGGCCGCGCCGTCCAGCGCCTGCAGGACAGCGACGACATCACGCTGAGCATCGTGGGCGGCCTCGGCTTCCGCGGCATCTGGGTCAACACCCAGTCCGAGGAGATGGGCAGCGCCGAGCGCCGCGCCGCCGTGTCGGCCTGCATCGACCGGCGCATCGTGGTGGACACGGTGTTCGGCGATGCGGCGGTGCCGGCGATCGGCCCGTTCTCGCCCGCGACCTGGGTGGTGGACAGCCCCGACGAGGCGCCGCACCGCGATCTGGACCGCGCGCGCGAGATGCTGGAGGCCGCGGGCGTGCCCGATGGCTTCTCGTTCCCGCTGCTGATCACGCCGGATGACGAAAGCATCCGCGTGGCCTCGATCTATGCCGCGATGTGCCAGGAGGTGGGCATCGACATCCAGCTGCAGCAGGTGGAGTTCGGCACCATCATCTCGCGCATGGGCGAAGGCAACTATGCCGCCGCCCAGATCGAGCTGTCGCCCCGCAACGACCCCGACCTCAGCTCGCACCCGTGGTTCCATTCCGAGGGCGGCGTGAACTTCAGCCACTACAGCAGCCCCGAGATGGACCGCATCCTGGATGCCGCACGCGCGGCCGTCGACCAGGACGAGCGCCGCGCGCTCTATCGCGAGGCGCTGGAGGTCTTCAACACCGACTTCCCCTACATCTTCACCTACCACCTGCAGGAGATGAAGGCCTTCCGCGACGAGATGCAGGGCTACCGCCACATCCCCGATTCCATGATGCGCTTCGAGGATGTCTGGCTGACCGCCGACTGATCCGTCCCTGACCCTGCGCCGCGGCGGCCCCCCCGCCGCGGCCCCCCTTTCGCAAGGAGGTCCCCCGTGGCCGGCTTCGTCCTTCGCCGCTTCCTCGGCATGATCCCGATCCTGTTCCTGATCACCATCGGGGTGTTTCTGGTGATGCAGGTGCTGCCGGGCGACCCCGCGCGCATGATCCTGGGCCAGGAGGCGACGCCGGAGTCGCTCGCGGCCGTGCGCGAGCGGCTGGGCCTGAACCAGCCGTTGCACATGCAGTACCTGTCGTGGCTGGGCAATGTGATGACCGGCGATCTGGGCCGGTCGATGGTGGACAATTCACCCGTGTCGCGCGCGATCCTGTCGGCGCTGCCGGTGACGTTGCAGGTCACCGGGCTTGCGCTGGTGATCGGGCTTCTGATCGGCGTGCCTGCGGGGGTGATCGCGGCCACCAGCCCGGGGCGGCTGGGCGACGGGGTGGCCACGTTCATCGGGCTGACCTGCATCTCGCTGCCGGGGTTCTGGGTGGCGATCCTGATGCTCTATGTCTTTTCGCTGTGGCTGGGGTGGCTGCCGTCCTCGGGCTTCGTGCGGTTTACCGACGACCCGTGGCAGAGCTTCCTGCACTCGCTGATGCCCGCCATCGCGCTGGGGCTGCGGCCCGCGGGGATCTTCATGCGGCTGGTGCGCTCCAGCATGGTGGAGGTGATGAAGTCCGATTACGTCCGCACCGCGCGGGCCAAGGGGCTGGCGGGCCATGCGGTGATCCTGCGCCACGGGTTGCGCACCTCGCTCATCCCGCTGGTGACGATCCTGAGCGTGGAGTTCGCCGCCCTTCTGGGCAATGTCGTGGTGATCGACACCATCTTCGGGCTGCCGGGCTTCGGGCGGCTGATCTTCAATTCCGTCCTGCGGCTGGACCTGACGATGATGCAGAGCCTGGTCTTGATCTTCGCGCTGGCGGTGATCGCGATCAACCTGCTGACGGACATCGTCTATTTCATCCTCGACCCCCGCATCAAGGAGCGCTGAGAATGAACCGTGTGCTGCGCCGGATGCTGCGCCGCCCGCTGGGCGCGCTTGGCCTGTTGATCGTCACCGCGCTGGTGGTGGTGGCGGTGTTCGCCCCGCAGATCGCGCCCCACGACCCCACGCGCCCGGACTTCACCGCGATCCTCGCCGGTCCCTCGGATGTCTATTGGCTGGGCACGGACGAGCTTGGGCGCGACATCCTCAGCCGGCTGATCTGGGGGGCGCGGGCGTCGTTGCAGGCCGGGCTGATCGCGGTGCTGCTGGCCGCCGGGATCGGCGTGCCGATCGGGCTGGTGTCGGGGTATTTCCGTGGCCCGCTCGATGAATACGTCGTGATGCGGCTGACGGACGCGATGATGGCGTTCCCGGTGATCGTGCTGGCGCTGGCGATGACGGCGGTGCTTGGCCCCAGCCTCTACACCGCGATGATCGCCATCGGCATCGTCTATTCCCCGATCTTCATCCGGCTGGCACGCGCCCAGACCCTCAGCATCCGCGAGACGGAATACGTCGAGGCCGCCCGCGCGCTCGGCAACCGGCATCTGGGCATCATGCTCAAGCATGTGCTGCCCAACATCGCGAGCCCGCTGGTGATCCAGATGTCGGTCAGCATGGCCACCGCGATCCTGGTGGAAAGCGCGCTCAGCTTCCTCGGGCTGGGGGTGCAGCCGCCGACGCCCAGCTGGGGGTCGATGCTGCGGATCGGCACCAACTACATGAACGACGCGCCGATGATCTCGTTCTGGCCGGGGCTTGCGATCTTCATCGCGGTGCTGGGGATCAACCTGATGGGCGACGCGCTGCGCGATGTCCTCGATCCGCGCAACTGACACACCTGATCCCTGCGCGGCCCCGAGGCCACCGGGCGGACCGGCCACGCCGCCCGGCGGCGCTCAGAGCGCGGCCGTGACCATGATCTCCACCCGCATCTCGGGATCGCCCAGGGTGACGGCGCAGCAGCATCGGGTGGGGGGCGCGCCGGGGGTGACCCAGGCCTTCCATTCGGCGTCCATGGCGGGGAAATCGGCCATGGTGGTGACCCAGACCTCGGCCGTCAGCAGGCGCGACTTGTCGGTGCCCGCGCGGGCCAGCAGCGCGTCGATCCTGGCCAGCGTCTCGCGCGTTTGCGTGGCCACGCAGCCCGCCTCGTCCGAGAACTGCCCCGAGAGGTAGACCACGGAGTTGTGGATCACCATGCGGCTGCGGCGGTCGTTGACGTCGAATCGTTGGATGTCCATGGGTCTTTCCCTTGTCAGGCTTCCAGCCCGGCCTTGCGTGTCTCCAGCGCGGAGACGATGTGGAACCCGATGCTGCGGAACGGCTCGGGGGCGATCAGATTGGCGGTGCCCATGGCGTCGGTGACGGCCTCGGGGGTTTCGCGGCCGGTCATCAGCCCGGCCAGGTGCCAGCCCAGCATCGTGCCCTTGGTGATGCCGCTGCCGTTGCAGCCGCCCGAGGCGAACAGCCCCTCCGCCAGCCGCCCCCACCACGGCGCGCCGTTCATCGTCAGCGCGGTGGTGCCGCCCCAGACATGGGCAAAGGGCACATGCGCCAGCGCGGGCCAGCGCCGGATGAAGCGGTCGCGCAGCCGGGCGGCGGCGGCGTCGGGGGCGATTTCCCCCTCCAGCGCATAGAGCGAGCGCACCATCAGCCGGTCACGGCCCACCCGGCGCAGCGTCGTGCCCAGCCGGTGGGCGGGCAGCACCCCCCACGCGGGGTCCGCGCCCAGCCGCGGCAGGTCGGCCTCGGCCACCGGCGCGCTCAGCGCGGCATAGGTGTAGATCGTCGCCATCCGCAGCTTCAGATACCCGAAGCTGCGGATGAAGCCGTTGTTGGCCAGCGCCACGCAGCGCGCACGCACCACCCCGCCCGGCGTCGTCAGCCGCCAGCCCGCGCCGTCGCGGTCCAGCCGCGTGACCGGGCTGCGTTCATGCAGCGCCACACCCTCGGGCAGGCAATCCGCCAGCCCCTGCACCAGCGCCGAGGGTTGCAGCAGATAGGTGTCGTTCACATGGATCCCGATGCGATAATACTCCGTGCCCGTGCGGTCCGCGATCTGGCGGCGGTCCAGCACCTCGTGGCGGATGCCGTTGGCGCGGGCGACCTCGATCACGCGGCGCAGGGATGCCTCGCCGGCCTCGGTCGCGGCGGCGCGGATGGAGCCGACCTGGCGCAGGTCGCAGTCGATGCCGTGGGCGTCCAGGATGCCGGTCATCCACTCGAACGCATGGCCGAACAGCGCCGATTGCCGCCGGGCCTTCTCGGCGCCCGGCAGGGTGGCGTTGCGCGGCAGCACCTCGGGCGCGGTGAAGCCCGAATTGCGCGCCGAGGACCCCTGGTCGACGGTGCCCGCCTCCAGCACCATGACGCGCGCCTGGGGGTCGATCTCGTGCAGGCGCCGCGCGACGGCCAGGCCGGTGAAGCCCGCGCCGATCACGGCGAAATCCACGCTGGCGTCGCGCTCCAGCGCCGGGTGCGGGCGGCGCGGCGGCAACATGGCGGACCAGCCGCAGGTGCTGGAATAGGTGGGATACATCTGGGACATGGCGGCCATGCTGCGGGGGGTGGGGGGGGGCCGCGGATGTCCGCGGCCCCGGGGATCGCCCGGAAAGGGTCAGTCGGTGAAGTGGGTCAGTTCCGTGACCAGCGGGCCCAGAGACATGGAGCCCCTGAAGTCATGCCCCCAGTCGAGGTTTTCGCGCCGCGCCCACACACCCGCCGTTTCCGTCAGCGGGATCGCGCAGACGGCCTCCACGATCAGGCGTTGGGCCTCCTGCCACAGCGCGATCTGCCGGTCGGGATCGGTTTCCGTCCGCGCGGCCTCGATCTGTTCGTCGGCCACGTCGCAGTGGCTGAAGTTGGTCACGGCGGTATCGGTGCCGATGATGCTGCGGGAGTGGAAGAACTGCGTCAGATACACGTCGGCGACCGGAAAGCGCGCCGCGCCATAGGTCACCAGCGGGCTGAGGTCCTGGCGGATCATCTGGTGCCAGGTGGCGTGCTCCACCGGCTCCAGCGCCAGGGTGATGCCCAGCTCCTCCAGCTGTGCCTGCAGGATCTGGTTGGTGGTCTCGTAGCTGGGCAGCTGGGAGGCGACCATGCGGGTCTGCAACCCGTCGGGGAAACCGGCCTCGGCCAGCAGCTCCTGCGCGCGCTCGGGGTCGAAGGACAGATGGCCGTTGTCCTCGGTATAGCCGAGATTGTTGGACGGGATCACCGATTTCGCGACGCGGGTGAAGGCATCGCCACGGAACTGCGCGATGCGGCCGGCGTCGATGGCATGGGCCAGCGCCTGACGCACGCGGATGTCGTCGAACGGCGCGCGGGTGATGTTGATGTTCAGCAGCGACAGCTCGGCCGGGTCGAAGATGTCCACGGTCGCGCCGTCGATCGCCTCGGTGCGCGCCAGCCAGCGCGGATCGGCAAGGCCGGTGATCGCGTCGACCTCGCCGGCCAGGAACGCCAGATCGCGCGCCGATGCCGCCGAGAGGAACCGGTACGTCACCCGCTCCAGCCGGGGCGTGCCGCGGAAATAGTCCTGATGGGCGGTGAAGTGGACGGCCACGCCGGGTTCGATCCGGTCGATCTGGAACGGGCCGAAGCCCACCGGCTCGCGCGAGAACGCGCTGCCGCGCTCGGTGTAGGCGGCCTCGCTGACGATGAACCCGCCGGCATAGTTGGCCAGCAGCCCCAGCACGCTGGGGATCTGGCGCGCCAGCGTGATGCGCACGGTATGGGGGTCCAGCGCCTCCACGCTTTCGATCGCGGCATAGTCGCTGGCAAAGGCCGAGCGCGCGCTGTCGGCGGATTTCGTCAGGCTGAAGACGACGTCATCGGCCGTCACCTCGCCGTAGCCGTGCTGCCACTGCACGCCCTCGCGCAGGGCGAAGGTCCACACCAGGTTGTCGTCGCTGGCCTCCCAGCTCTCGGCCAGGTCGCCCTCGATCTCGGCGGGGTCGGTCGATCCGGGGGCAAAGCGCACCAGCCCGCCGAACACCAGCGCGACCAGCGTCCGGTCGGTGGTCGAGGCCGCGTAATGCGGATCCAGGTTGCCGATGTCGGCCGCCGCCGCACCCAGCCGCAGCTCGGTGCTCTGGGCCTGGGCCGTCGCGGGCGCGAGCGCGGTGCCCGCCAGAAGTGCGGCGATCAGAACGCCCTTGTCAAACGAGTAGCGCATCCGTTGTCCCTCCCTGTTGGGTCATCGTGTCGGTGGTGTCGTGCTTCAGCGCCGCCAGCAGCGGCGCAAAGCCGTCGGCCGTCAGCCCGTCGAGCGCGGCCAGAACCGCATCGCGCCGGGCCGCGGGAACATTGGCCGCAGCGATGCGGCGGAACTTGTCGGTGATCTGCGCGCGCGACATCGGGTTGGCGACATCGCCCAGCGGGTGGTGCACCGTCAGCGCCCGCGGGCCGTCGCCGTGGTCCACGATCACCCGGCAGGGCGTGCCCACCGGAAAGGCATCGGCGAAATCGGCATGCGCCGACAGCGTGATGCGCTCGGCCAGCGCCAGCACATCCGCGTCGTGCAACCAGGCCGGATCGACCGGCTGCAACGCCGTGACCCCATGCAGGGCCGCCAGCGCACAGCTGAAGTAATAGCTGTACTGCCCGGCCTCCAGCGTGGCGGGGCGGCGCGCATTGGACAGCCGCAGCCCCTGGGGAAACGTCTCGATCGCCAGGCTGACGACCGGCCTGCCGGGCTGGCGCAGCGCCGCGATGGCATCCACCGCGGCATGCATGTAGCGACAGCACGCATAGGGCTTCAGATAGCAGTGCAGGAGCGCCCAGTCCGCGCCCAGGCCCCCCGTCAGCCGGACGCGCGCGAACCGGTCGTCGCGGTCCAGCAGGTCCAGCGGCCCGGTGGCCCCGGCGCGCGCGCGGAACGCCCCCGTCAGGCCGGCGACGACGGCGGGGGGGATCGCCTCCTTGACCGTGCTGCCCTGATAGGCCGAGGACCCGGTGGCAAAGCTGATCGGCCCCTCGGCCCCGGCGATGGCCATGGCATGCGCCATCGCGCCCGCATCCAGCTCCAGAAGCCGCCCCGCCGCCACCGCCACCCCATAGCCGACCCAGCGCCCGCTGGCGTAGGTGTCGAAACTGCCCGTCGGCCGGGACGCGCCCACCCGCAGCGCCACGTCATACCCCAGCGCGATGGCGTCCAGGATCGCGGCATCGTCGGACCCCAGCGCCTGACCCACCGCCAGCGCCGCCGGGATCACGCCCGCGCCGGGGTGCCCCGCCGCGCCGCGGTGCCCGTCGTCGATGTCCAGCGCGCTGGCGGCGGCGGCATTGGCCATCGCCGCCCCGGCCACCGACAGCCCCATCCCGGTGAACCACACCCCGCACGGCCCCGGACCATGCAGCGCGGGCGCCGCCCCGCGCGCGGCAGTGGCCAGCGGCGTGTGCAACCCCGCCGCCGCCGCCCCCAGAAGGTCGGTGACCAGATCACGGATGGCGTCGCGCACCGCCACCGGCAGCGCCCCGCGCGGATGGTCGGCGGCAAATCCGGCGAGGTCCTCGATGGCGTGCATGCGGCTGTCCTTGGTTCTCGGGTCGGGGGTTCTCGGGTCGGGGGTGCTCAGCTCAGGG
>NZ_NHSD01000128.1 GCF_016653255.1 Rhodobaculum claviforme
CCCGAGGATTATCGCATCCCACATCATCCCGGCCCCGCATTTCCCGGCACCTGATAGTCCCGGCACGCCCGTGGCGCCAGCGCGGAAACAGCGATGGCGCAAGCCGCGATCGCGCGGCCGCACAGGCGGAGGGTCACCAGACCTCGCCGGGCACCCCATGCCCGGCATCGGCGATGGTCCGAGGGAGGGCAAGGGCGAGGAAGCGGATCAGCGTGGGCGCGGCGCCCCCCAAGCGGGTCTGTCCCGGGTCCTGGGGATCGCGCGTCGCGCCCCTCTTCGCGGCCTTGGCTTCGGGTTCGGCGGTGCGGGATCGGCGGCGGGTGGCCTGCTCCTCGGCACGCCGCGGATCATGGGCGACGCCCGGGCGGTGGCCGACGCAGGTGGCCTCGGGCGGGCGCGCAAGCCAGCCGTGTCCTGCCCACCCGGCATGGGCCGGTGATGATCCGCTGCTGTCCCTTCTCGATCCAGCAGCCCTCGGCGCGCTGTCGGCGCGGTGGAGGCGCATGTTCCGGGCGAAAGCGATCTCCACGCGCCCAAGCGGTCGGCGCGCATCCGGTGCAACCGGTGCCTGCGCGGGCGGTTCGGCGCCCACCCGCCCGCCCGCCCGGGCCGAGGCGGCGGCGGCGGGGCGCGCACCGGCCGAAGAATTCCGAACATCGCAGGAACGCTTGCGGCCAAGGGCTGTTGTCATGCGAGGGTTCTGGGCAGTCCATGAACCGCCTCGAGCGACCGCGCGCAGAATGCGCGCCATCGTCGCCGCACCGCCCTCTCCGGAAAGGCAACCTCCGATGAACCATGACCAGACGACCGATACCGACACCCCCATGCGGGACGCAGGCTCCGCGATCACCAGCGTGGCCTCAGACATCAGGAATGCCGCCGTCGGAAAGTTCGACGAGGCCGTGACCGAGGCACGCTCCCGTGCCGAGGGCGCCCGGTCGGATGTGGCCGACGAGGTCGGCGACGTGGCCTCGGCCCTGCGCCGGGCCTCCGAGGAACTGCGCGGCGGGTCGACACAGGAACGCACCTTCGGGATGATCGCCGGCAGCCTGGCCGACGCCTCCGACTACATCCGCGACAAGGATTTCGGGGACGCGCTGAAGTCCGTCAGCCGGGTGGCGCGCGACAACCCGCTGCTGTTCCTGGGTGGCGCGGCCCTGCTGGGCTTTGCGGCCAGCCGCTATGCCAAGGCCTCGGGCGATGGGACCGGGACGTCGCACCCGCCCGCCCCCGTGGACCGCAAGGCGCAGGAAAACAGGTTCGTAAGCGAAGGCAACCCCAACACACAGCCCATGCGCGGTGCCCCATGACCGGCACGGACACACCGAGATCGGCCGCCGACATGATGTCCGGCCTCATGGGCAACGTGAGCAATCTGGTGCGCAACGAGGTCGACCTCGCCCGGGCCGAGACCGCCGAGAGCCTGTCGAGGGTGGGCGGTATCCTGGCATGGATGGCCGTGGCCCTGGTGCTGGGGATCGTCGGGCTCAACCTGCTCGCCGTGTCGCTGGTCTCGGCCCTGGTCTGGGCCGGTCTGGACCCGCAATGGGCAACCCTTGCCGTGGGACTGGGCCTGCTCGTGCTTGCCGCCGTCGTCTTGCTGTCCGCCAGATCCGCCCTTCACCAGATCGGCTTCATGCCGACCCGCACCGCGCGCAACGTCCAGCGCGACGCGGCAGCCATCAGGAATTCCCTCCATGAGCAGTGACACCCGCACCCCCGACGACATCGAGCGCGACATCGCCGTTCAACGCGCGCAGATGACCGGCACGATCGGCGATCTGCAGAAGAAGTTCTCGGTCGATGCCATCGTGAACGACATCGGGACCATGTTCCGCAACGACGGCGGCGACCTCGGCCGCTCGATCAGCCAGACGATCGGGCGCAACCCCGCGGCTGTCGCCCTTGTGGGCGTCGGCCTTGCCTGGCTGTTCATCGGCGAGGGCCGCAAGGACACCACGCCGGACCGGCGGTCGGGCGCGGGCGCGCGCAACCGGGGCTACAGCCGGGCGTCGTCGTGGGATGGCGCGCACGCAGGGTCCAATGGCGGCGACCGGTCCTGGTACGGCGCCGGTTCCATGTCGCGTGCCGACCGGTTTCCGGATCACCCCACACAGGGGAACCCGGGCGAGGACGGATCGAACGGCATCACGGACCGGATCCAGGATGCAGCCGGCGCCGCGTCCAATGCCGTTTCCGACGCTGCGGGCACTCTGGGAGACTCCGCCCGGCGGCTGACCGACCGGCTGTCGCACGGCACGGAGGCGCTGTCCGATGAGGCACGCGACCGCGTGGTGGCCGCGCGTCGCGCCGCGCATGAGGCCCGTCTTTCGGCCGAGGACGCGATGAACCGGGCCGGCCGCACCGCCGTCACCTTCTTCGAGGACCAGCCGCTTGTCGTGGGGGCCCTCGCCGCGGCGGTGGGGGCTGCGGTCGCCGGGGCCCTGCCCCACAGCAGGGTCGAGGACGACGCCATGGGCGACAGCAGCGACCGGCTGTTCGCCGAGGCCGAAGCGGTGTTCCGCGAGGAACGCAAGAAGGCCATGGCCGTCCTGCGCTCGGCTGCGACGGACGTGAAGGAGGAGGTGACGGAGACCGGCTCCGACCTCAAGGGCCTGCTGCCCGACGGCCAGACCGTCGGCGAGGTGATCGCCGACCGCACCACGCAGGCCGCCGCACGGGTCGCGGACGGCGCGCGGGACGAGGCCAAGGCCCGCAACCTTGGCCGCCGCGAACGTTGATGCCGGCAACAGGCCGGCCCACGGGCCGGCCTGACCCTGACGATGTCCCCCGTGCGAGGATGCGGACCGTCTTGCCACGGGGCCTGCGCGGCAGGCGTGGTGGCCCCCGGCACGTCATCTCCCTTGCGGGACAGACCCTCGTCGTCACAGGGGCTTGCGGGGGGCGACACATGCATTGACGGCACGCTCGGCCGACAGGCCTGCCGCGACGTCGGGCGTCCTCCGTCGCCATCTGCCGCGCCGGTTCGCCACCCACCGACCGCCCACCAACGCGCCCACGGGCCGACGGGCCGACGGGCCTCGTGGAACGGGCCCGGGCAGAGGCCGTTGATCAGCAGGGCGCCGCAGATGCGCCAACCGGTCCACGAAGAGGAAATGACATGGCGCAGGACAGAACATCGTCGCATCCGAAGCACTCGGAAGGGTCCGACAGCAGGGTGAAGGACCAGACCCGGAAACCTGCCGACAGCTCGGTCGGGGGATCGGACATGCCACGGGATGAGCGCGCAGACGAAGCATCGGGAAAGAAGAACCAGGTGATCGAAGAACTCCACGAGACGTTCGACCCGGGTGAGAAGTTCCCGATGGACCCGGAGGACTCCGGGCCGAAACGGTCGCAGAAACAGCCAGGACAGGCGCTTGATGCCCCTCGGACGGAGGCAGACGGCGGCGCATAGGCCAAACCGCGCCAGATGCACCGAAAGCGGCAAGACCTGGAGAAAGAGCACGCGGGGGCCGCGCACACCCCGGACGGGCTCGATGCCATGAAGCTGAAAAAGCCGAGACCGGAACGGGCCTCCCCCGCGCCTGCGCCGCCAGCCAGGTGATGTCCCACGACCAGACCTCGCAGGGGCCGTTCGCCTGGAAGCTTGCCGGTGGTGGGGGCCGGGCCTGCGGGCGCGGCGGTGGTTCTGGACCCGTTCGCGCCCCACCCTGTCGACCTGGGGTTGCGAAACGACACACACGCCCTCCTCCGCCCGCTTCGGCAGGATCCGACCGGGGGGCAGTCTCGCGAACCGCGGTGCGATGCCGGTATCCACGATCCGGTCACACGCCGCCTCGGTCGGCCGGTTGGCCGGGACGGGGCGCCCGGCCAGAGGGCGGCGGTCCGTGTGCAGCGCGCCCTCCGGGGTCTGCCGGCGCTGCAGGGTGCGGGCATCGAGGCCAGGCTCGGCGCGGGCGGTGGCCTCGCGCGTCCCGTCGGCCGTGGCCTGCTCGACGCGGGCCAGGAGCGTGTTGCGATCCGGGGCTGGGGTCCCTGCCCTCCCATTCCCCGGCGCTGGCTGGGGCGCGGGGCATGCCCTGCATCGGGTCCGTCCCTCGGACTGCCCGAGGCGGCTGACGCCGGACCGCGGGTGATCCCGGGATCGCCTCGGCCCTTTTTCGCAGGAGCGTCAGCGCCGTCGTCTTGCGGGCCAGCCCGCGCTGCATGCCACGGATGCGCGTCGGTCGTCTCGCGCGCGATCTGCCGCAGGGCCGCCCGGTCCGATCAGGTCCCGTCCGATCATGGCCCGCCCGATCATGGCCCGGTCATTGGCCCGCTCGCAGGGCGCGCGCCAACCCGGATCCGCCCGGGATGGCGACCCCTGCCGGGGCAGACCGCCGACAGCCGGGCCGCGTTCATCGCCGCGGCCGCGATGGGTCCCGAAGCGGTGGCGACCCGATCGCCCATCGATCGCGGCGGTGACCTTGTGCCGCGCCGTCCAGCCCTCGGGCCCCGACCGGCCATCACCGCCCCCGAGAAACCCGGCTGCACCCCCTGACAGGACGGGTGCGGCCGGACCGCGCCGCTGTGCGGCTGTCACCCGCGCGCATCGTGCGGCCTCAGTCCAGTGACGGCAGGGCGAGCGCGTTGCGGATCGTCTCGATGGCGGTTCTGACCATGTCGGGTGTGGTGGCCGCAACCTCGACCAGTTCCCGCAGCGAGTCGCGCTGCTCCTCGTTCAGTTGCTCGGAGTCCTCGATCAGCGCGAGAACCGCGCCGCGGTCGAAGCTTTCGGGGGTGAGCACCTGTTCGAGATCCCTCGGGCCGTCGGCCTCGGGCGCGGAACCACCGGTGGTGCGCGGGGCATCCGCGGGCTGCGCGTCACCGGCCCTTTCAACCGTGGAGTCGGTGCGGTCGGGATCGGCGGGGGTGGGCGTAGCGCCGTCCGGCTGCGCGATCGCCGCACCCTCGGTGAGTTCCTCGCCGGTCAGGGTGGAATCGTCCCCGGGAACCGAGGCCGCATCTTCGCGCGCCGCGGCGTCTTCGGCGGCCCGCGCCTCGGCCGCGTCGGCCTCATGGGCTGCCTGCTCGGTGCGCTGCGCCTCCAGGGCCGCCTGGTCGGGGCCGCTGTTGTACCAGAGGCCCCCGCCGATCACGATGGCGGCGACAATCGCGAGGGCAAGCATGGTTCCTGTGCGCATTTGGTGGCCAATCTTTTCTGAGGGGGCGGCGCCGCGCATTGCGGCCTCCCGCCGAATTCCCGTGGAGCCGCCGCGCGCATTTCACGGCGCGGATTGTGCATCAACCGACGGCGTCGGTTTTCGTTCCGAATGACAGGTGCCGAAATGACGGGCCCCGAAGTGACAGGCGCTGAAAATACGCAGGGGGCCGCAGGGAGCCGCAGGGCGGGCAATGGCCCGGCAGTCGGGTGCCTCGATGTGGCGCTGCGCGGATTGCGCACCGGCGACAGGAAACGCCGCGGCACAACGTCGTCACCCCGGCGCCGCGATGCCGCAGGCGGACCGGGTGCGGGCGCGGCATGGGAACGCAAGGCTCGGGCGGGTGTTGTCCCTGCGTGGCCGGGCGTGGATCCGCCGGGGGCCGCGCCCCCCGAGCGGGGCAATGCCCGCCGTGCGCGCCCGGCGGCGCCGCGTCCCGCCGCCCGTCAGTCAGAAAGGACCGTCCATGTCTCTGCTCGTGCTCATCGTCGTCACGGGGCTGATCTTCCTGATCGCCGACGCCGTGATGCTGCCCAGGGTCGTCAAGCCGCTGTTCGAGCGGCATCTGGGCGACACGCTGCTGGACAGCGTGCGCCGGCTGCCGGCCGCGCTGTTCTACGTCCTCTACCTGGCCGGGATGATCTGGTTCGCGGGCTGGCCCGCGTTGCAGCAGGGCCAGCCCGGGCTGGCATTCCTGAACGGCGCGCTGCTGGGGCTTGTGGCCTATGGCACCTATGAGCTGGTCAGCTGGACGGTGATGCGCCATTGGCACCCGTCGATGGTGGCGCTGGACATGGGCTGGGGCACGGGGCTGACGGCGGTGGCGGCCTGGGGCGGGGTGATGGCCGCGCTGGCCGTGGGCTGAGCCCGCGCGGCGACCCTCAGCTGGCGTTCGGGCCGCGCGTTGCCTGCAAGTCCGCGTGGGTCAGCTTGCGGCCGCGCGCCAGCGCCTTGCGCAGATCGGCGAGGCGGGCGTCCCGCAGGGTCGCGCCGCAGTCCCGGCAGGTGTCGCGCACAAGCGCCACCTGGCCGGGGCGCAGGCGCCCGCCGATCAGGCACGACACCGTCAGCAGGTCGAGCACACGGGCCTGCCCCGCCGCATCCAGCCGCCGCAGATGGGGCCGCATGGCGTCCCAGTCCAGCGCGATGTCGCCGTCCCGCCGGAGCGCGGCACGCAGGCGTTCCAGCAGATAGATCAGGTTGGGATGGCCGTCCTGCGCGCGGGTCAGCATCTCGCCCGCCGCATGCTCCAGCACCTCCTTCTCGGTGCCGCCCAGATCGCCCGCGTCCGCGAACTGCGCCGCGATCAGGGTGTCCACGGCAAAGGGCCCCAGCGTGCGCAGCCGCGCCTCGGCCATGATGCGCGCGACGATCCAGGCGTTCCACACGGCATAGAGCGGCCCGGCCAGCAGCGGGACCAGCCCGCGGATCGCCATGCGCGCGGCCACCCGGCGCAGGAACACCCGCAACAGGAAACTGCTGACCCCGACCTTCATCTTGTAGGCAAGGTTCAGCGCCGTCAGCTTCCAGCGCGCCACACGGGCGTAGGGGTCGATGCCGTGGACGCGCCCGCGCGGGTTGGGAAACTCCAGCCCGGCGCGCGCCAGGCTGTGGGCCAGCAGGCCGTGCCCCTCGCCGTGCGACAGCGGCAGGCCGGAGTGCTGCGTGATGCGCGCGATCCCCACCAGCGCCAGCGCATAGAGAAGCGCGATCTCCACCGCGCTGATCACCCCGGCAAAGGCATAGAAGGCCGCCCAGTAGGGCAGCGCCTCGCGCCAGCCGAGGTCCCCCATGTCGCCGTCGAACAGGCCCTGGCGCATCCACACCTCGGCCCCGCCGATCATCCCGCCCGACACTCCCCCCGCCAGCGCCGCCAGCGCGACGCTCCATCGCGTGACGCGGGCGATCCGGCGCACCCGCGCGTCCGAGGGCGCGGCCCAGGCATCGTCCCCCGGGCTGCGCCGCGCCAGATGATCGGCAAAGCGGCGCTCCAGGATGTTCGGCTCGGGCGAATAGGTCCGGGTCCGTGGCACGGCAAGCTCGCTTGTGGTTGTCCGGCGCGCGGCCGGTCAGGTGATTTTCTCGCCCAGCGTATGCTCGACCCAGATCTTCTGCACCGCCACCATCGCCACGACGGTCAGCGGGGCGGCCAGCATCAGCCCCACCACCCCGAACACGAGGCTGAGGAGGACCTGCACCGAGATCAGGAGCGCCGGAGCCAGATCGACCGCCTTGTGCTGGATCATCGGCACGAGGACGTTGCCCTCGATGTTCTGGATCACGATGTAGCCGATCAGCACGATCAGCCCCGTCTGGGTACCTTCGGCAAAGCCCACCGCGACGATCGGCACCGTGGCGATCAACGGGCCGAGGAAGGGGATGAAGGTCAGAAGCGCCGTCAGCACCGCCAGCGCGAACCACAGCTCGATGCCCATCACCAGCAGCCCCAGCCCCACCGTGACCCCCAGCAGTACCATCGAGGCAAGCTGCCCCAGGAACCACCAGCGCAGCGCATGGGCGATCGCGGACAGCGTGTCCTGCGCCATCGCCCGGCGCGCGGGCGGCACGAGGCGCACCAGACCGCCCCGGTACAGCGCCGGGTTCGCCGCCAGAAACATCGTGAGCACGATCAGGATGATGGCGCTTGCCAGCGCGCCGACCGCCGACATCCCGAAGGTCATCGCCTGGCCCGCCAGGTCCCCCGCCGACCCGCCCAGCCCGCCGCCGTCCAGATCCTCGATCACGGCCGTGGCGCCCAGCTCCGACAGCCGCGCCTGTACCCCCTCGACGAACGCGACCAGCGTGGCCTGCAATTCCCGGAGCTGCTGCACGAGGCGCGTTGCCGTCAGCGCCAGCGCGCCGAGGACGACCGCGGCAATGCCCAGCGCCACCCCGACCAGCGCCCAGCCCCGCGACACCGGCAGCCGTGCCGCGATCGCCCGCGCCGCGCCGTCCAGCCCGACGGCAAGCAGCACCGCCGCGAAGACGAGCAAAAGCACCTCGCCCAGCAGATAGGCCAGCAGCAGGAGCCCGGCCGTCAGCAGGATCATGTCGGTCAGCGGGCGGCGGATCACGCCCATGGGACTCTCCTTTCGGTCGGGCACGGGTGCTGCCCGTGCAGGGCGTCAACGCCGCCGGTTCCGTCGCGTTCCTGCGTGCCGGCCTGCCAGCGCGCCGTTCCGCGGACCTGACGGACCGGCTGCGCCATCGACGGCGTGACACCACCATGGCCAGCACGCCCGCCGCACAGCCGCCGCACACCCGACAGAAGCGGCGGGACACGCGCGCCTGACGTCCTCGACGCGGGAAGAGGCATGCTCGATCCGTTCCTCGGCAGAGCTGTCGCGGTCCCCTGCGGCTGCGGCCGCCCGGTGGTCGGCGCTCCGCCCACGGAGGACGCGGCACTGCGCGCGGCCGTCAAGGCGCGGCACGACCGCGACCGCTCCACCGGGCCGGCATTGCGCCGGGGCTTGCGCGGCTCAGCAGCTCGTCGCCACGAGCAGCGGCAGAAGCGTGAAGATCGTGGCCCCCAGCCCGATCCATGCGCCGATGCGGGGCAGCCGCCGGGTCGGGTCGGGGCCGCCCGGCAACCACATCACCACCACCACGCAGGCCAGCAAGGTCCCCACCCAGGCCGCGACCATCGCCAGGCGGTGCAGCGTCATCCCGGCCACCTCCTGCGTGCTCCAGCCCAGCGCACAGCCGAGGCCGTGCAGCCCATAGACCAGCGCGAACCCGACCGCCCACAGGCCCGGTCCGATCAGCGCGCGGGGCAGCCAGGTCATGCCAACACCCCCGTCATGCGACCGCCGCCGTGCCCAGCACCACCGCAACGGCGACCAGCCCCGTGGCGGTGGCGAAATCCTGCCACAACCGCCAGCCGGAGGGGGCGCCGCTGGTCGGGACCTCGCCGCGCCGGATCTGGTCCAGAACGAAGGCCGCCATCAGCGCGCAGATCAGGGCATGCAGCCCGACGTATCCGGCCAGAACCCCGCGCAGCGCATCGCGCGCATGGGCGGTGGGGTCGTCCATGACCCAGCCCGCCAGCAGCGCCAGCGCCAGAAGCGCGGCGCCGTTTCCCGCCAGCCCCAGCACGGCCCACCCCGCCAGGGAACGCCCCGCAGGCTGCCGCGCCTCGGTCACATGCGCGGCCAGCGCGGCCACCCCCAGCCCGACCGCCAGGGCCACCAGCAGGACCGCCCCGGTGGCGGTTTCGGCCGCGGCGGGCGGCGGTGGCCAGCCGGGGGCCACCACATGCAGGAACGCCACGCCGAAGATCAGCGCGGCAAACAGCGTGCCATCGGCCACCAGAAGCGCCACGCCGCCGCTGTGCGTCAGGCTGCGGCCCCGCCCCGGCTGCACCGGCAGGGCCAGCCGTGGGGCCACCGCCACCATGGCGCCGCCCGCCGCCAGCGTCGCAAGCCCCCGGTGCCAGCGCCAGGCCAGCGCGGCCACCGCCACCAGCGCCACCGGCGCCAACGCATACAGCCCCGCGAGCATCAGCAGCACGAACGCCCCGATGCTGGCCGAAAGCACCAGCGGCAGCGCCGTGTTGCCCGGCAGCACCGCGACATGGTCGGGCCGCGCGTCGGCCGCCGTCGTCACCAGAAGCTCGCGCTGCCCCCGCGGCGCGCCCGGCAGCAGCCCCTCACCCCGGGCAAGGGCGAGAGCGGTGCGATCCGGCGCGGCCTCGGCCACCTGCCGCGGGCCGGGGAGGGAGGCGAAGTTGAAGGTCGGCGCCGGCAGGGACATCGCCCAGTCCAGCGTCGGCGCCCGCCACGGGTTGCGACCGGCCCGCTGCCCCATGGTCGCCTGCAGCACCAGATCCAGCGCAAACAGCGCAAGGCCGATCGCCATCACGAAGCCGAACACCGACGAGGTGAGGTTCAGCACCTCCCACTCCGGATTGTCGGGATAGACGTCGATCCGCCGCGGCATGCCCAGCAGGCCGGTCAGGTGCATCACGAAGAAGGTGCCATGAAACCCGATCAGGATCACCCAGAACGCGACCTCACCCAGGCCGCGGATGCGCGCCCGCCCGGTGATCTGCGGCATCCACCACGCCGCCGCCGCCAGCATCGGAAAGACGAAGCCGCCGATCAGGACATAGTGCAGATGCGCGGTGACAAACGCGGTGTCATGCGCCTGCCAGTTGAACGGGATCACGGCCAGCATCACGCCCGTCAGCCCGCCCATCACGAAGGTCAGGAAGAACCCGAGGATGTAGAGCATCGGCAGCGCAAGCTCGGGCCGCCCCTTCCACATCGTGCCGATCCACGCAAACACCTGCACCGCCGTCGGCACCGCCACCGCCAGCGAGGCCGCCGAGAAGAAGGTCAGCGCCAGATGCGGGATGCCGATGGCGAACATGTGGTGCACCCACAGCCCGAAGGACAGGAACACCAGCGCAAGGATCGCGGCGACGATGCCGCCGTAGCCGAGAATTGACGTGCGGCACAGCGCCGGCAGGATGGTGGAGATCGCGCCGGCGGCCGGCAGGAAGATGATGTAGACCTCCGGGTGGCCGAACATCCAGAACAGATGCTGCCACAGCAGCGGATCGCCCCCCCGCGCCACGTCGAAGAACGGCCAGTCGAAGGCGCGCTCCACCTCCAGCAGCACCGACGCAAGGATCAGCGGCGGAAACCCCACCAGCATCATCGCGGCCGTGCCCAGCATGTACCACGCGAACAGCGGCATCTGCGTAAGCCGCATCCCCGGTGCGCGCTGGCGCAGGATCGTGACCGTGATCTCCACCGCCGCCGCCAGCGCCGAGATCTCGACAAAGGTGACGCCCAGCAGCCAGACATCGGCGTTGATGCCGGGCGAGAATTCGGCCGAGGACAGCGGCGTGTACATGAACCAGCCGTCGCGCGGCGCGACGCCTGCGGCAAGTGCGGCCAGCAGGATCAGCCCGCCGAAGAGATAGCACCAGTAGCCCAGCGCAGTCAGCCGCGGAAACGCCATGTCGCGGGTGCCCAACAGCTTGGGCAGAAGATAGATCCCCAGCCCCTCCAGCATCGGGATGGCAAAGAGGAACATCATGATGCTGCCGTGCATCGTGAAGATCTGGTTGTAGAGTTCGGTGTCCAGGAACGCGCCCTGCCGGGTGGCCAGCTGCGCCCGGATCAGCATCGCCAGCACGCCCCCTATGGCGAAGAACACCAGCGCCGTGGCCATGAACCGCAGCCCCAGCGTGGTGTGGTTGACCGCCGTGACCTGCCCCCGCCAGCCGCGGTCGTTGGACCAGACGCGGGACAGCTCGCGATGCAGGCCCAGCGCCCGGCGGGGCGGGTTGGCGGGGATGTCGAGCGTGGCGTCCCCGACCCCTTCGGCAGCAACGGTGTCGGTCATTCCGCGGTCTCCTCGCCCAGGGTTTCCAGCACGGCGGGCCAGTCGTCGGGGGGATGCGCGATGACGCGAAAGCGCATGCCGGCATGGCCGAGGCCGCAGAACTCGGCACAAAGCCCGTCGAAGCTGCCGGGGGTGTCGGCCTCGATCCGCAGGCGGTTGGCGCGGCCGGGGATCGCGTCGATCTTGCCCGCCAGGCGCGGCACCCAGAAGGAATGGATGACGTCCGCGCTGGTCACGATCACATCCACCGGCTGGCCTGCGGGGATGTGCAGCGTGCCGTCGGTCTCGATCCGGCCGCCGCGGCCGTCGGGGTGGCCGAAGCGCCAGCCCCATTGCCGGGCATGCGCCTCGACGGTCACGACCGCGTCGCCGCGCGGCAGCAGCCGCTCGCCCACCCACACGCCCGCGGCCAGCAGGGCGCTCAGCACCGCGATCGAGAACCACAGCCCCAGACCCACGGTCCAGCGGCCTTCGCGGACCGGCCGCGGCCGGCCGAAGCCAGCGGCCAGCAGCCCCAGCACCATCAGCGTCAGCACACCCGCCCCGATCAGCATCGCCCACCACAGCACCGCCGTCGCGCCCGCCGCGGGGCCTGCCGGATCGAGGCTGGACAGCGGCCCGCCGCAGCCCGCCAGCAGCAGCACGGGAACCCCCGCCGCGGCGCCGCGTTGCCCTGGGCCGACGCGCCACCGAAAGGACACCCCCAGATGACCGATCAAAACGACGCGGGCCGACAGGAGGGGGACCGACAGGACGCGGGCGACGCCCCGGAGACACCCCGCCTGCGCGACCCGCTGGACGAACACCGCGCGCTGCACGGCACCGAATCCACCATCGCCATCGCCGGGCATCCGTTGCATGCGATGCTCGTGGCCTTTCCCATCGCGCTGGCCTTCTGCGTGCTGGGGGCGGACCTGTTCTACTGGTGGACGGGCGATCCGTTCTGGGCGCGCGTGGCGGGCTGGGCGGCCTTTGGCGCCTTCGTGATGGGCCTTGTGGCGGGGGTGACCGGCACGGTCGAGCTTCTGATCGTGCGCGGCATCCGCAACCGCTCCGCCAGCTGGACGCATTTCATCCTCGCGGTCATGCTGCTGTCGGTGCTGGGCGCCAACTGGGTTCTGCGCATCGACGGGGCCGAGGCCGCGGTGCTGCCCTTCGGGCTGATGCTGTCGCTGCTGGCGGCGGGGCTGACGGGGGTGACCGGTTGGCATGGGGGCAAGCTCGTCTTCGACTATCTGATCGGAACGACGGCGTCGGGCAGCGACCGGCCCTGAGGCTCGGTCAGCACCGCAGGCAGGCCCGCCGCCAGATCCGACAGATCGGGCTTGGCCAGCACCAGCCACAGCACGGCGGCCATCAGCGGCAGCCCCAGCCACAGCGCGATCAGCGGCGACGGCAGGCGCCAGCCTGCGGCCAGATCGCCCGCCCGTTCCCCCGATTGCGCCACAAGATGGCCCAGCCACGCATGCACCAGCACCATGCCCGACACCGCGGCAAGCTTGGCCAGCATCCACGGATCGACCAGCCGCAGCGCAACGATCAGCCCGCTGCCGGCGGCGATGGCCACGACGGCGGCCGGTGTCACGATCCGGGTGTAGCTGCGGTGCGCCAGCAGGCGGAACTCGGCATAGCGCGCCTGGCTCCGCATCGCCGGGTGGCGGCCATAGACCTGCATCACCACCGGCAGCGCCAGCAGGCCCGCGCACCACACCGACAGGGCGGCGATATGGAGGAACTTCAGCGCGGCGATCATCGTGCGTCGGCCTCGCGCCAGCCCTGGCGCAGCATCCAGCCGGCCACCAGCGCCAGCGGCACCATGCCCGGCACCCACATCACCAGCCCAGCAAGCTGCTGATCGCCCAGCGCGCCCAGGCCGAAGCCCTCCGCCCCCACCAGATGTTCGGGGTACAGCACCGCGGGCGCAAACACGAGGATCGCCCCGATCAGCCCCATCTGCGCGGCCAGTGCGGTGGCCGCCCCGGCCGCCCCCAGCACGACCGACAGCTCGCCGCGGCGGCTCAGGGCCGCGGTCCAGAACACCCAGCCGGACCCGAGCAGCGCCAGCTGCATCGCCCAGTAGACCGCAGCGCTGTCCCAGGCGGCGGCGTAAAGCGCAGGCACATGCCACGCCCACAGCGCCGCCGACAGCGCGATGAAACCCGCCCCCAGCGGCGCCCGGCGCCACGGAAAGGCCACCGCCAGCGCCGGCGCCACCAGCAGGATCAGGACCATGTGATGCAGGCTGCGCGCCGCGAACAACGCCACCGTCAGCGCACACAGGGGCGAGACGAACGCGACCACCGCGCCGGCCCCGGCCACGCCCAGCGCCCGACGCGGCCCCGGCCCCGCACCCCGCAGCCACCACAGACCGGCCAACCCCGACAGCGCCAGTGCCGTCAGCAGCGCAGGCTCCAGCGTCCACGCCCCGGCCAGGGTTTCAGGCATCGGCACCGGGCCGCAGACGGGTGTCGGGCGATCACTGTCCAATGCGGACCCCCGCGCCTGCCAACCGGCGCGGCCCCGCGCACCAGCCCGCCGATCGCATCCGTGCGGTGGCGGGCCTGACCGCGGTCAATGCCACGCGGGACGGCCAGGTCACCCGCGCGGCGGCCTCAGCGCTGGGCGGGTGCATGGCGCTGCAGAAGCGTGATGATCTCGCCGCACATCTCATCGAACACGCCGCGGCGCTCGACACTGGGCGAGGCAGCCTTTGCCGCCTTGAATTCCTCCAGCAGCCGTTTTTCGCCGTCCACCAGCGCGCCGATGACGTTGTGGCCGATGCCGTCAAACCACGCGCGGACCTCGACCGCCGCGCGGTTGACGGTCCCGAGCATCGACCCGTCCGTGCCCGGATGGCCGCCCGGTCCAACCAGCATCGCCAGCACACGTTCGGACTGCGCCAGATGCAGGCTGCGAAACTCGTGGGCGATCTCCACGAACTCGGCCCCGGCCTTCTCGACCACCTTTTCGTAACCCGCGAGGGTATCGACCAGCCTCGTGTGCAGGTCGCGCAGCCGTTCGTGGTCCTCGTCGCCGCACGGCAACGGGCCGCCGGTCGGGTCGCGGGCGCCGGCCTCGGACATGGGAATTGCTCTCATCGGTCCTCTCCTCTGCGATAAAACGGCAAACGCAGCAGCGGACGGTACGTTCCTCATCCGTTTGCGCCATCGGCGATTCCTGCCCTCACACGGGGCCACCGGGTCCGTTCCGGAACCGGATGCCCGCTCGCCCGTTGCCGGAGGGTCTCGCCGGTGCGAGCGGGTCACACCCCGGAGGAGGTACCGATGTCTGCACCCGACACAGCCCTTGCCAAGCAGAAGCGCCGTCACAAGGGGCCGCTGCTGGGTCTGACGTTCCTGATCGGCGTCGTGCTTCTTTTCGTCCTGTGGTTCGTCAGCCGCTCGGCCGATCCGGAGGTCACGATCGACAGTGCCCCCGACGCGACGACCCTTGCACCGGCCGGCGACGCCCCCGATCCCCCGGCCGAGACCTTGCCCCAGCCCAGCGCGCCGCGCGACTGATCGCGGCCCCCCTCACACGGCGTGGGCGGACGCCCTCCGCCGATCCGGACAGTCCCCGATGCCGCCACCCGGGCGCGTGATCGCGGCCCTGTCAGGATCGGGGCGGCGTTCCGCGTTTTCCGAAGCGGCAATGCCGGGATCGGGCTGGCCGGGATCGGTCTGCGCGCTCAGCCCGCCCGCGCGGCCGCGAAGGGGACGAGGCGCCGCGTCGTCTCGTCCCACAAGTGCCTGCGGGCACAGGCGAGGCTCTCGCGCAGGGTCAGGCGCTGGACCTCGGCAAGCTGCGGGTGGTCGCGCAGCACCTCGGGCAGCCGATAGAACGGGACACGGGCCTGCAGGTGGTGGACGTGATGCACGCCGATATTGGCCGTGAACCAGCGCAGCACCCCCGGCAGGACGTAATGCGAGCTGCCGTGCAGGGCCGCGTCCTGCATCTGCCAGTCGGCGTCGTGGTCCCAGCTCGTCTCCTCGAACTGGTGCTGGACATAGAACAGCCAGACCCCGATGGAGGCGGCAACGAGCAGCGTGGGCAGAAACGCGAAGGCCAGCACGGCCCCTCCGCCCAGGTACCAGATGCCGCCCGCGACGACCGCGATGGCCGCGTTGGTTCCCATCGCACTGATCCAGTACTGCGCCCCGTCGCGCATCAGGCCGACGGGCACGCGGTTGCTGATGAAGAACAGAAAGAAGGGGCCGATCCCGAACATCACGACCGGATGGCGATAGAGGCGATAGCCAAGCCGACCCAACGGCGACCGGCTGCGATACTCCTGCACCGTCAGCGTGCGGATGTCGCCCATCCCGCGCCGGTCGAGGTTGCCGGTCCCGGCATGGTGTTCGGCGTGGACCCGGCGCCAGACGTCATAGGGCGTCAGCGTCACCACACCGATGGTCCGTCCGACCCAGTCGCTCAGCCTGCGGCTGCCAAAGAAGGCGGCATGTCCACAATCGTGCTGGATCATGAACAGGCGCACCAGGAACGCCCCGTTCAGGATCGACAGGGCGACCGCCAGCGCGGGGCTGATGCCGACGCTCCACCACGCGAGCGCCCAGAGCGCCAGCAACGGGAGTGCGGTGACGAGGACTTCCCATGCGCTGCGCCACGCCGATGGTGTGCGATACCGCGCAAGGATGGCGACCCAGTCCCGCGGATCGTCGATCCGGCCGGGCACGTCGGCGCTGGGCACGTCGGCGCCGGGGACGTCGGCACTGGGGACGTCGGCACTGGGGCGGGGGGGGCAAGGCTGGG
>NZ_NHSD01000129.1 GCF_016653255.1 Rhodobaculum claviforme
GAACAGATCATGCAACCGCCCCGGCCCCGACAGCCCCGCCGCCAGCGCCGTCTCCAGCGTGGCATGGCGCGCAGCCAGCATCCGCCGCGCCGCGTCCAGCGCAAGGTACTGCTGGTACTGCTTGGGCGAGACCCCGGCCCAGCGCGTGAACACCCGCTGGAAATGCGCGGCACTCATCCCCATCCGCGCCGCCAGATCCTCCAGCCTCAGCGCCCCCGGCGCCGCGTCGATCTCGGCAATGGCGCGGGCAATCACCGCGTAATGATAGCCGTTCTCGCCACCGTCCATCCCCGCCCCCTGTCGCCAGACCGCCCCATCCCTACCGCGCACGAACACCCCCCGCGAAGGGCCGCCTCAGCGCAGCGGCCGCTCGCCCGCGTCGATCTTCAACCGCGTCTCGAACGCCTTGGAGATATGCGCCTTCAGCGCGCCATAGGCCGCCGTCCCGTCGCGCGCCGCGATCGCCTCGACGATCTGGTCGTGCTCCGCCATGGTGGCATCCCCGCGCCCCTCGGCGGCCAGCGACGTCACCGCCAGCAGCGCCATCGACCGGTGCACAAGGTCCAGTTGCTGGACCAGGTACCGGTTGTGCGAGGCCAGGTGGATCTGCTTGTGGAACCGGCGATTGGCGCGGCTCATCGCCTCGGGGTTGCCGATCAGGCCACGGTCGGCCTGCACCATGTCGCGCAGCACCTGCACCTCCTCGTCGGTGGCGTGGCGCGCGGCCAGCCGGGCCGCCAGCCCCTCCAGCTCCGCGCGTACCACATACAGCTCCGCCAGCTGGTTGTGGTCCAGCGACGCCACGATCAGGCTGCGCCCGTCGCGCACCAGCAGGCTTTGCGTCTCCAGCCGCTGCAACGCCTCGCGGATCGGCGTGCGCGAGACGCCGAAGCGCTCGGCCAGTTCGGATTCCACCAGCCGGTCGCCGGGCTTGTAGATGCCCACGTCGATCGCCTCCAGGATCAGGCTGTACGCATCGGACTGGGGGGGCCTGACATCGGTCATCGGCGGTCTCCGTGGGGTGGGCGGGCGCGGATCGCCTCGGGCGTCCGTTATCCCCCCACAGTGCCCCGGCGCAACCCCGCTTGCCCTGTTCGTCCGGCGCGGCTATGCCCGTCGCATGGTCGCGCAGCAGTTTTCCCATGTCCGGGGTTGGGTCTTCGACCTCGACAACACCCTGTATCCCCCCCGGATGCGGCTGTTCGACCAGGTCGACGCCCGCATCACCGGCTTCGTGATGCGCGCGACCGGCCTGCCGCGCGCACAGGCCGACACCTTGCGCAAGGACTACTGGCGCGCGCATGGCACCACGCTGGCGGGGCTGATGGCCGTGCACGGGGTGGAGCCCGAAGGCTATCTGGCCGAGGTGCACGACATCGACTTCACCGTACTGCGCCCCGACCCCGACCTGCGCGCGCGCATCGCCGCGCTTCCGGGCCGGCGCATCGTGCACACCAACGGCTGGGCCCCCTATGCCGAGCGTGTGCTGGAGGCGCGCGGTCTGTCGGGCCTGTTCGACGCGGTCTTCGGGGTGGAGCACACGGGCTATGTCCCCAAACCCGACCCGCAGGCCCATGCCGCGGTGCTGGAGGCCGGCGGCATCGATCCCGCCGTTGCCGCCATGTTCGAGGACGACCCCCGCAACCTGACCGCCCCGCACGCGATGGGCATGCGCACCGTCCACGTCGCCCCCGAGGCGGCTCCGGCAGCCCATATCCACCACCACACCGACGATCTGGGCGGTTTCCTGGCGCGGCTGGTGTAAGCCGCCCCCGCCTTTTTCCGGGCCGGGGCGTGCGGCGGCCTTCAGCCCCGGACGGTGCCGTCGCCGGTCACGAGGTACTTGAACGACGTCAGCTGCTCGGCCCCCACCGGCCCGCGCGCATGCAGCTTGCCGGTGGCGATGCCGATCTCGGCGCCCATGCCGAACTCGCCGCCGTCGGCGAACTGGGTGGAGGCGTTGCGCATCAGGATCGCGCTGTCGAGGCGGGCCATGAACCGCTCCGCCACGGCGTCATCCTCTGTCAGGATCGCCTCGGTGTGGCCCGAGCCGTGGCGGCGGATGTGGGCGATGGCGCCGTCGACATCGTCCACGACCGCCGCGGCGATGATCGACGCGAGGAACTCCTGCCCGAAATCGCCCGGGGCCGCCGGACCCACGCCGGGCAGATGCCCCAGCCCCGGGCCTGCGCGCACATCCACCCCCGCCGCCACCAGATCGGCGATGATCTGCGCGCCCAGCGTGTTGACCACATCGCGGTGCACCAGCAGGCACTCGGCCGCGCCGCACACGCCGGTGCGTCGGGTCTTGGCGTTCAGCACGACGCGCCGCGCCTTGTCCGGATCGGCGGAGGCATCGACGTAGACATGGCAGATCCCCTCCAGATGCGCAAAGACCGGCACCCGCGCCTCGGCCTGCACCAGCCCCACCAGCCCCTTGCCCCCGCGCGGCACGATCACGTCCAGATGCGCGGTCATCCGCAGCATCTCGGCCACGGCGGCGCGGTCGCGGGTGGGCACCAGCTGGATCGCATCCTGCGGCAGGCCGGCCGCGCACAGCCCCTCCAGCAGGCAGGCATGGATGACGCGCGAGGAATGGAAGCTCTCGGACCCGCCGCGCAGGATCACCGCATTGCCCGCCTTCAGGCACAGCGCGCCCGCGTCGGCGGTCACGTTGGGGCGGCTTTCATAGATCACGCCGATCACGCCCAGCGGCGTGCGCACCCGGCGGATGTGCAGCCCCGAGGGACGGTCCCATTCGGCCATCACCTGCCCCACCGGGTCGGGCTGCTCGGCCACCGCCTCCAGCCCCGCCGCGATCCCCTCCAGCCGGGGTCCATCCAGCATCAGCCGGTCGAGCATCGCGGGCGCCAGCCCCTTGCCCTCGCCATAGGCCATATCGTGGCCGTTGGCCGTCAGCACCTCGGCCGCGGCCGCGCGCAGGGCACGCGCGGCCGCGCGCAGCGCCTGCGCCTTCGCCTGCGCGGGCGCACACGCCAGATCGGCCGCGGCGGCGCGCGCGCGCCGCCCCATGTCGTCCATCAGTGCAGGAATATCGGCGGCGTCGGTCATAGCACCATGTCGTCCCTGTGGATCAGCGCGGCCCGGCCGGGATAGCCCAGCACCACCGCGATCTCGCCCGAGCGGTGGCCGCGAATCGCCTCCGCCTCCTCGGCCGTGTAGCGCACGAGGCCGAGGCCGAGGCGCCCCCCGTCCGGCCCCACGATCGCCACCGGATCGCCGCGCCCGAACCGCCCCGACACCGCCGTCACCCCCGCCGGCAGCAGCGACCGCCCCGCGCGCAGCGCCGCGACCGCACCCGCGTCGATGCGCAGGGACCCCTTGTCCTTCATCGCACCGATCCAGCCCTTGCGGGCGGTCTGCGGATCGCCCTGGGCTGCGAACCAGGTGGCCCGCGCGCCGCCCTCCAGCGCGCGCAGCGGGCGCACGGGGCTGCCCAGCGTGATCGCCATGGCACAGCCCGCCGCCGTCGCGGTCTTGGCCGCCATCAGCTTGGTCACCATACCCCCGCGCGACAGCGCCGACGCGGCACCACCGGCCATCGCCTCGACCTCGGGCGTCACCCGCTCGACCTGCGCCAGATGGCGTGCGTCGGGGTCGGTCTGCGGGTTGGCGGTGTAAAGCCCGTCCACATCCGACAGCAGCACCAGCACATCGGCGCCCACCGTCACCGCCACCTGTGCGGCCAGCCGGTCGTTGTCGCCATAGCGGATCTCGTCCGTGGCGACGGTGTCGTTCTCGTTCACGATGGGCACGACGCCCAGCGCCAGAAGCGTCTCCAGCGTGGCGCGGGTGTTGAGGTAGCGCCGCCGATCGGCCGTGTCCTCCAGCGTCACCAGCACCTGGGCCGCCGTGATCCCGTGCGGCGCCAGCGCCGCCTGATAGGCCCCGGCCAGCCGGATCTGCCCCACCGCCGCCGCCGCCTGGCTGCGCTCCAGCGGCGGAGCGGGATCGGTGATGCCCAGCACCCCGCGCCCCAGCGCGATGGAGCCCGAGGACACCAGCACCACATCCACCCCGCGCGCCCGGAGTGCCGCGACATCCTGCGCCAGCCCCGCCAACCATGCCTCGCGCAGCGCGCCGCCGGTCACCAGCAGCGCCGAGCCGATCTTGACCACCAGCCGCCGGGTGCAGCTCAGGGGCGCCATTCCCCCTCCTCCGCCACCGGGGCGCGGCCGCGGTCCACGACCGCCGCCAGCGCGCGCAGGACCTCGCGCACCCCCTCGCCCGAGGCGCCCGACATCGCCATCACCGGCCCCGCCGCGGCCTCCAGCGCGGCCATCCGCTCGGCCCGGGTGTCGTCATCCAGCGCATCGACCTTGTTGAGAACCGTAATCCTGGGCTTGCCCATCATCCCCGGCGCATAGGCCGCCAGTTCGCGCAGGATCACCGCGTGATCCTCCGCCACCGTCTCGGAGGTGCCGTCCACCAGATGCAACAGCACCGCGCACCGCTCCACATGGCCGAGGAACCGATCCCCCAGCCCGCGCCCCTCGGAGGCCCCCTCGATCAGGCCCGGAATGTCGGCCACCACAAATTCCCGCCCGTCGATCCCCACGACGCCCAGATTGGGCACCAGCGTGGTGAAGGGGTAATCCGCGATCTTCGGCCGCGCGTTCGATGTCGCTGCCAGGAATGTCGACTTGCCCGCGTTCGGCAGCCCCAGCAACCCCGCATCCGCAATCAGCTTGAGGCGCAGCCACAGCACCCGCTCCACCCCCTCCTGCCCCGGATTGGCGCGGCGCGGGGCGCGGTTTGTGGCGGTCTTGAACTGCACGTTGCCCCAGCCGCCGTTGCCGCCCTTGGCCAGGCACACCCGCTCGCCCACCCGCGTCAGGTCGGCGACCACCTCCTCACCCTCCTCATCGAGGATCTCGGTCCCCGTGGGCACCCGCAGCAGCACATCCGCTCCGTCGCGGCCGGTGCGCTGCCGGCCCATGCCGGGGCGGCCGTTCTCGGCAAAGAAATGCTGCTGGTAGCGAAAGTCGATCAGCGTGTTGAGGCCGTCGACCGCCTCCACCCAGACATCGCCGCCGCGCCCGCCGTCGCCGCCGTCGGGCCCGCCGTACTCGATGAACTTCTCGCGGCGGAAACTGGTGCACCCCGCCCCGCCGGAGCCGGAGCGGATGTTGACCCGGGCAAGATCGAGAAACTTCATGGCAAATACCGTGCAATCTGCCCCGCAGGGCTCAGGAAAGAGGGCTTAGGCCGAATTGCCACCCGCCTCAAGCCGGGCCATCGGGTCGCGCGTCGGGCACCGCCCGGGCCACGGGCCCTGCACCCGGGCGGCTCCTGCCGCCCTGGTGCCGCCGCCGAGGGGGCTCGATGCCCCCGAAGGCGGCGACCCGTCCCTCAGTCCATGCGCCGAAGATAGGTCCACGTCGCCACCCGGGAGGCACGCGCCACCGACCACGCCTCGGCATCGCCCAGATATTCGAACCCGCAGTTGGTCAGCACCCGCGCCGATACCGCATTGTCCTGGAACACCTCCGCGAACAGGGTGCGCGCGCCGTGGGGGTTGGCCTCGATCAGGGTCCGCACCGCCTCGGTGGCCACGCCGGTGTTCCAGAAGGCGGGCGCGACCCAATAGCCGATCTGGCTCTGGCCACGGTCAAGCCGCGTCAGGCTGATCACGCCCAGCACCTCGGCCGAGCCGGCCGCCGTGCCGTCCATGATCCACACATCCTCGCCGCCGTCGCCGCTCAGCGCCCGGGCGATGAACGCTTCGGTGGTGCCGGGCGGCAGCGGATGGGGGATGGAGCGCGTGCCCTCCGCCACCCGGCGGTCGCCCGCATGCAGGGCCAGCAGCCCCGCATCCGACCGGCGCACCGGGCGCAGCATGAACCGTCCCGCCGCGATCTCGGGGACATCGCCCGGGCTGGTGCCCTGCCGCGCGGCATCCTGGCGGGCCGTCACGCCGCCGGCCGCCCCCTGGCCCGCGCCGCCCCGACCGCTCGCGATCTTTTGTCCGGTGGTCACCGACATCCACGCCTCCTCCCTCACTCCGGCACCCGACCCGGGCGCTGCGACGCGCACGCTCCCCACCGCAACGCCGCCTGTGAAAACGGCAAAGGGGGCCAGACGTGGCGCCGACCCCCGATACCGTAACTGTGGTAAAGCGTCGGTTATTCCGCCGCCACCGCCGGCAGCACCGACACGAAGGTACGACCCTTCAAGCCCTTGTGAAACGTCACCTTGCCGTCGGTCACGGCAAAGATGGTGTGGTCGCGGCCGATGCCCACGCCCTCGCCCGGCCACCACTTGGTGCCGCGCTGGCGGATGATGATGCCGCCCGGCCGGACCGTCTGGCCGCCGAACAGCTTGACGCCCAGCCGCCGACCTTCCGAGTCGCGGCCGTTACGCGAGGAGCCGCCTGCCTTCTTGTGTGCCATGTCTCGTCCTCCTTCACTCGGCCGCGGCGGCGCCGGGGGCGGTGATGCCGGTGATGCGCACCAGCGTCAGGTATTGCCGGTGCCCCTTGGTCCGCTGCGAGCTGTGCTTGCGCCGCCGCTTGACGAAGTGGATCAGCTTCTCGCCGCGGATCTGGTCGATCACCTCGGCCTCGACGGCGGCGCCATCGACACGGGGGGCGCCGACCACCGGGCTGTCGCCGCCCAGCATCAGAACCTCGTCGAAGCGCACCGTATCACCGGCCTCGGCCGGCAGTTTTTCCACCCGCAGCACGTCACCGGGCTTGACCCGGTACTGTTTGCCGCCGGTCTTGAGCACCGCAAACATCTGTCTCGTCCTTTCCCAATCGCGCCCTGTGGCCCCGGCGGCCCCTGCCGTCGGTGTTTTCTGCGCTGTGCGCGCCGTCGGACTGCGCGGTTCCGCCCGTGCAGGACCGAACCTTCGGCCCGGTCATGGCGAAACCCGATACCCGGCACACGGACCCCTGCCCGCCACCGAGGGTCGGCATATCGGCCAGCGCGCCACGGAAGTCAAGCGCCCGGCCGCCCTGCGCCCGCAGGCGCGGCGTTCAGAGGTCCTCGCCCTGGGCGAACGTGCCCGCCGCCTGCCCCAACCGCCGCGAGAGGGTTTCGAACATGCCGTTGAAGCCCGCAAACAGCGCGGCGTTCAGCGCCCGGCCGTCGGCGGTGTCGAAGAAATCGACATGCGCCGCCAGATCCTCGGGCGGCAGCGGCGCAAAGGCGAGCGCCAGATAGGCGTGCAGCCAGCCCTCGACCTCGGCGCGGATGCCGGACTCCTGTGCCTGGACATCGGCCAGCATGTCGGCCTCGCCGAACTCCGCCAGCGCGCCGCCGCCCTCGGCCAGCCCGACATAGAAGGCCAGCGTCGCGTTCAGCCCGCCGGTGACGTTGCGCTCCACCAGATCGCCGACCTCGACGAAACGGCGCAGGGTGTCGACGCGCGGACCGCCCTCGGCCGCCTGTGCGGCCCAGGCGTCGCGCGCGGCGTCCTCGATGCCGGGGTCGAGCATCGCGCGCCGCGCGCCCAGTTCCAGCTCCACCACCCGCTGCCCAAGGTCCGACGCCAGCACCGATTCAATCCGCGCCAGCGCCTCGGGATCGCGCGGCAGCGCCTCCGCGAACCCCTCCAGCATCAGCCCGCGCATCGCCTCCGGGTCATGCACCCGCGCCACCGCCGCGCGCCAGGACGCGCCCGCGCTCGGGCCAAGCACCGCCGCGCCGATGTCCGCGCCATGCTCCAGCCCCTCCTCGCGCACGATCTCCAGCACCTCGTCGAGGCGCAGAAGCTCCGCCATGCGCTGCTCGGGTTGCGCAAGCGCGGGCGCCGCAAGCGCCAGCAGCACCGCCACCGCAGCGCCAAGGGTGTATCGTCCAGCCATCCGTTCCCCCATTCCGTCCCGCCTGATCTAGGCGGCGCGGGCGGCGGCGCCAAGCCGGATCGCGCCCAGCCCGCCGGTCACAGCGGCCAGATCAGCGGCACCGCCACGCTGACCGTCAGGGCCATCAACAGATTCAGCGGCAGCCCGATGCGCACATAGTCGGTGAAGCGATACCCGCCGGGACCGTACACCAGCGTGTTGGTCTGGTACCCGATGGGCGTGCAGAAGCTGGCCGAGGCCGCCAGCATCACCGCCACCACCAGCGGACGCGGATCGACCCCCAGCGACAACCCCAGCCCGATGGCGATGGGCGTCACGATCACCGCGACCGCATTGTTGGTCACGATCTCGGTCAGTGTGCTGGTCAGAACATAGACCGCCAGAACCAGCAGCATCGGGTGCAGCCCCATCATCCACGGCGCCACCGCGTCCACGATCAACGCCACGGCGCCCGAGTTCTCCAACCCCGCGCCAACACCCAGCATCCCGAAGATCAGCGCCAGCAGGCGCCCGTCGATGAAGCCGAACGCCTCGTCGGCGTCGATGCAGCGGGTCAGCAGCACGATCGCCACGCCGAGGAACGCCAGCATTACGATCGGCGCGAAGTCCAGCGCCGCCAGAATCACGATGGCCGCCATCACCGCAAGCACAAGTGGCGCGTGGCGGCGGCGGAACGGACGCTCGGACGGGCGCGAGATATCCACCAGCCCCATGTCGGCGGCCAGGCGCTGGATGTCCTCGGGCGCGCCCTCCAGCAGCAGCGTGTCGCCGACGGCCACCACCAGATCCTCCAGCTGGCGACCGATGTTCTGGTTTCTGCGATGGACCGCAAGGGGATAAACGCCATACCTGCGGCGCAGCCTGAGCTCGCCCAGCGCGCGGCCGACCATCCGGCAGCCCGGCGTGATCAGCACCTCCACCGTGGCGGTGCGCACCGAGGACAGCTTGTCCACCGCGCGCACGTCGCGGTGGCTCTGCATCTCCAGCACCTCGGACATGGGCGTGCGCAGCACCACGCGGTCGCCCGCCTCCAGCACCACACCGCCAAGGTTGCGCCGCAACGAGGCATCCCCGCGCAGCACATCGATCACCCGCGCGCCCTCGCGGCGGAAGATGTCGACCTCCTCCAGCTTGCGATCGATCAGGGAAGAGCCTTCGGGAACAGCAACCTCGGTAAAGAACTTCATCCTGCCGCGGTCCCCGATCAGCCCCGACATCGACGTCCGGTCCGGCAGCAGACGGCGCGCGAACACCGCCAGATAGACGGTGCCGATCACCGCCATCAGCACGCCCACCGGCGTGATCTCGAAGATCGAGAACGGCTCCAGCCCATGCGCCCGCGCGACCCCGTCCACCACCAGGTTGGTGGAGGTGCCGATCAGCGTCACCGTGCCCCCCAGAATCGACAGATAGCTGAGCGGGATCATCACCTTGGACGGTGCCACCGCCAGTTCGCGCGACAACTGCATGAAGATCGGGATCATCACCACCACGATGGGCGTGTTGTTCATGAACGCCGACATTCCCACAACCGTCAGCGCCAGCCCCCCCAGCGTCAGCACCGGCCGGCGCACCGCATTGGCCGAGGCCGCCGCCGTGATCCAGTTCAACGCCCCGGTGCGCACGAGCGCGCCCACGATCACGAACAGCGCCGCGATGGTCCAGGGCGCGGGGTTGGCGAACACCGCCATCGCCGAAGACTGCGGCAGGATGCCCAGCACCAGCATCGCCGACGCCCCGGCGATGGCCGTCACCTCGACCGGAAAGGTTTCGCGCACGAAGGCAAGGAACATCACCACCACGATGCCCAGCGCCGCAAGCGCCTCCTGCGTGGGGGTCAGGCCGAGGTCGATCATCGCGCTTCCTCTTGCAGGATGGAGCCGAGTGTCGGTCGAATGATTTTGCCGTTCAAGGGAAACCGCCGGTCAGCGGGTGGGCGCAGGCGGCGCGGGGCGGGGCTGCGCCACACCGGCGGGCAGCGTCGGCGGCGCGGGCACTGGCGCAGGCACTGGCGCGGGCCTTGGCGGCCATGACAGCGCGCCGATCCGCACGGGCGGCGTGGTCCCGTCCCGGCCTGCGATCACGACAGGCGCCGCGAACGGCACCGGCCGCGCCCTCATCCCGGCACGGAGGGCTGCAGCGCGCCACCCACGCGCACCATCGACAGCGACAGCGCGCGTCCGGTGCGGTCGCAGGTCTCGATGTAGACGCCGGACAGGGTGGCCTCGCCCTGGGCGGGCTCGAAACGGCCCTTGCCCATGCCGGTGACGAAGCGGCGCAGGGGTTCCTCGCGGTCCATGCCGATCACCGAATCATAGACCCCGCACATCCCCGCGTCCGAGATGTAGCCGGTGCCGCCCGGCAGCACGCGGCCGTCGGCGGTGGGGATGTGGGTGTGGGTGCCCGCGACCAGGCTGGCGCGGCCGTCGCACCACAGGCCGATCGCGGTCTTCTCGGATGTGGCCTCGCAGTGCACGTCGATGATGGCGGCCTGCACCATGCCGCCCGGCGGGTGCGCGCGCAGCACCGGGTCGAGGGCGGAAAACGGGTCGTCGAAGGGGCGCTTCATGAACACCTGCCCCAGCACCTGCGCCACCAGCACGCGGCGCCCGCCCGGCGCGTCGAACACCCGATGCCCCCGCCCCGGCGCCACCTTGGCAAAGTTCAGAGGCCGCAGGATGCGCGGCTCGGTCTCGATGAAGGACAGCATCGCCTTCTGGTCGAACGCGTGATCGCCCAGCGTCAGCACATCCGCGCCCGCCTCCAGCAGCGCGCGCGCGTGCTCCGGCGTCAGCCCCATCCCGGACGAGGCATTCTCGGCGTTGACCACCACGAAATCGAGGCGCCAGTCCCGGCGCAAGCCCGGCAGCGTCTCCGCCACCGCCGCCCGGCCCGACCGGCCCATCACATCGCCCAGAAAGAGTATCCGCATGCCTCAGGGCTTAGGGCCGCACCGCACCGGGGGCAAGGGCGCGCGCGCCATCGGGCGGGCGCGGGCCCGGTTTCCCGCGGTGGCGGGGGCGGATCGGCGCCTGAATCGTCGCTTTCGGTTGACCTCGGCCCCGCGATGGGGACAGTCGCGGCCAAGCGAAATCCGGCCCAAGGAGGACACACATGGCTGTCAAGGTGGCGATCAACGGCTTCGGCCGCATCGGGCGCAACGTGCTGCGCGCACTGGTCGAGCAGGGACGCGACGACATCGAGGTGGTGGCGATCAACGACCTCGGCTCGGTGGAGCTGAACGCCCATCTGCTGCGCTTCGATTCGATCCACGGCCGGTTCCCGGGCGAGGTGACGACCACCGACACCACCATCGACGTCGGCCGCGGCCCGATCGCGGTCACCGCGATCCGCAACCCCGCCGAGCTGCCGTGGAAGGGCGTCGACGTGGTGATGGAGTGCACCGGCATCTTCACCGACCGCGACAAGGCCGCCATCCACCTGGAGAACGGCGCCAGCCGCGTGCTGGTCTCGGCCCCCTCCAACGGCGCCGACAAGACCATCGTGTTCGGCGTCAACGAGGGCACGCTGGAGGCCTCCGACCGCATCGTGTCGAACGCGTCGTGCACCACCAACTGCCTCGCGCCGGTGGCCAAGGTTCTGGCCGACACGGTGGGGATCTCGCGCGGGTTCATGACCACGATCCACAGCTACACCGGCGACCAGCCGACGCTGGATACCATGCACAAGGACATGTATCGCGCCCGCGCGGCGGCGATGAACATGATCCCGACCTCCACCGGGGCGGCGCGCGCGGTGGGCCTCGTGCTGCCCGAGCTGAAGGGCAAGCTCGATGGTGTGGCGATCCGGGTGCCGACGCCGAACGTCTCGGTCGTGGACCTGACTTTCGAGGCCGCGCGCGACTGCACCATGGAAGAGATCAACGAGGCGATGACCGCCGCGGCCGCCGATGGCCCGCTCAAGGGCATCCTGGGCGTGACCGATGCGCCGAACGTGTCGATGGACTTCAACCACGACCCGCGCTCGTCGATCTTCCACCTCGATCAGACCAAGGTGCTGGAGGGGCGGATGGTGCGCATCCTGTCGTGGTACGACAACGAGTGGGGCTTCTCCAACCGGATGCTGGACACCGCGGCGGTGCTCGGCCGTCTCTGACCCGGCGGGGGGCCGCGGCCCCCCTGCCCGCGCCATGCAAGACGCCGGCCGCATCCGCGACCGGCGTTTTTTGCTGTGCGCGGCCGTCAGCCGAACATGTCGGCGGTGATGCCCCGGTACCAGCCGATTGACTCGGCAAAGGTGGCGGCGCGCAGGTCGGTATCCTCGCCGGTCTGGCTGATGAAGCTGTCGCGCGTGGCGATCTTCTCGTCGGTGGCGTCATAGGCGGCGCCGACCTTGACGCCGTCATCGGGGGCGATCAGCGACCAGCAGGTGTTGGAATAGCGCGCGGGGAACAGCCGGGTGTCCAGCAACTCGTGCCGGATGACGTTGACCGCGACCTTGGCCTGGCTGTTGGCCGAGTATCCCGATTTCGGCATGTCGCCCTGCTGGCTGGCGTCGCCCAGCACGAACACGGCCTCGTCGGCGCGCGCCTTCATGGTGTGGGGATCGACCGGCACCCAACCCGCGTCGTTGGTCAGGCCTGCCACCTCGGCGATGCGGCCGGCCTTCTGGGCGGGGATGACGTTGCAGACGTCGACCTGTTCGATCACGCCGTCGATGTCGACGGTCATCGCCTCGGGGTCCACGGACACGTTGTCGGCGCCGAACAGCGGGTCGATGCGCTCGATCATGCCGGGATAGTGGCGCTGCCAGCCCTCCTCGAACAGGGCCTGCTTGGAGAAGCTCTCCTTGGGGTCCACCAGCAGGATCTTGGCGGTCGGGTTCCGCTGGGTCAGGACGTGGGCGACCATCGAGATCCGCTCGTACGGGCCCGGCGGGCAGCGGTAGGGGTTGGGCGGCGCGACCATGGCAAAGACCCCACCCTCGCGCATGCCCTCGACCTGGGCTGCCAGCAAGGCCGCCTGCGTGCCGCCCTTGTAGGCGTGCGGCATCCGCCCCTGCGCCGCGACATCCCAGCCCGGCACCGCGCCGTCGACAAAGTCGATCCCCGGCGACAGCACCAGCCGGTCCCAGGGCAGCACGCCGCCCCCCGCGAGGGTGACGGTCCGCGCGTCGCGGTCCACGCCCACGGCCCAGTCATGCACCACATTGATGCCGTGCACGGCGGCCAGGTTGGCATAGGAGTGCCCCAGATCGTCGAACGACCACACCCCGCCCAGCGCAAGATTGGAGAAGTAGCAGGTGTAATAGGTCCGCGACGGCTCCACCAGGGTCACGTCGATGGCGCCGCCGGACTGCATCGCCAGATGGCGCGCCGCGGTGGCCCCGCCCGATCCGCCGCCCACGACGACCACCCTTGGCCGCCCCGATCCCAGCACCGCAGGCGCCGCCAGCACACTGGCGCCGACCAGCGCCACGCCCAGAAATCCGCGTCTTTTCAGTTCCATGTCTGTCCCCTTGGCGTGTGTGGCATGATCTGCGCGACCGCTCAGTCGGCGGCGGGTGGATAGGTGGCGAAATACGCCGCCAGCGCCGCGATATCCCCGTCATCGAGGCCACGGGCGACGGTCTGCATCGTCTGGCTGGACCGCGCGCCCCCGCGATAGGCCCGCAGCGCTGCGACAAAGCCCGCCTCGGGCCAGCCGGTGATCGCCGGAATGCCGTCGGCCGAGCCGTCGCGGCGGTGACAGGTGGTGCATTCGGCCGCCAGATACGCGCCCCACTCCACATCGCCCGCCATGGCCCCGCCCTGCGCCGTCGCCGCAAGGATCGCCATCATGGATGCCTGCCGACGCATTGCCTGTCCCCCATGCCGCGGTGTCGTCGTGCGGGTTCTAGGCACCGTCCGGCACACCGCAAGCGGCCCGCCCTGCACGCGCCCTGTGTCGGCCGGAACAGCGGTTCGCCCACCGGCGGCCCCGGCGGGACGCCCGTTGCGCGGCGGGCGCGAACGCGGCATGCCGTCCCAAGCCGTGCGCAGGGATGGGGCGCATGACCCTTTTTGCGCCCCATGCCCGGGCACAGCCACCTCGCGACCTTGTCAGGTCGGAGGGGATATATTATATTTTCGCGATATGTTGGTGGTGCCCCGCCACCGATGCGCCCCTTCGGGCGCCGAGGGCAAAGGATCGAGACAATGCGGACCGAAGCGACCATGGCCCGGCGCCGTGACCCGGACGATGACGCGGCAGCGCCGGGCGTGCCCGTCGGCGCGGCGTCGCCGCCCGACGCCGCCGCGCCCGACGACATCGCCATGGCCGAGATGGTCGAGAAGGCCACCGCCGCGGCCGCCTTCCTCAAGGCGCTCGCCCATGAGGGGCGGCTGCTGATCCTGTGCCACCTGTCGCAGGGCGAACGCTCGGTCAGCGATCTGGAGCGGCTTCTGGGGGCGCGTCAGGCGGCTGTCAGCCAGCAGCTCGCGCGGCTCCGGCTGGAGGGGCTGGTGTCGTGCCGCCGCGAGGGCAAGACGATGTACTATGCCGTCAGCGATCCCAAATCCCGCCGCCTGATCGAGGTGATGTACGACATGTTCTGCAACACCGACGCCACCGACCGCTGAGGGTGGCGCCGACGGCCCGGCCCCGTCCGGGCCGGACCGTGCGACAGTCAGCGCGACAGTCAGCGCGTCTCGGGCCCGGACAGCCGCTCGCGCAGGGCCTGAACCGCCTGATCCACGAGGCTGGGATCCTGTTCGGCCGAATCGATGATCGCTTCGAGTTGCGCGCGATCCACCTCCGACAGATCGGCATCGTCCAGAAGTGCGCGCAGGCGATCGGCGTCGAACGCCTCGGGATCGCCGGCCTCCGGCAACTCGGAGGCGATGTCCGGCGCCGTCGTCGATGTCTCGGGCAGGGCCGCCTCGGAGGCCGGATCGGCGTCTGGCGCCGGCGGCTCTGCCGCATCGGGGGCCGGCGCGGCGGGGCTCGCATCGGGGC
>NZ_NHSD01000130.1 GCF_016653255.1 Rhodobaculum claviforme
GTCCGGGGCTGCGGCGCGGGGCGGCGGTGGTGATGGCGCTGTCGCTGGGCTTTGCGCTGGCGACGGTGGGGCTGTTCCTGACGGTGCCCGACGCGCTGGTGGGCGTCTTTCTTGGCCCGGACGAGCCGCAGCGCGCCGCGGTGATCGCGGTCGGCGCGGGGCTGCTGGCGGTGGCCGCGCTGTTCCAGCTGTTCGACGCCGCGCAGGTCGTGGTGCTGGGCCTGTTGCGCGGCATCCAGGACACGCGGGTGCCGATGATCCTGGCGGGGGTGAGCTACTGGCTGGTGGGGGTCCCCCTCAGCTGGGTGCTGGCGTTCCCGCTGGGGCTTGGACCGGCGGGAATCTGGCTGGGCATGGCGCTGGGGCTGGCGGTCGCCGGGATCACGATGTCGGCCCGGTTCCTGCGGCGCTGCCACCGCATCTGAGGCGCCCCCGACGCGCGACCCTGGACGTGCCCCCGCCCCGGCCGCCGCGACTATGGCTTTGTCGCGCCCCCGATCGCCTGCTATGACGAAACCGTCGCGGCGGGCAGCCCGATCCGCCCCCGGCCAACCGGCGGCGCGGCCCCGATCGTCCGGCGTTCCGGGCGTGGCGGCGGCGGGGAGGGCGGCGCAGTGGCCGCGCGGGGCGCATGTTTCGGGCCTTGACCATCCGGCCCCGCCGACCGATCCGCGGCGGGGATATCGTGCGAAGTTCAGGAGGGGGCCAGAGGTGCCACAGGGTTTGACGCAGGCAGAGGGTCCGGTGCCCGACCTCGACAGCGTTCGGGTGGGACAGGGGGTGCTGCGCGCCGAGGTGCAGGGGCTCTCGCTGATCGATGCGGCGCTGTCGGAGGGGCTGGCGGCGCCGTTTGCGCGCGCATTCGCGCGCGCGGTCGACGCGATCCGGACCGCACGCGGGCGTCTGATCGTGTCCGGCATGGGCAAGTCGGGGCATGTCGGGCGCAAGATCGCCGCCACCTTTGCCTCCACCGGAACGCCGGCGCAGTTCGTCCACCCGGCCGAGGCGAGCCACGGCGATCTGGGCATGATCACCTCGGCCGACATCTGCCTGCTGCTGTCCGCCTCGGGCGAGACGAAGGAACTGGCGGACGTCATCGCCCATGCGCGGCGCCACGCCATCGCGCTGATCGGCATCAGCCGGGTCGCCGACAGCACCCTGATGCGGCAGTCCGACCCGGGCCTGCTGCTGCCCGACGCGCCCGAGGCCTGTGCGATCGGACTGGCGCCGACGACATCCACCACCATGATGATGGCGCTGGGCGACGCGCTGGCGGTGGCGGTGATGCAGGCGCGCGGGTTCTCGCGCGAAGGTTTCGCGGCGTTCCATCCCGGCGGCACACTGGGCGCGCAGCTCGCGCCGGTGCGCGCGCTGATGCACGACGGCGACGCGCTGCCGGTGGTGACCCCCGACACCCCCATGGGCGAGGCGCTGATCGAGATGTCGCGCAAGGGCTTCGGCGTGGTGGCGGTGGTCGCGGGCGACCGGCTGGCGGGGGTGGTCACCGATGGCGACCTGCGGCGGAACCTCGACGGGTTGATGGCACGCACGGCCGGCGCCGTGGCCACGCCCAACCCGCAAACCATCGGCCCCGACGCGCTGGCGTCCGAGGCGCTGGGGATCATGACCGCGCGGCGCATCACCTCGTTGATGGTGGTGGACGGCGGCGGCACGCTGCTGGGGCTGATTCATCTGCATGATTGCCTGCGGGCGGGGGTGGCGTGATGGCGGTGATCGTGATTCCGGCGCGGTATGCCTCGACCCGGTTTCCGGGCAAGCCGCTGACGGCGCTGCGCGGGGCGACCGGGGATGCGCGCGCGCTGATCCGGCGGGCGTGGGATGCGGCGATGGCGGTGCCGGGCGTCGATGGCGTCTGGGTCGCCACCGACGACGACCGCATCGCCAGCGCCGCGCACGGCTTTGGCGCGCAGGTGGTGATGACCCCCGAGAGCTGCCGCAACGGCACCGAGCGGGTGGCCGCGGCGGTGGCCACGCTGGGCCTGTCGGACCGGGTGGTGGTCAACCTGCAAGGCGACGCGCCGCTGACGCCGCCGTGGTTCGTCACCGCGCTGATCGACGCGATGCGCGCGCCCGACGGCCCGGCGGTCGCGACCCCGGTGCTGCGCTGCACCCCCGATGCGCTGGCGATGCTGCGCGAGGATCGCCGCAACGGCCGCGTCGGCGGCACCACGGCCGTTCTGGGCGCGCAGGGTCGGGCGCTGTATTTCTCCAAGGAGGTGCTGCCCTTCGGCGACGGGCCGGTGTTCCACCACGTCGGCGTCTATGCCTACACGCCGCAGGCGCTGGCCACCTATGGCGCGCTGCCGCCCGGTGCGCTGGAGGCGCGCGAGGGTCTGGAGCAGCTGCGCTTCCTCGAGCACGGCCACCCCGTCGCCTGCGTCGAGGTCGCCGACCGCGGCCGCGCCTTCTGGGAGGTCAACACCCCCGAAGACGTGGCCCGCGTTGAATCCGTCCTGCAAGCGGAGGGCATCGCATGATCCCCGTCGACATCGGCACGCTGCGCATCGCCAACGATGCCCCCCTGACCCTGATCGCCGGCCCCTGCCAGATCGAAAGCGCCGACCACGCCCGCCGCATGGCCGAAACGCTGGTGGGGGTGTGCGCGGACCTCGGCCTCGGGCTGGTGTTCAAGGCGAGCTATGACAAGGCCAACCGGTCCTCGCTGAAGGGGGCACGGGGCGTGGGGCTGGACGCGGGCCTGCGGGTGCTGTCGGACATCCGGGCCGAGTTCGGCTGCCCGGTGCTGACGGACGTGCACGACGCCGCCCAGTGCGCGGCGGTGGCCGAGGCGGTGGACATCCTCCAGATCCCCGCCTTCCTGTGCCGCCAGACCGACCTGTTGCTGGCCGCGGGCGCCACGGGCCGGGTGGTGAACGTCAAGAAGGGGCAGTTCCTGGCGCCCTGGGACATGGCCAACGTGGCCGACAAGGTCGCGTCCACCGGCAACCGGCGCATCCTGCTGACGGAACGCGGCGCGTCCTTCGGCTACAACATGCTCGTCAGCGACATGCGCGCGCTGCCGGTGATGGCGGCGACGGGCTATCCGGTGGTGTTCGACGCCACCCATTCGGTGCAGTTGCCGGGGGGCTTGGGCACCGCCTCGGGCGGGCAGCGGGAGTTCGTGGCACCGCTGGCGCGCGCGGCCGTCGCGGTCGGGGTCGCCGCGGTGTTTGTGGAATGCCACGACGACCCTGACAACGCCGCCTCGGACGGACCCAACATGCTGCCGATCGCCACGATGCGCCCGTTCCTTGCGCGGCTGATGGCGCTCGACCGGCTGACCAAGGCCGCCTGAGCGCCAGCATCCGCGCCGGCATCGGCGCTGGCGGGGGGCGGTGTCGGGGGCCATGGCGTGGCCGGGCGCGGCGCCGCGCGCTGGGCCGGGGGCCTCAATCGCCCATCGCGCGCCCCTCGCGGCGGGGATCGGCGCCCCCCAGCAGGCCATCGTCGGTGATGCGGATGATGTGCAGCCCCGAATTCAGGTCGCGCACCGTGACCTCGTGGCCGCGCGCGGCCAGCGCCTCGGCGCGGGCCTCGGCGTCCGGTGTGGCCTCGATGCTGACGGGGCCGTTGAAGGTGACCGCGTGGGCCAGCGCCGTCGCCGCCTGCGGGTCGAGGTCCCAGTCCAGCATCGCGATGATCGCCTGTGCGGTGTAGTGGATGATCGCCGCGCCACCGGGGCTGCCAAGCAGGATCACCGGGGCGCCGTCGCGCAGCACGATGGTCGGCGACATCGACGAGCGCGGGCGCTTGCCGCCCTCCACCCGGTTGGCGACGGGGCGGCCGTCGGCCATCGGCGCGCGGGCAAAGTCGGTCAGCTCGTTGTTCAGAAGGAAGCCCCCGGTCATCAGCCGACTGCCGAAGCCCTGCTCGATGGTCGTGGTGGCCGACACCATGTTGCCGTCGCCATCGACGATGACGAAATGGGTGGTGCCGCCGTGCTCGGGGTCGGTGTGGGGGGCCCGGGCGCGCGCCTCCTCCCAGGGCGGGGTGCCGGGTGCGGCCACCCCCATCGAGGTCGCCGGGTCGATCAGCGCGGCGCGGTCGGCCAGGTAGGCGCGGTCCAGAAGCCCCTCGGGCATGTCCACGAAATCGGCGTCGGCCATGTAAAGCGCGCGGTCGGCGAACGCCAGGCGCGCGGCCTCGAGGAACAGATGCGTAGACTGCGGGCCGGGGCCCAGCGCGCGCAGGTCGACCCCCTCCAGCATCCCGAGGATCTGGCCCACGGTCAGCGCCCCCGACGACGGCGGCCCCATCCCGCAGACCCGGTGGCCGCGATAGTCCATGCAGACCGGGTCACGCGCGATCACCCGGTAGCTCTCCATGTCCTGCATGCTCAGCATACCGGGGTTTTCCGCGCCGCGCACCGTGGCCAGGATGTCGCGGGCGATGGCGCCGGAATGGAACGGCGCCGCGCCCTCGGCCGCCAGGGTGCGCAACGAGGCCGCGAGCGCCCGGTTGCGCATGACGGCGCCTTCGGCCAGCGGTGCGCCGTCGGCATCGAAGAACAGTTCGCGCGCGGGGGCGAAGCGGTCCAGCGCGCGGGCGTTGGCGATCGCGCCTGCGAGCCGCGCGCTGACGGGAAAGCCCGCTTCGGCGCTGGCGATGGCGGCGGCGAACAGATCGCCCCACGGCAGGCGGCCGTGGCGCGCGTGGATCGTCTCCAGCAGCAGCGGCGTGCCCGGCACCCCGACCGAGCGACCGCCCACCACCGCATCCCAGAACGCGACCGGCGCCCCTTCGGCGTCCAGCCAGTACTCCGGGCCGGCCGCCAGCGGCGCCCGCTCGCGCGCGTCATAGGTGGTCAACTCCGCGCTCGCCGCATCCCAATGGAGCAGGAACCCGCCCCCGCCGAGGCCCGAGCTCTGTGGCTCCACCAGTGTCAGCATCGCCTGCACCGCCACCGCCGCATCGGCGGCCGATCCCCCGGCGGCCAGCACGTCATACCCGGCCCGGGACGCCAGCGGATGGGCGGCGACAACCATGAAGTCGCGCGCCTGAACGGCTGCGCGGGGGGCGACGGCGATCGTACCCTCGGGAAAGTCCTGCGTGGCCTGGCCCAGTGCGGGGGCCGCGGCGATCACGAACGCGGCCGCCAACGAATGTCGCATGATGCTGTCCTCCTCGCTCGGGCTGCAACCTAGCAGCGAGTGACGCCGCGGTCGACGCCGGATCGCCGCCGCGGCCGGATCGCGCGGGCGGCGGGTTGCGGCTGCCCTGCGCCTGCCCTGCGCCTGCGTTGCGGGCATGGCGGCGGGCGTGCCGCCGGTTTCCGCAGCGTCGGCGCGGTTTCGCGATTGCGGGCCGTCGGCACTGGGCCTAGCTTGCAGGGAAACCACGGGTGAGCCCATGATCGACCTTTTGTTGCGAAATTGCAGGCTTCCGGACCGTTCGGAGCCGTGCGACATCGCCGTGCGCGACGGCCGCATCGCCGGGATCGAGCCTGCCATCGAGGCGCAGGCCGGTCGGGTGATCGACGCCGCCGGCCATCTGGTGGCGCCGCCCTTTGTCGATCCACATTTTCACATGGATGCGACGCTCAGCCTCGGGATGCCGCGGCTGAACCGCTCGGGCACGCTGCTGGAGGGGATCGCGCTGTGGGGCGAGCTGAAACCGCTCCTGACCGCGGATGCGGTGATGGAGCGGGCGCTGCGCTACTGCGATCTGGCGGTGGCGCAGGGGATCGGCGCGATCCGGTCCCATGTGGATGTCTGCGACGACCGGCTGACGGCGGTGGAGGCGCTGCTGGAGGTGCGCGCGCGCGTGGCACCGTGGATCGACCTGCAGCTGGTGGCGTTTCCGCAGGACGGGCTCTTCCGCGACCCGACGGCCGAGGCGAACCTGATCCGCGCGCTGGACATGGGCGTGGACGTCGTGGGCGGCATCCCGCATTTCGAGCGCACGATGGAGGCCGGCGCCGCCTCGGTCCGCCGGCTGTGCGAGATCGCGGCCGAGCGCGGCCTGCGCCTCGATCTGCACTGCGACGAAAGCGACGACCCGATGTCGCGCCATATCGAGACGCTGGCGGCCGAGACGACGCGGCTGGGACTGGGCGATCGCGTGGTGGCCAGCCACACCACCGCGATGCATTCCTACGACAACTATTACGCCTCCAAGCTGATCCCGCTGATCGCGGAATCGGGGCTGTCGGTGGTGCCCAACCCACTGATCAACATCACGCTCCAGGGCCGGGCCGACACCTATCCCCGGCGCCGGGGCCTGACGCGGGTGGCGGAGCTGCGCGCGGCCGGGGTGAACGTCGCCTTCGGGCAGGATTGCACGATGGACCCGTGGTATCCGCTGGGCTCGGGCGACATGCTCGATGTGGCGCACATGGCGGTGCATGCCGTGCCGATGACCGCGCGCGAGGCGATGGCCTGGGCGTTCGACTCCGTGACGCTGAACGGTGCGCGGGCCATGGGCCTGCCGGACCCGCGCCTGCGGGTGGGGGGACCTGCCAGCATGGTGGTGTTGCAGGCCCGCGACCCGATCGAGGCGGTGCGCCTGCGCGCCACCCGTCTGGCGGTGATCCGCCACGGCCGCGTGCTGGCCGAGACCCCGCCCCGCATCGCCCGGCTGTCGATGGAGGGGCGCCCCGCCACCGTCGATCCCGCCGCCTATGCCCCGCCCGCGGGGGACTGATCCCGCCCGTCCCATCCCACGAAAGGACTGACCCATGCGCATTTCCCCCACCCGACGCACCCTTCTGGTCGGCGCGGCCGCGACGCTGGCGCTGCCGGCCTATCTCCGCCGCGCCCAGGCGCAAGGTCCGGTGCGCGTCGCCGCCGTGCACGCCAGCCCGGTGGAGAACGCCTGGAACAGCCGCATCCACCTGGCGATGCGCGCGGCGGCTGATGCGGGCCTGATCACCTATGACTTCTCCGAAGGCGTCTCGGCCACCGACTATCCCCGCGCCATGCGCCAGTTCGCCGACGCGGGCGCGCAGCTCGTCTGGGGTGAGGCCTACGCCGTGGAGCGCGAGGCCCGCGAGGTCGCCGAGGACTACCCCGAGACCGCGTTCCTCATGGGCTCCTCCGGCGGGCCGCAGGGCGACAACTTCGGCGTCTTCGGCACCCGCAACCACGAGGCGGCGTATCTGGCCGGCATGCTGGCGGGCGCGATGTCGGAAACCGGCGTCTTCGGCTCGGTCGGCGGCTATCCCATCCCCGAGGTCAACCTGCTGATCAACGCCTACCGCTTTGGCGTGCTGGAGACGAAGCCGGACGCGCGGTTCCTCAACGGCTTCATCGGCGCCTGGTTCGACCCGGCCCGCGCCAAGGAGGCCGCCATCGCGCAGATCGACTCGGGCGCCGACGTGCTGTTCGGTGAACGCATCGGCACCGCCGACGGCGCCGAGGAGCGCGGCGTCAAGGCCATCGGCAGCCTGATCGACTATACCGAGCGGTATCCGGGGACGGTCTTTGCCAACGCGATCTGGCATTACGACCCGACCATCGCGGCCATCGTGGCCGACATCACCGCGGGCAACCCGGTGGGGCGCGACTACACCGAATACTCGTTCATGCGCCACGGCGGCAATGCGGTGATCTTCTCCGAGGACGACGTCCCCGCCGAGGCCGCAGCCGCCATGCACGCCCGCCGCGCCGAGATCGAGGCCGGCGACTTCGAGGTCCCCATCGACGAAAGCGAGCCCGCCTGAGCCGTCCGATGACCCATGACGCCACCGCCCTGGCCGCCGACATCGCGGCCGGGCGCACCACCGCCCGTGCCGTGATGGCCGCCACCCTGGCGGCGGTGGCCGCGCGCGCCGATCTGGGGGCGGTCGCGCGGATGCTGCCCGACGCGGTGGCGCTGGCGGCCGCCGACAGTTCGGCCCCCGGCCCGTTCGCGGGCGTGCCCATGCTTGCCAAGGACCTGGGCTGCGCCGCGCGGGGTCTGGCACCGGCGGCGGGCTCGGACGCGCTGCGATCGCTTCTGCCGGACCCGGAGGCGGATTCGCCACTGTTCGCGCGGCTGCGCGCGGGCGGGCTGATCCCGGTGGGGCTGTCCACGGTGCCCGAGTTCGGCTTTGCCCTGACCTCCGAGGCGCGCGGGGGCCCGGTCGCGCGCAATCCCTTTGATGCCACCCGCAGCCCCGGCGGATCGTCCGGCGGGGCGGCGGCGGCGGTGGCGGCGGGGCTGGTGGCGATCGCGCATGCCACCGATGCGGGGGGCTCGATCCGGGTGCCGGCGGCGGCCTGCGGGCTGTGGGGGCTCAAGCCCTCGCGCGGGGCGGTGCCGATGGGTCCGGGGTTCGACAACCTGTTGATGGGCCTCGCCTCCGAGCTGGTGCTGGCGCGCAGCCTGCGCGATGTGGCCACCGCCTGTGCGTTGGTGGCCGAGGGCGCGGCGCAACCCCTGCCCGATCGCCCGCGCGTCGCCCTGATGATGCCGGAGCGGTGCGGTCCGGCCCAGCACGCGGCGGTGGCCGAGGTCGGCCGGCTGCTGGCGGATGCGGGCTGCACCGTGACCCACGCGCCCGCGCCCGATGATCTGGGCGCGCGCGCGCACCGCGTGGCGGGGGATGTCCTGGCCGCGGCGATGGCCGAGGGGGTGACGGCCCTCGGGCTGGCGGACAGCGCGATGTCGCCGATCGCGGCCGCGGCCGTCGCGCGGGGGCGCGCGCTGCCGGGCACCGCGATCCTTGCCGCGCACCGCGAGATGGCGCGCATCGCACATGACGCCACCGCGCTGCTGGCAGGGGCCGATGTGCTGGTGATGCCGGTTCTCGCCGGTCCGCCGCCGCCGGTGGGGCATTTCGATGCCACCGCCACCGACGTCGATGCCCACCTCGCCCGGATGGAGGCGGTTGCGCCCAACGCGGCGCTGGCCAATGTGACGGGCTGGCCCGCGCTGGTGCTGCCCGCCGGGATGCACGCGGGCCTGCCGGTGGGGGTGCAGATGCTGGCCGCGCGCGGCACCGACCGCGCGCTGTTGCGGCTGGCCGCGCGCATCGCGCCCCGGCTGCCCGCGATCCCGTACCCCGCCGCCATCGCGGGCGCCGCCCCATGACCGAGGTTCTGGCGCTGCGCAACATCACCCGTCGCTTCGGCCCCCTGCTGGCCAACGACGACATCACCCTGACACTGGAACAGGGCGAGATCCTGGCGCTTCTGGGCGAGAACGGCGCGGGCAAGACCACGCTGATGAACATCCTGTTCGGCCACTACGCCGCCGATTCCGGCACGGTGGAGGTGTTCGGCCAACCCCTGCCGCCCGGCCGCCCGCGCGCCGCCATCGACGCGGGCGTCGGCATGGTGCACCAGCACTTCACGCTGGCGGGCAACCTGAGCGTTCTCGACAACGTCATGCTGGGCACCGAGCCGTTGTGGCGCCCCGCCAGCCATCGCCGTGCCGGGCGCGCGCGGCTGCTGGCGCTGGCGGACCGCTTCGGCCTGCCGGTGGACCCCGACGCGCGGGTGGGCCGCCTCTCGGTCGGCGAACGGCAACGGGTGGAGATCCTCAAGGCGCTTTACCGCGATGCCCGCATCCTGATCCTGGACGAGCCCACGGCCGTCCTTGCCCGCCCCGAGGCGCAGAAACTGTTCGAAACGCTGCGCGGGATGACCGAGGCGGGGCTGTCGCTGATCTTCATCAGCCACAAGCTGACCGAGGTGATGGCGGCGTCAGACCGGGTGGCGGTGCTGCGCGCGGGCCGGCTGGTGGCCGAGCGGCGCACCGCCGACACCTCGGCCGGGGAGCTGGCGGAGCTGATGGTGGGCCGCCGCGTCACCCGGCCCCGGCGCGCGCCGCAGACCCCCGGCGCGCCGGTTCTGGTGGCCGAGGGCGTGCGGCTGGAGCAGGACGGCCAGACCCGCCTGCACGACCTGTCGCTGGAGGTCCGCGCGGGCGAGATCCTGGCCATCGTCGGCGTGTCGGGCAACGGGCAGTCCGCGCTGGGCGCGCTGCTGACGGGGCAGACGGCGCCCGCGGCCGGGCGGCTGGTGCTGGGCGGGCGCGACATGACCGGCGCGCGCGTGCGCGACTTCACCGCCGCCGGGATGGGCCGCATCCCCGAGGACCGCCACGCCGAGGGCGTCGTGGGCGACCTGCCCGTATGGGAAAACGCGGTGCTGGAGCGGCTGCGCCAGACCCGGTTCTCGCGCTTCGGCTTCGTGCGGCGGGCGGCGGCGCGGGCCCATGCGCGCGACCTGATCGCCCGTTTCGACATCCGCGGTGCGACGCCCGAGACGCCGACCCGACAGCTTTCCGGGGGCAACATGCAGAAGCTGATCCTGGGCAGGACCCTGGCTTCCGGGCCGCGCTTCATCCTGGCCAACCAGCCCACGCGGGGCCTCGACGAAGGGGCCATCGCCGCCGTGCACGCCGACCTGCTGGCCGCGCGCGCGCGCGGCGCCGCGATCCTGCTGATCACCGAGGAGCTGGAGGAGGCCGTCGCGCTCGCCGACCGGCTGCGCGCCATCGTCGGCGGTCGGCTGTCGCGCGAACTGGGCGCCGAGGACGCCGACCCCCGCACGCTGGGCCTGATGATGGCCGGGGTCTGGGACACAAGGGGGGCGCCCGATGCGGCTTGAACGGCGCGCCCATGTGCCGCTGGTGCTGGTCGCCACAGCCCCGCTGGCGGCCATTGCGGTGGCCTTGATGCTGGCGGCGGGGCTGATCGCCGCCGCCGGGGTCAACCCGCTGACGGCCTATGCCGAGATGGCGCGTGCCGCCTTCGGCTCGCGCGGGGGGATCACCGAGCTTCTGACCCGCGCGACGCCGCTGATGCTGACGGGGCTGGCGGCGGCGGTCGCCTTCCGCGCGCGGCTGTGGAACATCGGGGCCGAGGGGCAGTTCTTCCTCGGTGCGCTGACGGTGGCGTGGGCGGGGCATTTCCTGTTGCCCGGCGTGCTGGGTGGCCCCATGGGCATGGCCGCGCTGATGGTGATGGGCATGGTGGCCGGCGCGGCGCTGCTGGCCGGTCCCGCCTATCTGCGGATGCGCTTCGGCGTCGACGAGGTCGTGACCACGCTGCTGCTGAACTTCGTGGCGATCCTGTTCGTCGGGCTGATGATCGAGGGACCGTTGCGCGACCCGCTGGCCTTCGGCTGGCCCCAATCCGTGCCGATCGATCCCGACTACCGCCTGCCGCGCCTGGTGGAGCGCACGCGCCTGCATGCGGGCCTGCTGGTGGCCATCGCGGCGGCGGCGGTGGTGTGGCTGGTGCTGTCGCGGACCGTTTTCGGGACCGAGGCGCGCGCGCTGGGCCACAATGCCACCGCCGCCGGGTTCGCGGGCGTGCGGTTGACGCGCACCATCCTGGGCGTGGCGTGCCTGTCGGGGGGGCTGGCGGGGCTGGCGGGCGCGATCGAGGTGATGGGGGTCACCCGCGCCGTCACCACCACCATGTCGCCGGGCTTCGGCTATGCCGGGATCGTGGTGGCGATGCTGGCCGCATTGCATCCGGCCGGTGTCGTGGCCGCCGCGATCTTCGTGGCCGCCGTGTTCGTGGGCGCCGACGGCATGAGCCGCGCGACCGGCGTGCCCTCCTTCATCGCCGACGTGATCGTGGCGCTGTCGCTGCTGACGATGCTGGTCGCGCTTGTCTTCACCAGCCACAGGATCCGCCGATGACCGAGGCGCTGGAGCTTCTGACGACCGCGAGCCTGTGGGCCTCGGTGCTGCGCATCGCGACGCCGCTGATCTTTGGCGTGCTGGGCGCGCTGATCTGCGAACGCGCGGGCGTGCTGAACCTCGGGATCGAGGGGATCATGACCATGGGCGCCATGGTGGGCTGGCTGACGGTGTATCTGGGCGCCGATCTGTGGACGGGGCTGGCGATGGCCGCCGTGGCGGGCGCGGCGCTGGGGCTGTTGCATGCGCTGCTGACGGTGCCGCTGGGGCTGTCGCAGCATGTCTCGGGGCTGGGGATCACGCTGTTCGGCTCGGCGCTGGCATATTACCTCTATCGCCTGATCGTGGAGGTGGGCCAGCTTCCGCCCACCATCGCGCGGTTCCCCCGCCTGCATATCCCCGTGCTGTCGGACCTGCCGTTCATCGGCCCGGTGCTGTTCCAGCAGGCCGCGCCGACGTATCTGGCGCTGGCGGCGGTGGTGGGGCTGGCGTGGGTGCTGGCGCGCACGCCGCTGGGCCTGGCGCTGCGCATGACCGGCGAGAACCCCCACGCGGTGGAGGCGCAGGGCCTCAACCCCATCGCGCTGCGCATCGGCGCGGTCATGGCAGGCTCGGCGCTGATGGCGCTGGGGGGCGCGTTCCTGACGACGGTGGCGTTCAACTCGTTCTTTCCCGAGATGGTGCAGGGGCGGGGCTGGATCTGCATCGCGCTGGTGGTGTTCGCGTCATGGCGACCGGGCAAGGCGCTGCTGGGGGCGCTGCTGTTCGCGTTCTTCGATGCCTACCAGTTGCGGTTGCAGACCGTGATCGACGGGGTGCCGTATCAGCTGTTCCTGATGGCGCCGTACCTTCTGTCGATCCTCGCGCTGGTTCTGGTCGCCCGCCGCGCCGAGGTCCCCGCCGCCCTGATGGCGCCCTGGCGCCGGGGCGAGCGCTGAGGCCACGCCGGCCACGGCCATGTTCGGGCACCACCGCCGATTGGGGGTGGTTTTCGGGCGCCCGCACCGGCAAGGGTGGCGGAGGGGTGGACCCGGAGTGGTGGCGGGATGAGTGGGACGAAGAGACCCGAACCGGAGACCGCGCACGCCCCCACCCGCGCCCGGACGCCGGACACGGCAGCGCTGCCGGCCGTGCGCCCGCAGCCGGTCCGCGGCGACCGGGGGCCACGCCGGCTGTGGTGGTGGCTGGGGGCCGGGGGGATCGGCGCGCTGATCGCGGCGCTGGCCGTTGTGCAACCTTGGGCACCGACGGTGCTGCCGGTCATGGTCGAACGGGTCGCGATGGCCCCCGTGACCCGTGTGCTTGCGGTCAACGGACGCATCGCGGCGCTGCACTCGGTCGATGTGCGGCCCCTCGTGGGCGGCGTGCTGACCCGGGTGGAGGTCGCGGAGGGCGCCGATGCCGCCAGCGGCGACATCCTCGCCCGCATCGACACCGCCGCACAGGACGCCGTGCTGCGCCAGGCGCTGGCGGGCCTCGATGCCGCGCTGGTGGCACAGGACCAGGCCGAGGCGACCTTTGCCCGCGCGCTCGCGCTGGGGGGGAACGTCAGCGCGGCGGGGCTGGAGGCGGACCGCCGCGCGGTGCAGTCCGCCCGGCAGGAGGTCGCCCGCATGACCGCCCTGCTGGAGCAGGCCCAGGTGCAACTGGCCCGCCACACCCTGCGCGCCCCCCTCACCGGCACCATCGTCGCGCTGGACGCCGAGCCGGGACAGACCGTGGACACCGCGACCGTGCTGATGACGCTGGCCGACCTTACCGACCTCGTCGTCGAAACGGATGTCGACGAGGCGCGCGCCAGCCAGATCGCCGTCGGCCAGCCCGCCGCGCTGCGCCTCGCGGGTGAGGGGGAGACGCGCGCGGGCCATGTGCGCACCGTCGCCGGGCGGGTCGACACCGCCACCGGGGGGCTGGCGGTCCGGATCGGCTTCGATGCGCCCGTCAGCGCGCCCATCGGGCTGACGGTGACGGCCAACATCGTGGTGGATCGTCGTGATGCCGCCCTGACGGTGCCGCGCGGCGCGGTGGTGACGGACGGCGCCGACGCGGCGGTGTTCGTGGCGCGTGACGGCATGGCCCGACGGCAGCCCGTCACGGTGATCGACTGGCCCGCCGCACGGCTGATCGTCACCGACGGCCTCGCGCCCGGGGACGCGGTGATCGTGGATGCCGCCGACCTGCGCGACGGGCAGCCGGTCCGCACGGCGCAACCCTGATGCCCTATGCCCTCAAGATCGCGCTGCGCTACCTGACCGCCAGCAAGGCGCAGACCGCGCTGCTGGTCTCGGGGGTGGCGGTGGGGGTGTTCATCTTCATCTTCATGTCGGCGCTGATCGGCGGCCTGGCCGAGTTCATCCTGTCGCGCACCGTGGGCGACATCAGCCACGTCACCATCGAGGCCGAGACCCCCGACCCCGCCATCCTGATCCGTGCCGACGGCCATGTCCTGGCGGCGGTGGAGCCGGGCGGGCTGCGCACCGCAACCCTGCGCGACGCCGCGACCTGGACACCGCTGATCGAGGCCGTCCCCGGCGTGCGCGCGGTGTCGCCGCAGATCACCGGCGCGGGCTTCGTCGCCCGCGGCACACAGGTCGCACAGGTCAGCGTGACCGGGCTGGAGCCGGGCCGCGAATCCGCCATCCTGGACCTGGAGGGCTACATCGTCGCGGGGTCGGGGCGGCTGGGCGCGGGGGTGGTGGTGCTGGGCCGGCGGCTGGCCGAGGACCTCGACCTGTCGGTGGGTCAGGTGCTGCGGCTGCAATCGTCGAACGGGGTCAGCGCGGTGCTGACGCTGGGCGGGATCTTCCAGACCGGCACGGGGGTGCTGGACCGGGCCAGCGCCTTTGTCAGCCTGCCCACCGCGCGCACGCTGTTCGCGCTGCCGCAGGGGATCACCCGGATCGAGATCAAGCTCGACGACCTCAACGCCGCCGATGCGACGGCCGTGCGCATCCGCGCGCTGACGGGCCTCGATGCCGTGCCCTGGACCGACGGCGCCGAGCAGCTGATGGAGGCGCTGAACGCGCAGGCCCAGACCGGGTATTTCCTGAAAAGCTTTGCGCTCATCACCATCGTGATCGGGGTCGCCTCGGCGCTGCTCTTGTCGACCTATCGCCGCCGGCCCGAGATCGGGATCATGCGCGCGATGGGCGCCGGGCGGGGGTTCGTCGTGGTCGTGTTCGTCACCCAGGGCGCGCTGGTGGGGCT
>NZ_NHSD01000131.1 GCF_016653255.1 Rhodobaculum claviforme
TTCGGACTGGCGGCGGCGGCGGTGGGGTCGGACACCGGCGGGTCGGTGCGGGTGCCCGCGGCCTGGAACGACCTGGTGGGGTTCAAGCCCACGCATGGCGCGCTGTCGCTGGAGGGGGTGGTGCCGCTGGCCCCCAGCTTTGACACCATCGGGCCGCTGACCCGCACGGTGGAGGACGCGGCCGAGATGGTCGCGGCGATGTCGGGCCGCCCGGCGCCGGACCTGCGGGGCGCGGACATCGCGGGCGCGCGGCTGCTGGTGCTGGAGACGACCGCCTTCGACGACATCCGCGACGCTCCGGCCGACGGCTTTGCCCGCGCCCGCGCCCGGCTGGAGGCGGCGGGCGCCCGTGTCACCGCCGGACGCATCCCCGCCGTGGAGGCGGCGATGCCGTTGTCCGGCGTTCTCTACTCCGGCGAGGCGTACGGGCTGTGGCGCGACACCATCGAGGCGCGGCCCGAGATGATGTTCGACCGCATCCGCGACCGGTTCCGCGGCGGGGCGGAGTTCTCGGCCCCCGATTTCGCCGCCGCCTGGGCCGCGCTGTACCGCGCGCGGGCCGAATGGGCGGCAGCCACCGCGGGCCATGACGCGGTGATCCTGCCCACGGTGCCCAACACCGCCCCCGATGCGGCCCGGCTGATGACCGACGCCGACTATTATGTGCGCGAAAACCTGCTGACGCTGCGCAACACGCGCATCGGCAACCTGATGGGGCTGTGCGCGGTGACGCTGCCCACCGGGACGCCGGGCACGGGGATCATGCTGATGGCCGCCCCTGGCGCGGATGCGCGGCTGTTGCGGCTGGCGGCGGGCGCCGAGGCCGCGCTGGCGGGCTGAGGCGCGCGCCGGGGCCGGCTGCGCACCACGGCGGGCGGGCGGGGGCGGGCCCGCACGCGGGGCGCACCACCGCCCCGGGCCGCGCGCCGCAGCCTTGTGCGGATCAGCCTTTGCGGGCGGGTTTCGCCTTGGCGGCCAGATCGCGGGCGATGGCGAAGGCGCCGCGGATGCGGTCGGCCTCGGTCGCCCAGTCGCGGCGCACCACCAGCTTGTTGTCGCGGATCCTGGCGTGCTCGCGCTCGCCCTGCAGGAATTCCACCAGCCCGGCGGGGTTGGCGAAGCGGTCCTGGTGGAACTGCACCGTCGCGCCCTTGGGCCCGGCATCCAGACGCGCAATGCCCGCGCGCCGGGCCATCGCCTTGATCCGCACCACCAGCAGCAGGGTGTTGACCTCCTTGGGCATGGTGCCGAAGCGGTCGATCAGCTCGGCCGCGAACCCCTCCAGCTCCACCTTGGTGGTCAGCCCCGACAACCGCCGATAGAGGCCCATGCGCACATCGAGGTCGGGCACATAGGCCTCGGGGATCAGCACCGGCACCCCGAGGTTGAGCTGCGGCGACCAGTCGCCGTCCGAGGGCAGCCCCTCGATCTCGCCGGCGCGCAGCTTGGCGATCGTTTCCTCCAGCATCTGCTGGTACAGCTCATAGCCGACCTCGCGGATGTGGCCGGACTGTTCCTCGCCCAGGAGGTTGCCGGCGCCGCGCAGGTCCATGTCCTGGCTGGCCAGCGTGAAGCCCGCGCCCAGCGAGTCCAGACTGCCCAGCAGCCGCAGCCGCTTCATCGCCTGCGGCGTCAGCGGCACGCGCGGACGGGTGGTCAGGAAGCAGTACGCCCGCGTCTTGGAGCGCCCCACCCGGCCCCGGATCTGATAGAGCTGCGCCAGCCCGAACATGTCGGCGCGGTGCACGATCATCGTGTTGGCGCGCGGGATATCGAGGCCGGATTCCACGATCGAGGTCGACAGCAGCACATCGTACTTGCCGTCGTAGAACGCGTTCATCTTGTCGTCGAGTTCCCCCGCCGCCATCTGCCCGTGCGCCACGACGAAGCTGACCTCCGGCACCTGATCGCGCAGGAACTCTTCCAGCTCCGGCAGGTCCTTGATCCGGGGCGAGACGATGAAGGACTGCCCGCCGCGATAATGTTCGCGCAACAGCGCCTCGCGCAGGGTCATGGGGTCGAATTCGCTGACGTACGTACGCACCGCCAGACGATCGACGGGGGGCGTGGCGATCACCGACAAATCACGCACGCCCGTCAGCGCCAGTTGCAGGGTGCGGGGGATGGGGGTGGCGGTGAGGGTCAGGACATGGACCTCGGCGCGCATCTCCTTCATGCGCTCCTTGTGGTTGACGCCGAAGTGCTGTTCCTCGTCCACGATCATCAGCCCGAGGTTGCGCAGCTTCACGCCCTTGGCCAGCAGCGCATGCGTGCCCACCACGATGTCCACGGTGCCATCGGCGAGGCCTGCGCGGGTCGCGGCCGCATCCTTGGCCGAGACGAAGCGCGAGAGTTGGCGCACCTGCAGCGGCAGGCCCCGGAACCGCTCGGCGAACGTCTTGGCGTGCTGGCGGGCCAGCAGCGTGGTGGGGGCGATCACCGCCACCTGCGCGCCCGACATGGCGACGACGAAGGCCGCGCGCATCGCGACCTCGGTCTTGCCGAAGCCGACGTCGCCCACGATCAGCCGGTCCATCGGCGTGCCGCGGTCCAGATCCTCCAGCACGTCGGCGATGGCGGACAGCTGGTCGTCGGTCTCGGCCCAGGGGAAGCGGGCGCAGAAGGCGTCCCACTGCTGTTCGGGGGGGGTATAGGTGACGGCATTGCGCAGGGTGCGTTCGGCGGCGATGCGGATCAGCTTGTCGGCGACCTCGCGCAGGCGCTCCTTCAGCCGCGCCTTGCGGGCCTGCCAGGCGCCACCGCCGAGGCGGTCCAGCAGCCCCTCCTCATGCCCGTAGCGTGACAGAAGCTCGATGTTCTCCACCGGCAGGAACAGCCGGTCGCCCCCCGCATACTCCAGCGCGATGCACTCGTGCGGCGCGCCCATCGCCGTGATCGTCTCCAGGCCCATGTAGCGGCCGACCCCGTGTTCGACATGCACGATCAGGTCGCCGGGGCTGAGCGATTGCGCCTCGGTCAGGAAGTTGTCGGCCTTGCGGCGGCGCTTGGGGGCGCGGATCAGCCGGTCGCCCAGCACATCCTGTTCGGCGATGACCGTCAGGTCGGGGGCCGTGAACCCGGCCTCCAGCGGCCAGACGGCCAGATGCAGCGCGCCCTTGCCCCCCAGATCGCGGGCGTCCGCGATGTCGGTGGCGCCGCGCACGCCTTCGTCCGCCAACAGCCCCGACAGGCGTTCGCGCGCGCCCTCGGAACAGGCCGCCAGCACCACAGGGCCGGACTTGCGCCGATCCTCCACATGGGTGGCCAGCACCTTGAAGACGTTGATGCCCTCCTGCTGACGCTCGGGGGCAAAGCTGCGGCCGGCACGCCCGCCCGCGTCCAGCACGCCCGGCCCCGAGGGCTGCGGCAGCGGGCTGAGCTGGATCACCCGGGTGCCCGAAAGCGCCGCCTCCCACCCCGCGTCATCGAGGTAGAGCTGCTCCGGCGGGCAGGGCTTGTAGCCGCCCTTGCGCCGGTCGGCCAGCGCCTCGCGCCGGGCGGCGTACTGATCCAGGATACCCTCCCAGCGGCTGGCGCGGGCGGCCTCGATCTGATCGTCCAGCAGGACGCTGGCGCCGGGCAGGTGGTCGAACAGCGTCTCCAGCCGGTCATGGAACCACGGCAGCCAGTGCTCCAGCCCCTGGTGCTTGCGGCCCGCGCTGATGGCCTCGTACATCGGATCATCGGCGGCGGCGCCGAATTCGGCGCGCCAGGCGGTGCGGAAGCGCGCGATGGCGGCCTCGTCCAGGATCACCTCGGAGGCGGGCGCGAGTTCCACCCGGGTCAGCTTTTCGGTGGTGCGCTGGGTGGCCGCGTCGAACCGCCGCGCCCCGTCCAGCACGTCGCCGAACAGATCCAGCCGCACCGGCCCCCCCGCCCCCGGCGCCCAGATGTCGAAGATGCCGCCCCGGATGGCGTAATCGCCGGGTTCGGTCACGGTGGGGGCGGCGGAGAAGCCCATGCGCGTCAGGAAATGGCGCAGGGCGGCGTCATCGATGCGGCGGCCGACCTCGGCGCGGAAGACGGCGTCGCGCAGGACCTCGGGCGCGGGCACCTTCTGGGCGGCGGCATTCAGCGTCGTCAGCAGCACGAACGGCCCCGGCACGCCATGGGCCAGCGCCGCGAGCGTGGCCATGCGGGCAGCCCCCACCTCGGGGTTGGGGGACACGCGGTCATAGGGCAGGCAGTCCCAGGCGGGAAACGTCAGCACCAGCGTCTTCGGGGCAAAGAACGCCAGCGCCGCGCGCATCGCCTCCATCCGGCGGTCGTCGCGGGCGACATGCACGACGGCGCGCGCGCCCCGCTCGACCTCGCGCACGATCAGGGCGGCGTCGAAGCCCTCGGGCGCGCCGCCCATCAGCAGGCGGCGGGCGGCGGTGGAGGCGGTGTCAGGCATGTCGGACCCTTCGTGGTGCGGCGGCCGGGCCGGGGCGTCAGAACGCACCGGGCAGCGATGCGAACAGCACCGCCACCATGGCCCACAGCGTGGTGACGAAGATGGAAACGAGGCCCACAAGGTGAACCCAGAGGCGGTGCCGGACGAGGTAGGCGCACAGCGCCTCGCCCGCAAGCGGATCACGCCCGAGGCGGCGGGCCGCGACCTGACCCATCGCCGCCACCACCACCGCCGGCAGCGCCAGCAGGAACAGCGCCTGTGCCAGTTGCAGCCCGTGGCCGAAGCCCAGCAGCGCCAGCACCGTCAGCCCCCCAGACAGCACGGCGACCGCCCACGGCCCCGACGCCATGCGCAACCGGCGCTGGACATGGGCGGCCACCACCGCCTCCAGCTCCTGCAACGCGACACCGCCCTCGCGCCGGGCGCGGGCGATCATGTCGAACGGCACGCCCAGGATGTAATGGCTCAACCACGACCACATCGCGGCCAGGGCGAACCAGAACCAGATGTTGGAAAACGACCGCGTGTCGATGAGTGCCAGAAGGCTGTTGTGAAACTCCACCCTGATGCCCCGCCGGTGTGTCCGTGTGCCGCGCCGCACGCGCCTGGCGCCCGCCGCCCGGGGGCCTGCCCGGGCTTGTGGCGCTTGTGATATCGGCGCAAAGCTGGCACGCAACCACAAACCGCAAGCAAGAGGCCCGGATGCGCCCCACTGTTGCCCCCTTCCCCACCGCCCGCTTTCGCCGTCTGCGGCGCACCGCCGCCCTGCGCGATCTGGCGCAGGAACACCGCCTGTCCACCGCCGATCTGATCTGGCCGGTGTTCGTGCGCGAGGGCGAGGGGGTGGAGGAGCCGATCGCCTCCATGCCCGGGGTGGTGCGCCGCTCCATCGACAATGTGGTGCGCGCCGCCCACGAGGCGGCCGAGCTGGGCATCCCCGCGATCTGCCTGTTTCCCTACACCGACGCCAGCGTGAAGACCAACGACTGCGCCGAGGCCTGGAACCCCGAGAACCTGACCAACCGCGCCGTGCGCGCGATCAAGGCCGAGGTGCCCGGGCTGGTGGTGATGACCGACATCGCGCTCGATCCCTACAACGCGCAGGGCCACGACGGCTTTGTCGTCGACGGCGAGATCCTTAACGATGAAACCGTCGAGGCGCTGGTGCGCATGGCGCTGGCGCAGGCCGAGGCGGGCGCCGACATCCTGGGCCCGTCGGACATGATGGACGGCCGCATCGGCGCGCTGCGCGCCGCCCTGGAGGCCGCCGGCCACAGCCATGTCGCCATCATGAGCTATGCGGCGAAATACGCCTCGGCGTTCTATGGGCCGTTCCGGGATGCGGTGGGGGCGGCGGGCGCGCTGCGCGGCGACAAGCTGACCTATCAGATGCACCCCGGCAATTCGAACGAGGCGCTGCGCCTGGTGGAGCGGGACCTGTCCGAGGGCGCCGACATGGTGATGGTCAAGCCGGGCATGCCGTATCTGGACATCTGCCGGCGGGTCAAGGACGCCTTCGGGGTGCCGACCTATGCCTATCAGGTGTCGGGCGAATACGCGATGATCCGGGGCGCGGCCGACAACGGCTGGATCGACGGCGAGAAGGTCGTGGTCGAAAGCCTGCTGGCGTTCCGCCGGGCGGGCTGTGACGGGGTGCTGACATATTTCGCGCCGCAGGTGGCCCGGCTGCTGCGCGCCCGCTGACGGGTGGGACGGCGCGGGCATGACAGGGCGCGCGGTTCCGTATATGTTAAGCCCGCCCGGGAGATAACCCGGGGTGCGAGGCAGGTATGGGGTCGGAACGATGGGTGAGATCACACGGCGTGGGCTGATGGCCGGACTGGGCGGTGCGGGCGTGGTGCTGGCGGGATGCGCCAATCCGGTGGGTGGCAACGGCGCCGATGTGCTGGACGCGCGGGCCGATGCGATGCGCGACTTCCTGTTCTCCCGCTACCCCGGCACGCGCGAGCTGGCCGAGGACGCGCGCGGTGTCCTCTACATGCCGTTGGTGACCGAGGGCGGGCTGTTCCTCGGCGGCACCTACGGGCGCGGGGTGCTGCGCATCGACGGCGCGTCGGTCGATTACTACTCCGCCACCGGCGCCAGCTTCGGGTTGCAGATCGGCGCGCAGCAATACGCGCATGCGCTGTTCTTCATGACCCGCGAGGCGCTGGAGGATTTCCGCCGCTCCGAGGGGTGGGGCGTCAGCGCCGACCTGCGCTATGCCACCCCCGAGGGCGGCGCTGCGGCCGGCATCGACACAACCACCCGCCAGGCCCCTGTCATCGCGCTGGTGTTCGGACAGGCGGGCCTGATCGCCGGGGCCTCGCTGTCGGGGCTGAAGTACACCCGCATCATCCCCTGATCGCGGCCCCGCCGGCGCCCGTCGCGAAGGGGCCCGGACGGCGGTCCAGGCGGCGACCCGGACGGCGACCCGGGCGGCGACCCGGGCGGCGGCCCGAATGGCGGCCCGGACGCGGACACCCGCGGGGCCGCGTCGCCCGGTACGCAACCCGGTACGCAACCCGGTGCACAGCACGGTGCGCAGCCCGGTGTGCCGGGGGGGCATCCCGGGGGCGCATCGCGCGACGCGGCCTGCGGGGTCTCGCCAGCGGCGCCGGACCACACGACATGGCGGGGGGATGGCGGGGGTCTTGCCCGCACCCGCGCTCCGGGCCAGAGTGCGCGGCGATGGACACCCTGATCCTGCCCACCCCCGACGCGACCGAGGCGCTGGCCGCCCGGCTGGCCCCCGCCCTGCGCGGGGGCGATGTGCTGCTGCTGGAGGGGCCGATCGGCGCGGGCAAGACGCATTTCGCCCGTGCGCTGATCGGCGCGTTGCAGCGCGCCGCCGGGCAGACGCCCGAGGACGTCCCCTCGCCCAGCTATACGCTGGTGCAGGAATACGCCGCGGGCGGGCTGGAGATCTGGCACGCGGATCTCTATCGGCTCGCCTGCGCGTCGGAGCTGGCCGAGCTGGGACTGGAGGCCGCCATGGGCCGCGCGCTGGTGCTGATCGAATGGCCCGAGCGCATGGGCACGCCGCCGCCGCAGGCCCTGACGCTGTGCCTTGCGCCGATCGAAGGCGCCGACGAGGCCCGCGCCCTGACGCTGCGCCCGGCGGGGCCGCGCGGGGCGGACCTCGCACGGGTGGCCCGTGGCTGAGGCGGCGCCCGACGGGTTCCTGCGGGCGGCGGGCTGGGCGGCGGCGCGGGCCGCGCCGCTGGCGGGCGATGCCTCGGGGCGGCGGTATCTGCGGCTGACGCGCGGGACCGACCGCGCCGTGCTGATGATTGCCCGCACGTCCGAGGTCCGGCCGTTCCTGCACATCGGCGCGCATCTTGCGGGGCTGGGCCTGTCGCCACCCGCCGTGCTGGCGCAGGACGCGGGCGCGGGGCTGCTGCTGCTGGAGGACCTGGGCGATGCGCTGCTGTCGCGACTGGAGCGTCCTGCGCGCGCCTATCTGGTGGCGGCCGATGTGCTGGCGCTGCTGCACGGCGCGCCGCGGCCCGACGGGGTGGCGGCATGGTCCGGCGACGTGCCCGGCGCCCAGGCCGCGCTGGCCGCCGAGGTCTATGCCGACACTGCACAGGCCGCGCCAGAGCTTGCCGCCGCCGTATCGGAGGCCTGCGCGCGGCTGGCGGGCCCGGCGGATGTGCTGATGCTGCGCGATTTCCATGCCGACAACCTGATCTGGCTGGAGGGGCGGGCCGGGGTCGCGCGACTGGGCCTGCTGGATTTTCAGGACGCGATGGCGGGGCCTGCGGGCTACGACCTGGTGTCGTTGCTGGCCGATGCCCGGCGGACGGTGGACCCCGCGCTGGCGGCGCGGGTGCGGGCGCGGTACCTGGCGGCGACGGGGCAGGACGCGACGACCTTTGCCGCGGCCGAGGCCGCGATCGGCGCGGCCCGGCAGCTGCGCATCCTGGGGGTGTTCGCGCGCCTGGCGTTGCAGGGGCGGCGCGGGTATCTGCGCCACATGGACCGTGTCTGGCGCCACCTGCGCACCGATCTGGCGCATCCCGAGCTGGCGGCCCTGCGCGCGCTGGTCGACCGCCACATCCCCGCGCCCTGTGCGGTGCGCCCGGAGCTGCGACCATGACACCCGAGGCGCTGATGCTGTTCGCCGCCGGTTTCGGCACCCGCATGGGCACGCTGACCGCCGCGCGCCCCAAGCCGCTGATCGAGGTCGCCGGCCGCCCCCTGATCGACCACGCCCTCGCGCTGACGCAGGGCCTGCGGGTGGTCGTGAACACCCATTACCACGCCGATCAGATCGCCGCGCATCTGGCCGGGCGCGGCGTGGCGATCAGCCACGAGCCCGCGATCCTTGATACCGGCGGCGGGCTGAAGGCGGCGCTGCCGGTGCTGGGCGGGGGGGCGGTGTTCACGCTGAACTCGGACGCGGTGTGGGCGGGGCCGAACCCGCTCGGGGTGCTGCGCGCGGCGTGGCGGCCGGGGATGGCGGCGCTGCTGCTGCTGGTGCCGCGCGCCCGCGTGCGCGGGCGCGACGGGCCGGGGGATGCCCGTATCGACGCGGGGGGGCGGCTGATCTGGGGCGGCGACATGGTGTATTCCGGTGCGCAGATCATCGACCCGGCACCGCTGGCGGACATCCCCGGCGCGGCGTTCCCCATGCACCGGTTGTGGGACCGCGCGGCGGGGGCGATTCACGCGGTCCCCTATCGCGGGCTGTGGTGCGACGTGGGCCACCCCGGCGGCATCGCGGCGGCCGAGGCGATGCTGGCGGAGCACCCATGAAGGGGGTCTTTGCCCTGCCGCCCGGCGCCGATTTCCCGCGCCTGCTGGTGCGTGGCCTGCTGGACCGGATGGCCGACGCCCCGCCCGAGGCCCCGGCGCGGGTGGAGCTCTACGTCAACACCCGCCGCATGCAGCGCCGCATCCGCGAGATCCTGTCGGAGGAGGGCGCGCGCCTGCTGCCGCGCCTGCGGCTGGTGTCGGACCCCGGGATGGCGGCGTTCGCGGGGCTGGCGCCGCCGGTCCCGCCGCTGCGCCGGCGGCTGGAGCTGATGCAGTTGACCGCCGCGCTGATCGCGCGCGATCCGGGGGCGGCGCCGGGCACGGCGGCCTTTGACCTCGCCGACAGCCTGGCCGCGCTGATGGACGAGATGCAGGGCGAGGGCGTCACGCCGGCCGATCTGGCCGCGCTGGACACCGCGGGCCACGCGCGGCACTGGCAGCGCAGCCTGCGGTTCATCGACCTGATCGCGCCGTGGTTCGACGCCGACGGCGCCGCCGACGCGCCCGCGCGGCTGCGCGCCGCCGTGGACCGGCTGGCGGCGGGATGGGCGGCCAGCCCGCCCGCGCATCCGGTGATCGTCGCGGGCTCCACCGCGTCGCGGGGCACCACCGCGCGGCTGATGGCGGCGGTGGCGGGGCTGCCGCAGGGGGTGCTGGTGCTGCCGGGCTTCGACACCGACATGCCGGACGACGCCTGGGCCGCGCTGGGCGATGCGCTGACGGCCGAGGATCATCCGCAGTACCGCTTCCGTGCGCTTCTGGACCGGCTGGACATGGCACCGCGGGATGTGCGGGCGTGGGTGGACGCGGGGCCGCCGTGTGCGGCGCGCAACCGGCTGATCTCGCTCACGCTGCGACCGGCACCGGTGACCGACCGCTGGATGGCCGAGGGCGCGGGGCTGGGCGATGTCGGCCCCGCCTGCGCGGGGCTGAGCCTGATCGAGGCGCCGGGGCCGCGGGCCGAGGCGCGCGCCATCGCGCTGTGCCTGCGCGCGGCCGCCGAGGCGGGGCGCACCGCCGCCCTGATCACGCCGGACCGGCAGCTGACGCGGCAGGTGGCGGCCGCGCTGGACCGCTGGCGGCTGGTGCCCGACGACAGCGGCGGCAAGCCGCTGGGCCTGACGGCGCCGGGGCGGCTGTTGCGGCAGATCGCCGCGATGCGGGCGGGCCGCGTGACGGTGGAGGGGCTGATCGCGCTGCTCAAGCACCCCCTGACCCACACCGGCGCGGGGCGCGGCGAGCATCTGCGCCACACCCGCGACCTGGAGCTGCACCTGCGCCGCAAGGGCCCGGCATTCCCCGATGGCGCGACCCTACGCGGGCTGGCGCGGGCCGAGAACCGGGACTGGGGCGACTGGCTGGCGGCATGGCTGGACCGGCTGCCGGCGCCGCCCGGCGCGATCCCGCTGGGCGATCACGTCTGTGCCCACATGGCGCTGGCCGGGGCGCTGGCGCGCGGCGCCGCGGCGGGTCCTGACAGCCCCCCGGACACAGCCGCCGACGCGAACCACGGCGCCCTGTGGGAGGCCGCCGCCGGCGCCGAGGCCCGCGCCGCCATGGACGCGCTGGCCGCCGAGGCCGGCCACGGCGGCACGCTGGACGCCCACGCCTATGCCCGGCTGATCGACGGCGTGCTGGCCCGCCAGGAGGTCCGCGAGCCCGCCCAGGCCGACCCCCGCATCCGCATCTGGGGCACCCTGGAGGCGCGCGTGCAGGGCGCCGACCTGGTCATTGCGGGCGGCCTGAACGAAGGCGTCTGGCCGGACCTTCCGGCGCCGGACCCGTGGCTGAACCGGCGGATGCGGCTGGAGGCGGGGCTGCTGTTGCCCGAACGCCGCATCGGGCTGGCGGCGCATGACTTCCAGCAGGCCGCCTGTGCGCCGGAGGTCGTCCTCAGCCGAGCGCTGCGCGATGCCGAGGCCGCGACCGTGCCGTCGCGCTGGATCAACCGGCTGACGAACCTGCTGTCGGGGCTGACCGCACAGGGCGGCCCGGAGGCGCTGGCGGGCGGGGTCTCCAGCGCCTCGGCCAGTGCGCACCAGTGCGCCCCGCGCAGTTGTCGGTCACGGAAATCGAACGGCTGATCCGCGACCCCTATGCCATCTATGCCCGCCGGGTGCTGGGTCTGGGAGCGTTGGACCCGCTGCGGCCCGCCCCGGATGCGCGCCTGCGCGGCACCGTCCTGCACCGGGTGATCGAGGCCTTCGTGGCAGGCCGCCCCGAGGCCCGCACAGACCCCCAAACGGAACCCCGCGAGGCGGCCCGCGCCCGGCTGCGCGCACTGGCCGAGGCCGAGCTGGCCGCCCGCGTGCCCTGGCCCACGGCGCGGCGGTTGTGGCTGGCGCGACTGATGCGGGTGGCCGACTGGTATCTCGACCGCGAGGACGCGCGCATGGGCACCCCGGTCCTGCTGGAGCGCGCGGGCGCCATCGCCGTGCCACCCACCGGCCTGACGCTGGTGGCGCGGCCCGACCGCATCGACCGGCTGCCCTGCGGAGCGCTGGAGATCCTGGACTACAAGACCGGCACGGTGCCCGGCCCGCGGGAACAGAAGCACTTTGCCAAGCAGCTTCTGCTGGAGGCCGCGATGGCCGAGCGCGGCGCATTCGCGGCGCTGGGGCCCAGCCGGGTGGCACGGGTGGCCTATCTGGGCCTGGGCGGCACCCCGAAGGAGGATGTGACCGAGATCACGCCCGCGCTGTCCGCCGGAGTCTGGGAGGACCTGGGCCACCTGCTGGGCCATTATGCCGAACCCGGGCGCGGTTATGCCGCCCGCCGCGCGCCGCGTACCGAAACCGCAGAGGGGGATTTCGACCACCTTGCACGGTTCGGGGAATGGGACATGACCGATGATCCGGTGACGATCCCGGTGGGCCGGCCACAGGGGGAGCAGCCGTGACCGCCCCCGCAGCGCCCCGCGACGCCGCCAGCCTGCGCCAGGCCGAAGCCGCCGACCCCCGCGCCAACACCTGGCTGGGCGCCAACGCGGGCTCGGGCAAGACGCGGGTGCTGACCGACCGGGTGGCGCGGCTCTTGCTGGACGGCACCGCGCCGCAGCGCATCCTGTGCCTGACCTATACCAAGGCCGCGGCGGGCGAGATGCAGAACCGCCTGTTCGGGCGTCTGGGCGAATGGGCCATGCTGGAGGAGGGGCGCCTGCGCACGGCGCTGGCCGATCTGGGCGCGGCGGACACCGCCCGCGCGCTGGACGCCGAGGGGCTGGCGCGCGCACGACGGCTGTTCGCACGCGCCATCGAGACGCCGGGCGGGCTGAAGATCCAGACCATCCACGCCTTCTGCGCGGGTCTTCTGCGCCGCTTTCCGCTGGAGGCCGGCGTCTCGCCCGCCTTTGCCGAGATGGACACGCGGCGCGAGACACAGCTGCTGGAGGAGGCCGCCGAGGCGCTGGCGGAGGCCGAGCCGGAGGTTCTGGATACGCTGGCCGCGCATCTGGGCGGGGCCGATCTGACGACGCTGCTGGCGGAGATGCTGCGCCACCGCGCCGCACTGTCGCAGCCCTGTGATGCCGACGGCGCGCGGGCGCTGTTCGACCTGCCGGCGGGGTTCGACACACGCGCGCTGCTGGCCGATGTGTTTGCGGGGAACGAGGCCACGCTGATCGCGCGGGTGACGGCGGTGCTGGCGGCGGGCTCGAAAACGGACGCCGGGGCGGCGGAGCGGCTGGCGGGGCTGGATTTCGCCGCGCCGACGCTGGCCGTTCTGGAGGCGCTCGAAGGGGTGTTGCTGTTCTCGGAAAAGACCAAGGCGCCGTTTGCGGCCAAGATCGGCAGCTTTCCGACCAAGGCTACGCGCACGGCCCTTGGCGATGCGCTGGCCCCGCTGGAGGCGCTGATGGCGCGGGTGGAGGCGGCGCGACCGCGCCGCCTCGCGCTGGCGGCGGCCGAGCGGACGGCGGCGCTGCACGCCTTTGCCGCGCGCTTCCTGCCGGGGGTGGAGGCGCGCAAGACCGCGCGCGGCTGGCTCGGCTTTGACGACCTGATCGAGCGGGCGCGGACGCTGCTGGACGACCCGTCGGTGGCGCAGTGGGTGCTCTACAAGCTCGACGGGGGGGTGGACCACATCCTGGTGGACGAGGCGCAGGACACCAGCCCCGGCCAGTGGGCGGTGATCGAGCGGCTGGCCGAGGAGATGGCGGCGGGCGATGATGCCGGCACGGGCGGGCGGGCGCGCACGCTGTTCGTGGTGGGCGACCGCAAGCAGTCGATCTATTCCTTCCAGGGGGCGGATCTGGCCGCGTTCGACCGGGTGCAGGGGCGGTTCCGCGACCGGCTGGTGGCGGCGCGGCGGGGGCTGAACCTGCTGACGCTGGAGCATTCGTTCCGGTCCTCGCAGGCGGTGCTGACGCTGGTGGACACGGCGTTCGCGGGCGCGGATGGCGGGGGGCTGGGCGGCGCGCCCCGGCATCTGGCGTTCCATCCCGACCTGCCGGGGCGGGTCGATCTGTGGCCCGCGCTGGAAGCCGCCGACAAGCCCGAGACGCCCGAATGGTGGCAACCCGTCGACATCCTGTCGGAGGAGCACGAGGTCGCCCGGCTGGCCCGCGCCATCGCCACCGAGATCGCGGCCCTGCTGCGCGCGCGCACTCCGCTGCCGCAGGCGAAAGGCCCCGCGCGCCCGGTGCGGCCGGGGGATTTCCTGATCCTTGTGCGCCGACGTTCCACCCTGTTCCACCGCATCATCGCGGAGTGCAAGACGCTGGGCCTGCCCATCGCGGGGGCCGATGTGATGAAGCTGGGCGCCGAGCTGGCGGTGCGCGACCTGACCGCGCTGATGGCGTTCCTGGCCACGCCCGAGGACGATCTGGCGCTGGCCACCGTCCTGCGCTCGCCGCTGGGGGGGTGGTCGGAGGCGGCGCTCTATGACCTCGCACAGGGGCGCGAGGGGGGGCTGTGGGCGGCCCTGCGCGCGGCGCCGGGGGCGGCCGACACGCTCGTGTGGCTGCGCGATCTGCGCGATGCGGCGGATTTCCTGCGCCCGCACGACCTGCTGGAGCGCGCGCTGACGCGCCACGGCGGGCGGGTGCGGCTGATCGCCCGGCTGGGCCCGGAGGCCGAGGATGGCATCGACGCGCTGCTGTCCCAGGCGCTGGCGTTCGAGGCCGCCGAGGTGCCCAGCCTGACCGGATTCCTGGTGTGGCTAGAGGCCGGCGACGTGGACGTGCGCCGCCGCCCCGACGGCGCGGGCGACCTGATCCGGGTGATGACGGTGCACGGCGCCAAGGGGCTGGAGGCGCCCATCGTGATCCTGCCGGACACCGCAGAACGCCGCCCGCCCCGCGATGCAGCGCTCGTGCGGCTGGGCGACAGCGTGGCGTGGAACACCGCACGCGCACAGGCGCCCGCCGCCCTGGCCGAGGCGCTGACCCGGGAGGCCGAGGCCCGCGCCGCCGAGGACGCGCGGCTGCTGTATGTCGCGATGACGCGGGCGGAGTGCTGGCTGATCGTCGCCGCCGCGGGCAAGGTCGAGGGCGCGTGCTGGCACGCCCGGCTGCGCGCGGCGATCGAACGGGCGGGGGCCGTGGCGCACCCCTGTCCCACCGGCGCGGGATGGCGCCATGCCCATGGCGACTGGCCCGACAGCGCCGGACAGGCACCCGCGCCGCAGGCCGCCCCGCCCCCCCTGCCGGACTGGGCGACCCGGCC
>NZ_NHSD01000132.1 GCF_016653255.1 Rhodobaculum claviforme
TTGCCATGTCGGGGCCGCTGGCGGGGCCGATGACTGGGGCTGCGCGCGCCCCTCGGCACCCGATGCGGATGCCGGGGGGCGCCATTGCCCCCGTGACGGTGGGCGGCGTGGTCAACGCCGGTGTCCTGCCCGATCTTGGGCTGTGGCGCGGCCCCACTGTGTTGCAGGCCCCGCTGATCGTGAGGGCACATGCGCATATCCTGCGTCCCGTTGGCCGAGGGAAAGGAGACCGCCATGACCCGTCGCCTCTTGCGCGTCAGCGCCTGGAGCCTTGTCGTGCTGGCAGTCATCGCCCTCGCGGGGGTCGCGTGGCTGCGCCAGAGCCCCTACTGGCCCGGCATCACGCTGTTTTCCGAAAGCAGCCGGGTCGAGAACTTCCGCAACATGGACCGTGTCTTTCCGTCCCGGCCGATCGCCAGCGCCGGTCCGGTGTGGGCGTTTGCCCGCGACCCGCGCCCGCTTCCGGCCACCTATGCCTTCGCGGGGCAGGAGCGCGACCTTGCGGCGTTTCTCGATCGCACCGAAACCACCGGCCTTCTGGTGGTCCACCGCGGGGCCATCACCCCCGAGGACGACCGGCAGGGCGCAGACGCGGCCGCGCCCCTCACCTCCTGGTCGATGGCGAAATCGGTGATCTCGGCGCTGATCGGCATCGCGCTGGAGGAGGGCCACATCGCCAGCCTGCGCGACCCCATCGCAACCTACGTCCCCGCGCTGGACGGCACCCCCTATGGCGCGGTGCCGATCGAGGACGCGCTGACCATGTCCTCCGGCATCGCCTTCGACGAGGATTACGCCCGCGCCACCTCGGACATCAACATGCTGTTCATTCGCACCATGGCCATGGGCCAGTCGCAGGTCGACCTGCTGGCGGGGCTGCCATCCGCCCGCCCGCCGGGCACGTTCAACGCCTATATCAGTTCCGACACCATGGCGCTGGGGCTGGTGCTGGAGGCGGCGACGGGGATGCCCGTGGCCCGTTACCTCGCGACCCGACTGTGGGGGCCCATGGGCACCGAGGCCGACGCATCCTGGAGCACCGACCGCCGGGGCCAGGAATTCGCCCTGTGCTGCCTGAACGCGACCTTGCGGGATTACGCCCGTTTCGGGCGGCTGTATCTGGAGGGTGGCGCGCGGGAGGGGCGGCAGATCGTCCCCGCGGACTGGGTCAGGGCCTCGGTCAACCCGCAGGCCCCGCATCTGCAACCGGGGCCGAACCCCGCCTCTGGCTGGACCTTCGGTTATGGCTATAACTGGTGGATCCCCGAGGACCCGCAGGGGGATTTCCTTGCCATCGGCGTCTGGGGTCAGTTCATCCATGTCGACCCCGCGCGCGACGTCGTCATCGTCAAGACCAGCGCCGATCCGGCGTTCGACGACAACGACCCCGAAACCGTCGCGGCCTTTCGCGCCATTGCCCGGGCCGTCGCCGCCCAGCCCTGACGGGCGCGGCGGCCTCGCTCGGCCCCGAGACGACGCGTCTCCTGCGCACCGCCGCCTTTGCGCGCGCATCACGGTGCCGCCCGCGACGCCCTTGCCCGTGACGCCCTTGCCTGTGACCCGCTTGTCCGTGACCGTGCCGCCCGATGGCGGCGCGATCGACCCCGGCACCCCGTTGCGGTTGCGGGCACATCCCCGGGGCCGGTGTCCGACGGCGGCAGGCGGGCCGCTTGCATCGTCCATCGACGATTGATAGATCGGCCTTCGACGATAAAGGGGGGGGCGCCCATGCTGACCGGGATCACCGTCGACGCCGCCTCGGACGCCGAGGCGATCGCCCGGGTGGCCAAGGCGCTGGCGCATCCGGCGCGGGTGCGGATCATCCGGTTCCTGCTGTCGCGCCCGGGATGCATCGGCGGCGACATCGTGCACGAGGTCGGTCTGGCGCAGTCCACCGTCTCCGAGCATCTGCGCATCCTGAAGGCCTCGGGGCTGGTGGTGGGGGCGATCGAGCGGCCCCGGATCTGCTATTCGCTGGACCCGGCGGTGCTGGCGCCCCTGCGCGTGCTGATCGGGCTGATCGAGGCGCGCGACGAACCCGCCGGCGCACCGTGCTGCGACCCCGCGCTGGGCCGCATGCCCGATCAGACACCCCGATGACCACGATCCCCCTCAACGACCCGCCATGCCGCCGTGCCGAGGCCGTCCGGCGACCCGGCCGCCGCCCGGCCGTGCAGGCAGCATGACCGGGGGGCGCCTGTCCCATCCGCAACCGAAGGAGAAACCGGATGCCGATCTTTGAACGCTACCTCTCGGTCTGGGTCGCGCTGGCCATCGTCGGCGGGCTGGTGCTGGGCCAGATCGCGCCGGGCCTCGTGGGCGGGCTGGCGGGGCTGGAATACGGCTCGGTCAACTTTGTCGTGGCGATCCTGATCTGGTTCATGGTCTATCCGATGATGGTGGCGGTGGACTTCACCTCGCTGTCGCGCGTCCATGAACGTCCCAAGGGGCTGATCATCACATTGGTGGTGAACTGGCTGATCAAGCCGTTCACCATGGCCGCGCTGGGCCTGTTGTTCTTCGAGGTGGTGTTCGCCCCCTTCATCGAGCCGGGGACCGCGGGACAGTACATCGCGGGCATGATCCTGCTGGGCGCGGCCCCCTGCACGGCCATGGTGTTCGTCTGGTCGCAGCTGACGCGGGGCGATCCGAACTACACGCTGGTGCAGGTCTCGCTCAACGATGTGATCATGGTGTTTGCCTATGCGCCCATCGTGGCGTTGCTGCTGGGCGTCACCGACATCACCGTCCCGTGGGAGACGCTGGTCCTCTCGGTCGTCCTTTATGTCGTGGTGCCGCTGGCGGCCGGGGTGCTGACGCGGATGCGCATGACGCGGCGTGCCTCCAGCCCAGCGCGGGGCGCGGCCGCGGTCGCCGCCTTTACCGCGCGCATCAAGCCGCTGTCGATCCTCGGCCTGCTGGCGACGGTGGTGCTGCTTTTCGGCTTCCAGGGCGAGGTGATCCTCGACCGGCCCCTGATCATCGCGATGATCGCGGTACCGCTGTTGATCCAGTCCTACGGAATGTTCGCCGTGGCCTATTGGGCGGCGCGGGCGTGGCGCGTGCCGCATGCGGTGGCGGCCCCCTGCGCGATGATCGGCACGTCGAACTTCTTCGAACTGGCGGTGGCGGTGGCCATCGGTCTGTTCGGCCTCAACTCCATCGCGGCGCTGGTCACGGTCGTGGGCGTCCTGGTGGAGGTGCCGGTGATGCTCAGCCTGGTGTGGTTCGCCAACCGGACCCGCCACTGGTTTCCGGACGGGGAAACCCCGATCCGCCGGGCGCAGCAACGATCCTGACGGCCCCCGCGGCCCGGTTCGGCGGGCCGCCGATGGGGGGCAACGCGAGCGCCTGTCGCCGGGGCGTGCCCGGCGGCCGGCCCCCCGCGGTGCGGCGGGGGGCCGGGCCGTTGTCAGGCCGCGCTGGCGAGGTTGCGCAGCACGTAGTGCAGCACGCCGCCGTTGCGGACGTAGTCGATCTCCACCTCGGTATCGATGCGGCACTTCAGGGTGATCGTCCGGGTGCCGCCGTCGGCCGAGGTGATGGTGCAGGGCAGCTCCGCGCCGGGGCGCAGCTCGCCCGACAGGCCCTCGATGTCGAAGGTCTCGTCGCCGCGCAGGTCCAGCGACCGGCGGGTGTCGCCGCCGGTGAACTCGAACGGGACCACGCCCATGCCCACCAGGTTGGAGCGGTGGATGCGCTCGAAGCTCTCGGCGATGACCGCCTTGACGCCCAGGAGCGAGGTGCCCTTGGCCGCCCAGTCGCGTGACGAGCCGGCGCCGTATTCCTTGCCGCCGATCACCACAAGGTCGGTGCCCTGCGCCTGCCACGCCATCGCCGCGTCGAAGATCGACATCTGCTGGCCGTCCGGGCCGGTGGTGTAGCCCCCCTCGACGCCCGCGAGCATCTCGTTGCGGATGCGGATGTTGGCGAAGGTGCCGCGCATCATCACCTCGTGGTTGCCGCGCCGCGAGCCGTAGGAGTTGAACTCCCGCACCGGCACCTGACGTTCCACCAGATACTTGCCCGCCGGCGTCGTGTCCTTGAACGAGCCCGCGGGGCTGATGTGGTCGGTGGTGACCATGTCGCCCAGGATCGCCAGCACGCGCGCGCCCGTCACGTCCGCGATCGTGCCGGGGGTGGACTTCATCCCCTGGAAATAGGGCGGGTTCTGCACATAGGTCGACGTCGCCGGCCAGTCATAGGTCAGGCTGTCGGTGGTCTCCACGGCCTGCCACTTCTCGTCGCCCTTGAACACGTCGGCATAGCGCGACAGGAACGCCTCGCGGGTGACGGTGGCGTGCACCAGATCGGCGATTTCCTTGTTGGTGGGCCAGATGTCCTTGAGGAACACTGGCTTGCCGTCGCGGTCGGTGCCCAGCGGCTCGGTCGTGAGGTCGATGTTGAAATCACCCGCCAGCGCATAGGCCACCACCAGCGGCGGCGAGGCGAGGTAGTTCGCGCGCACGTCCGGGCTGATCCGCCCCTCGAAGTTGCGGTTGCCCGACAGCACCGACACGCCGATCAGGTCGTTGTCGTGGATCGCCTGGCTGATCTCGGGCGCCAGCGGGCCGGAGTTGCCGATGCAGGTGGTGCAGCCGTAGCCCACGAGGTTGAAGCCGATGGCGTCCAGATCCTCCTGCAGGCCCGCCGCCTCCAGATACTCGCTGACGACCTGGGAGCCGGGCGCGAGCGAGGTCTTGACCCAGGGCTTGCGCGTCAGCCCCAGCGCGCGCGCCTTGCGCGCCACCAGCCCCGCCCCGATCATGACGTAGGGGTTGGAGGTGTTGGTGCACGACGTGATCGAGGCGATCACCACCGAGCCGTCATGCAGCTCATAGTCCTGCCCCGCGACCTGGCCGGACTTGCGCGGGTTGGCCGATGCGTCCGGCGCAGGCGTCGGCCCCTCGCCGGCCATCTCGCGGGCCTCCAGCGTGGTGTCGATGCCGCGATACTCGCATACGACGTTGTGGAAGCCGCGCGCGGCCTGATCCAGCGGGGTGTGGTCCTGCGGGCGCTTGGGGCCCGAGACGGCGGGCACCACCGTGCCCATGTCCAGCTCCAGCGTGTCGGTATAGACCGGGGCGTAATCGGGCCCGCGCCACATGCCCTGCGCCTCGGCATAGGCCTTGACCAGCGCGATGCGGTCCTCGTCGCGGCCCGTCTGCTGCATGTAGCGCAGGGTCTCGTCGTCGATGGGGAAGAAGCCGCAGGTGGCGCCGTATTCAGGCGCCATGTTGGCGATGGTGGCCCGATCCGCGAGCGGCAGATGGTCGAGGCCGTCGCCGTAGAACTCCACGAACTTGCCCACCACGCCCTTGGCGCGCAGCATCTGCACGACCTTGAGCACGAGGTCGGTCGCGGTGGTGCCCTCGACCATCGCGCCGGTCAGGCGGAAGCCGATCACCTCGGGGATGAGCATGGAGACGGGCTGGCCCAGCATCGCAGCCTCGGCCTCGATGCCGCCCACGCCCCAGCCCAGCACCGCGAGCCCGTTGACCATGGTGGTGTGGCTGTCGGTGCCCACCAGCGTGTCGGGATAGGCGACGGTTTCACCCGTCTGGTCGGTGTCGGTCCAGACGGTCTGCGCGAGGTACTCCAGGTTGACCTGGTGGCAGATGCCGGTGCCGGGCGGCACCACGCGGAAGTTGTCGAACGCCTTCTGCCCCCACTTGAGGAAGGTGTAGCGCTCCATGTTGCGCTCGTACTCGCGGTCGACGTTGAGCTGGAAGGCGCGCGGCGTACCGAACTCGTCGATCATCACCGAGTGGTCGATGACCAGATCCACCGGGGTCAGCGGGTTGATCCGGGTCGCATCGCCCCCCAGCGCCACGATCCCGTCGCGCATCGCCGCCAGGTCCACGACCGCCGGAACCCCGGTGAAGTCCTGCATCAGCACGCGGGCGGGGCGGTACGCGATCTCGCGCGTGGACTTGCCGCCGTCGGTGGCCCAGGCGGCAAACGCCCGGATGTCGTCCAGGCTGACGGTGCGGCCACCGTCCTCGAACCGCAGCAGGTTCTCCAGCACCACCTTGAGGGCGGCGGGCAGGCGGGCAAAGTCGCCCAGGCCCGCGGCCTCGGCGGCGGGGATGGAATAATAGGCAACGCCTTGCCCGCCGGCGGACAGGCTGCGGCGGGTGCGGGCGGAATCCTGGCCGGTGACGATGGGCATGCTGGGCCTCCCTCGGGGATCGGTGAACACGGTTGCATGCAGGAATGCAGCAAGGGGGGCAGCCGATCAAGGGGGGTGCGGCAAATTAGTATGCGACAGTGTACCGTTTCTTGCCGACCGGAGCGGTTGACATCCCCGCGTCGGCGCGGGTGATTGGGGGGCGGTCTCGCTAAACCTTGATTGGTGGACGGGCCGTGCAGGACCTAGTTCCGTTGCGTTGCAGGCAGTGTTTCGCCCCGCAGTGTCACCGTCACATGCCCGTCCGAACCAAGTGAGCCCCCAGCCATGCGCAGCCTCCCTTGCCGTCTCCGCTCCGTCCTGTGCGGCGCTGTCGTGCTGTGTGCCGCGGCAATGGCGGCCCCGGCCCCCGCCGCCGCCGAAACCATCGGAGAGCCGGGCGTGGTGGTGGAGCTGTTCACCTCGCAGGGGTGCGTGGCCTGCCCGCCGGCGGATGCGCTGCTGGCGCGGCTGGCAGACCGGCCCGGGGTGATTGCCCTGTCGCTGCATGTGGATATCTGGGATTACCTGGGCTGGGCCGACCGTTTTGCCGATCCCGCCTTCACCCGCCGCCAGAAGGCCTATGCCCGCGCCGAGGGCAGCCGGTCGATCTTCACCCCGCAGATGATCGTGGGCGGGGTGCACCGCATCGTCGGCAGCGCCGGCATGGACCTGGCCGACCGCCTGACGCAGGAGGCGGGCCGCCCGGCGCGCGTCGGGCTGGAGCTGCGGCGCGACGGCGGCATGCTGCACATCGCCGCCACCGCCGAGCCGCCGCTGGAGCGCAGCGTGACCATCGACATGGTCCGCTACACCCCGTCCGCCACGATGATGATCTCGGGCGGCGAGAACGCCGGGCGCGAAGTCACCCACCACAACATCGTCACCCTGTGGGATCAGATCGCCACCTGGGACGGCCAGACGCCGCTTGCGCTGCATGTGCGGCTGGAGGGTGCCGAACCCGCCGTGGTGATCATCCAGGAGGCCGGACCGGGTCGCATCCTCGCCGCCAGCCGCGCCCGCTGAGGGCGCCCTCAGCCGTCGATGTCGGCGCCGCCGTGCGGATCGCGCCAGCGGCGGTGGAACCACAGCCACTGGTCCATGTCGGCGCGCACCATCCGCTCCAGGCTGTCGTTGAGCGCCTGGGTCATCGCCGCCGGATCGCCGTGTTCCAGCGGCGCCTCCAGAACCAGCTCGAAATCCAGCCCGTCACCGACGCGCCGGCCATAGGCGGGCAGGATCAGCGCGTCGTATTTCACCGCCATCTCGGCGGCCGACAGCGCGGTCCAGGCGGGGCGGCCAAAGAAATCCAGCGGCACGCCGTTGCCCATGCGCTGGTCGATCAGCAACCCCACGACCCCGCCCTGGCGCAGGAACCGCACCATCTCGGCCAGGCCGCGGCGGCCGCGCGGAAACACCGGGCCGCTGATGCGGGCGATCTTGTCGGCGTACAGCGCGTTGTAGAAGCGATTCTTGAGCGGCCGGTACAGCCCCCCCACCGCGATGCCCCGCGCCGCCAGCGCCGCGCGCGGGACGTCATAGTTGCCGAAATGCCCCGACACCAGGATCACCGGGCGCCCGGCGGCGTGGGCGGCCTCGACCGCCGCCAGATGTTCGGCCCCGCGCACGGCGGCGGCGGCGGCGGTGGCGCGAAAATCGGGGCCGGAGTGGATCTCCACCAGGGTGCGCACGGCGTTGACCGGCACGCGGCGCTGGATGGCGCGGATGCGGTCCTCCGTCAGGTCGGGGCACACCAGCGCGAGGTTGGCGCGGATGCGCGCGGGGAAATCCGTCAGCGGTGCGAACACCCGCCCGCCGATCCAGCTCAGCCCCCGCACCCGCGTGCGATAGGGCAGCCGCTCGCCCAGCCACAGCAGGCCCCGCACGCCAAGTGCCACGATCCAGTCGCGCGCGGTGCGAAGATGGGGTGTCATGCGGGCAGCCTCGGGTCGTTGGGTTGGCCGTCGATACTGCCCCGTCGACGCAGGGACAAGTCGCGCGCGCCGGGCGGTGTGGCGTCACCGTGTCGTGCGCCCGCGCCGATTTCCCTTGCGCGCGGCGCCGTGTCACCCATCTTTAGGTCGATGATGGCTTCATTCCGGTCCCTGCGCGCCCAGACGCCGCTGCCGTCCCTGCCTGACGATGCGCTGGCGGTGGCGTCCTACAACGTGCACAAATGCATCGGCGCCGACCGCCGGTTCGATCCGGTGCGCACCGCCCGCGTGATTGCGGAACTCGACGCCGACATCGTCGCCCTTCAGGAGGCCGACCGGCGCTTTGGCGACCGCGCCGGGCTTCTCGACCTCGGCGCGCTGCGCGAGGCATCGGGCCTGGTGCCGGTGCCGTTCGATCGGGCGGGGGCGGCGCATGGCTGGCACGGCAACCTGTTGCTGACGCGCAACGCGTGGGTGGAGCGGGTGCGCCCGCTGCGCCTTCCGGGGCTGGAGCCGCGCGGCGCGCTGGTGGTGGATCTGGTGCACCGGGACCGGCCACTGCGGGTGATCGCGACACATCTGGGGCTGTTGCGCGCCTCTCGGCTGTTGCAGTCGCAGGCGCTGGTGGACGCGCTGGGCGTGGGGGACGACGGGCGCAGCACGCTGCTGATGGGCGACCTGAACGAGTGGCGGACGGCCGGGCGCACCTCGCTGGCGCCATTTGCGGGACGCAAGGTGGCGGTGGCGCCGGTGCCCAGCTTTCCGGCGCGCTTTCCGGTGCTGCCGCTGGACCGGATCATGGCCAGCCCCTGTGCGCAGATCCTCCATGTCGGGCGGCACGACAGCACCCTGGCGCGGGTGGCGTCCGACCATCTGCCGGTCAAGGCGTGGCTGCGCCTGCCCGGGGCGGGAAATGCGGGCCGCGCCACGCCGGAGGCGGGCTGATGCGCGCCGCCACCGGGCCGTGCGCGGACCGGCAGCGCCGGGGTGAGGGGCATGCCCGATCGGCCTGTGCAGGCCATGCCCTGTCCATGGGGCTCCTGTCCATGCGGCCCCGTGCCCGGTGGACCCGTGCCGACCGGCGGCGTGCCAGCCGGGGGCGGGACGCCGGCACATGACGCTGCTGGTGTGGTTGGCGGGGCTTGCGGTGGTGTTCGCCGCGGCCTCTTATCTTGCGCTCTATTCCTATGGCCGGTTCGCGCGGCAGGCGCGCGGCGCGTCCTCGTGGGTGCTGCCGCCGGCGCCCGCGGACACCGCGCTCGATCGCGCCACGGCGCCGCTGGAGGCCGCGCACCCCGGGGCCAGCGGGTTGGGTTGCGTGTTCGACAACCGCGCGGCGCTGGCGCTGCGCCTGGCCAGCCTGCGTGCGGCGGGGCGCAGCCTGGACATGGTCAGCTACATCTGGCGCGACGACCTCGGGGGGCAGCTGCTGGCGCTGGAGGTTCTGGCGGCCGCCGACCGGGGTGTCCGGGTGCGGCTGCTGCTCGATGATGTCAACGTGCAGGGGGTCGACCCCAAGTTTCGCGCCCTGAACGGCCATCCGGGGGTGGAGGTGCGCCTCTACAACCCCGTGCGCAACCGCCGCACGGCGGTGCGGCGCGGGATCGAGATGCTGCTGATGGCGGTGCGCTTCAACCGCCGCATGCACGCCAAGCTGTGGATCGCCGACACCCGCGTGGCCATCACCGGGGGGCGCAACATCGGCAACGAGTATTTCGACGTGCCAAGCCCGCGCAAGCGGCGGGTGCGCGACGCCGATCTGGTGCTGGTGGGGCCGCTGGCGCGCGCGGCGGGCGCGCTGTTCGACACCTACTGGAACAGCGACCAGGCGCTGCCGATCGCGGCCTTCTGGCGCGACTATGACGCCGGGCTGGAGCGCTTCCGCGAGCGCCTGGCCGAGACCGCCGCGACGCCCGCCGCCCGCGCGCTGCTGGCCCATGCCACCGGCGCGTCGCCGCTGCCCGAGGGGCTGTGCTGGTCGTCGGGTGCGCGGCTGGTGGCCGATCCGCCCGACAAGGCGATGGGGCGGGGCCGCGAGGACTGGATGCCAGCCGCGCTGGTGCCCGCGATGCAGGGCGCGCGCACGAGGCTGCGCCTGGTGACGCCCTATTTCGTGCCGGGCCAGGAGGGTGCGGCCGAGCTGGTCGCGTTGTCCGCGCGCGGCGTGGCGGTGGAGGTCGTCACCAACGCACTTGCGGTGACCAACCATCTGCTGGTGCATGGCGCCTATCGCCGCTACCGCCGCCCGCTGCTGGCCGCCGGGGTCACGCTGCATGAATTCGCCCCGGCCGAGCGGCGCGGGACCGGACGCGCGCCGATGCTGCATTCCAAGATGTTCACTGTGGACGGCCGGGTCGGCTTCGTCGGCTCGTTCAACTTCGACCTGCGCTCGGCCTGGTTGAACATCGAGGCGGGTGTGCTGTTCGACGACCCCGCGCTGGTGGCCGAGCTGGAGGCCGAGATCGACCGGCTGGGCGCGGCCGAGCGCGCCTATTCCCTGAGCATCGCCGGTCGGCGCCTGTGCTGGACCGACGGGCCCCGCCCCGACCACGCTCCGATCCTGCACGAACCCGACGCGGGCGCCCTGCGCCGGGGCGCATCCTGGGTGATCGGGCATCTGCCGATCCACAAGTACCTGTAGCCGCCCGCCCGGCGGCCGCGCGTCTGCCGTTGCGCACCCCGGCCATTTCCCCATGCCGCCGCCGCACCGATACCGCATCCCCGCCGCCCCCCGCAGGCGCCGTCGGTCGGCCGAAGGCGACCGCGCCCCCTCCCACGGTGCCTGCCACAGCAGGCGCAGAAAGGCCGCCGGGGGATCGTCGCGCTGGCTCGGGCAGGCCCGGCGCAGCTGAAACGGATCGAACCCCTCGCCCAGGTGCCGATCCGTGCTCAGCGCATGGTCAAAGAGCGCGCGGGCCCCGTCGACCGCCGACGCGGTGATGTCGCCCATCGGATAGGCAAACCCGCGCGGCGCCATCCCCAGCAGGTCGGCCAGCCAATCGCGGCTGCCCTGCATCTCGCGCCGTTGATCTGCGGGTGCGGGATGGGCCTTGGCCGTGGCGATCCAGCCCTGCGCAAGGGTGCAGTTGCCGTCTGTGAACTGCACCGGATCGGGCGGGCCATCGGCCTGCAACGCCGCGACGCCTGCATCGCGGCCAGTGCCGCGGTGAACTCCCGCATGGTATCAAGGCGCACGATACAGGCGGCTGCCTCGGCCGCCGCCACGCTCCCATCGGTGAAGCCGGAAGCGACATGAACGACGGCTGCGACGTCCGCGGGGATCGCATCCAGGCAGGCCAGGATGCCTTGCCCCCCTTGTGGCCGCGGACGACGGCGCCGAGGCGCGGGGCGGGCATGTCAGTCGGGCGCAGCCCCCGCGCGGTCACGGTATCCGATTACCCGCGCAGGCACCCCGCCCACCACCGCATTGGGTGGCACCGAGCGGGTCACCACGGCATTGGCCCCCACCACAGCGCCGCGCCCCACCGTGATGTCGCCCACGATCACCGCCCCCGCGCCGATGTCCACGCCGTCCTCGATCCTCGGGCGACCGGCGAGGTTGTCGGTGCGCGCTATCCCAAGGGTCGTATTCTGCCGGATGGTCACATCCGACCCGATGGACCGCGGGACCAGGATCATCCCGCCGAAATGTTCCAGCCGAACGCGTCGGCCCACCGGGGTCGTATAGGGCAGGAAGATGCCGCAGGTCCATTCCACCACCTTCGCCATCGCCCGGTATAGGAGGCTCAGCGGCAGGCGCAGCAGACGGGAGCGCACCGACATCCGCCAGTTGCCGAAGCGGTGCCAGAACAGCGCCCAGAACCCCTGTGACAGCAGGTCACGCCCGTGGGTCTCGAAATCCTCCGCCACGAGCGCACGCAGGCCGATCCCCGCCGGGTTGAGGTTGCGGCGCCCCGTGGGCAGCCCCGTGCGTGGGTCGATATCGGCGGTCATCGCCGTGCCTGCGTCGGTGGCAGCCCCACCAGCGGCCGCAGCACCCGCCGCCACATCGCACCGAACGCCCCCGGCGGGGCCGCGGCCGGGCGCCGCAGCACCGCCGCGATGGGTCGATTCAGGGCCCAGCCCGCGATCCGTGCCAGCGTCATCGCCAGCGCCCCGGACCGTCCGCGGGTCTTTCGAACGTAAAGGCCGAAGCTGTCATACCAGTAATCCGGGCGCGGTGGCAGGGTTCGCTGGCGGCTCTGGACGCCGGTGGCGGCACCCTCGTGGTGGATGACGGCGGCCTCGTCGACCTGCCACACCTCCCAACCGGCGCGGCGGATGCGGAACATCAGTTCCACCTCCTCGTAGTAAAGAAAGAAATCCGGGTCGAAGCTGCCGACCTCCGCCAGCGTGCGCATCCGCAGCATCAGCGCGGCGCCCGACACCCAGTCGACCTGCTGGGTGGGCAGGCCGGGTTCCAGCGCCACCCGCGGGCGGCCGAGCAGTCGGTCCACCGGCCCGAAGGCCACCGCGCCCGAGAACTCGCTCGCAAGACCGGGAAACCTGAACGCCGAGGTAACCGTCCCATCGCCGGGCCGCTCGATCCGCGCTCCGGCGGCTCCGGCCCGCGGGTGATCATCGAGGAACCGCGCAAGGATCGCCAGGGCCTCGTTGTCGAGGCGCGCGTCCGGGTTGAGCAGCAGCACCTTGTCGGGCGGATCCTCGCGCCGCGCAAGGGTCTGGAGCACGACGTTGTTGCCACGCCCGAAGCCGTGGTTGGTCTCCTCCAGGTGCAGGGTCACGGTGCCCGCCCAGCCCCGGGCGACATGGGCCTGCGACAGGATGCGCGCGTCGTCGCCGGGGGAGGCATTGTCAATCACATGCACCTCGACCGGGAGGCCGTCGTGGTGGCGGGCCAGTACGCTGTCCACCGCCTCGATGGTCAGCGGGGCGGTTGCGTAGTTCACGATGATGACCGCCACGGGGGCAACGTGTGCCGATGTCATGGGCAAATTCCGAACAAGGCCGTTGAATGGCCAAGGTTTCTCTACATCCCGCCGGCGATCCGGTCTAGCGCCGGTTGAAGACGCGGCCCGTCCGCAAGGTGCCACTGCACCGCGCCATGCCTTTGGTGTCTCCTTGGCCGGCAGGACGCTGAAACACCCGGTCCTGGAGGGCGGGTGAGGGGCAGGATGCGCCTGTCGGCTGGTGACCCGGGGCGTCGGCATGCGGGGCGCTGAGGCGGTGAGCGGATCGCCGATCACCAGGGTCGACATTGAGGCCCGCCAGCCGCCGCTGCCACGGATCGCGCAGACTGAGGTCTGGAAAATTTTCTGACAGCGGGTCACGCATCCTGGCAGTCCCCCTTGATGCAGGCCTTCCTGTCCAAGGCCCATTTTTCGTTGATCTCGACGCGGGTGGCGCTGACGAGTCGCAGGAGGGAGTCCTCGCTCGGAAAGATCCTGACCTTGTCCGTACGGCGCGATGGGCGGGTTGAACACCAGACTGCATGCGGTGACGGATGCCGGTTGCCCGGTGCTGAAGACGGTCTGGGAAGTGTTCGAGGAGGAGCGGGGAACAGCTGCCTTGCGGCAGCTTCGGCCCCCGCAGGCCCACCGTTCCCGGACGGGGATCGAGAGCGCGATCCTGATACCTGGTGCGCCAGGTCGTGCGCTCGCCGCGGCGCTCGTGTTGCCCGACGCCGATCAGCCCGTCGATATCGGCCTCCATGATCAGCTGAGGGACGGCCTGCTCGTGCTTGGCCAGAAGCTCGGACAGGTCCGTGTGCGTCTTGGCCATCGGGGTCTCCATGTGGTCGGTGATTGAAGTCGCCAAACTCCACCTCGACCATGCACCTCGATGGCCACCCGGGCTCACACCGCCGGTGGCGTTGAAATTACACCAGATTCTTGGACGCGACCGGCGCAGCAACAGCAGCAGGCAGCCTGGCCGATAGACCAAGGTCGCCCGGAAGATAGAGGACTGTCCCCCCCACCAGCCCACCGCGCCCGTGGCGGCGCTTCAGATAGCGTGCCCGCGACCGCAGCCAGTGCGCAGAGAGCCGGGACGGGCGACCACCCGCCCGGTATCCGGTCGCCTGTCCCGCCAGGTGCACGACGCGGCTTTGCGGCACATGCCAGACCTCGTAGCCGGCGTCCCTGATCCGGGCCATCAGGTCGGTCTCCTCGAAATAGAGAAAGAAACCGTCATCCATCGGCCCTACCTGCTCCAGAACCGCGCGCGGCATCATGAAGCTGGCGCCGCTGACCCAGTCCACCCGCTCCTGCCGGGTGCCTGGCGTGATGACCGCCCTTGACGCCGGAACCAGGCGGTCGAGGAGCGAGAAGGACGCGCCCCGGAAGAATTCGCGCCACGGCGCGGGGAAGCGGAAGGCGCAGGAGCGCCGGGATCCGTCGGGATTCTCCAGCCGACTTCCGGCGGCGCCGGCGTCGGGATGTGCCGCGAGGAACCGCGCCAGCTCGCGCACCGCGCCGGGATGGACATAGGTGTCGGGATTCAGAAAGTGGACATGGGTGACGCCGGGGTCCACCAGCACATGGTGTTTCAGGACGAAGTTGTTGCCATACGCGAACCCGCCGTTGCGTCCGATCGCGACGCACCGTGCCCAGTCGTAGCCCTGCGCGTCGATGAACCGCGAGATCGCCTCGACCGAGCCGTCGCCGGACTCCGCGTCGCCGATCCGGACCATCAGGTCCAGACCCGCCGCCCGCTCGTCCGCAAGGCTGCGCAGGCAATCGAGGACCAGCCCCGGCGTCCGGTCGTTCACCATCACGATCGCGACTTTCAACGCTTCGCTCCACTTGCTTGCGGCAGATCCCGGCGGGTCTGGCACGGGCGCGCGATCCACCGGGGTACACTGGCAATGGCGCAATGCTCCGGACAGGGGCCGCACACGCCCCGCAAGCCCCGTGATCCGGCACACCGCACCGGACCCGCGCCGTCACGCGCAGACCTTTGCCGAGCTTGCGGCAAGGTGCAAGGCGTTCCTCCGGTCGGGCGACCGGGGACGGTGCCGGACGGTGCGGGGCCGGTGCGGTGTGCCGGATCACGGGGCTTGCGGGGCGTGTGCGGCCCCTGTCCGGAGCATTGCGCCATTGCCAGTGTACCCCGGTGGA
>NZ_NHSD01000133.1 GCF_016653255.1 Rhodobaculum claviforme
GCCCCCGATGACCCACACCGCCCCCAAGCCCACAGCCGAACCCGCAGCCGAACCCACCCCCGATGGCGGGCCCGCGGTCGGCACCGCCGCCGCACACGCGACCATCGCGGCATATATCGACGCCTTCAATGCGGGCGACGCGGCCGGGATGCTGGCCCTCGTGACCGACGACGTGGCCCATCACGTCAACCAGGGCGCGGTGCGCCATGGCCGCGCCGCCTTTGCCGAATTCTGCGCCCACATGGGCCGCAGCTATGCCGAACGGCTGGTGGATGTGGTGATCCTGGCAGCGCCCGACGGCACCCGCGCGGCGGCCGAGTTCACGGTGCATGGCACCTACCTTGCCACCGACCCCGGCCTGCCCGAGGCGCGGGGCCAGACCTATGCCCTGCCCGCGGGGTCGTTCTTTGCGCTCCGCGGCGGGCGGATCGCGCGCGTGACGACATACTACAACCTTCAGGACTGGATCGCTCAGGTCTCGGGCTGAGGTTGCGGTCGCGCGCGCCACGGCCTAGCTCCGTGCCATGAGGATCGATGTCCGCCCCCTGACCGGCGATGCCCTTGACGCCGCCCTCGATGACGTGGCGCGACTGCGCATCGCGGTGTTCCGTGCGTACCCGTACCTCTATGACGGCGATCTGGCGTACGAGCGGCGATACCTGCGGCCCTATCGCGACAGCGCGGGTGCCATCGTGGTCGGCGCCTTTGACGGCCCGCGGCTGGTGGGGGCGGCCACCGGCGCCCCGCTGGAGGATCACGCAGGCGACTTCGCCGCGGCCTTCGACGGCACCGGGCTGCGGTTGTCGGACATCTTCTACTGCGCCGAATCGGTGCTGCTGCCCGACTATCGCGGCCACGGCATCGGCCATCGCTTCTTTGACGCGCGGGAATCGCATGGGCGCGCCCTCGGGCGCCGTCACGCGGCGTTCTGCGGCGTCATGCGCCCGCCCGACCACGCCGCGCGGCCCGATGGGTACCGCCCGCTCGATGCGTTCTGGCGCAAGCGCGGCTATGCCCCCCTGCCCGGCGTGATATCGCATTTCACATGGAAAGACATCGGGGATGCGCAGGAGACGCGCAAACCCCTGCAATTCTGGATGAAGGACCTCTGATGCCCCGCATTGCCGCTGCTGCCTGGCCCATCGACTGGCACGACGACTGGGACAGCTACGCCACCAAGCTGGCCACCGGCGTGGCCGATGCCGCACGCGCGGGCGCCGAGCTTCTGGTCTTTCCGGAATACGGGCTGATGGAGCTGGCGTCCCTCGGCGGCGCCGACACCGCGCGCGACCTGGAGGCCTCGTTGCACGAGGTCGCGCGCCACCGCGACGCGGTGGATGCGCTGCATGCCGACCTGGCGCGGCGCCACCGGGTGCACATTCTCGGCGCCTCGGGGCCGGTGTTCGACGGGGCCCGCCCGGTCAACCGCGCCACGCTGTTCGGGCCCGACGGCATCCTCGGCCATCAGGACAAGCAGATCATGACCCGGTTCGAGGCCGAGGAATGGGACGTCCGCCCCGGCGGCCCGCTGCGGGTGTTCGACACGCCGCTGGGGCGGCTCGGCATCCTGATCTGCTATGACTGCGAGTTTCCGCTGCTGGCGCGCGCGCTGGTCGATGCGGGCGCCGAGCTCCTGCTGGTGCCCTCGGCCACCGAGACGCACGCGGGCTTCAGCCGGGTCCGCATCGGCGCCATGGCCCGCGCGCTGGAGAATCAGTGCGCCGTCGCCCATGCCCCCACCGTCGGCGCAGCGCCGTGGTGCCCGGCGGTGGACATGAACGTGGGCCGCGCCGCGATCTATGGCCCCCCCGACCGTGGCTGGCCCGAGACCGGCATCCTCGCGGAAAGCGCCATGAACACCGGTGGCTGGGCGGTGGCCGATGTGAACCTCGATGCCATCGCCCGGGTGCGTGTGGCGGGCGGCGTTCTGAACTGGCGCGACTGGCGGGCCCAGGCCGAGCGGCTGTCGCACGGGGTCATGGCTGCACAAAGACCTTGAAAACGGGGGCTGTCGGCGCCATTTACGCGCCAGATTGGTGCGGGTGGCGCCGGTTGGCACAGGATGGAGTAACCATGGCCAAGGAAGAGATGCTCGAATTCCCCGGCGTCGTGAAGGAACTCCTGCCGAATGCGACGTTCAGGGTCGAGCTCGAAAACGGCCATGAAATCATCGCACACACGGCAGGCAAGATGCGCAAGAACCGCATCCGGGTCCTTGCGGGCGACCGCGTCCAGGTGGAGATGACGCCCTACGACCTGACCAAGGGACGAATCAATTATCGCTTCAAGTGACGCCGCACCGGCCCCCGATTCGCGTGGCCCCGGCACGGTCGGGCGCGAATCATCCGGCCCGGAGCGGCCGATCCCGCCCGCGGAGGTGCCCGTGCGCCTGATCCTTGCCTCGGCCAGCCCGCGCAGGCGGGACCTTCTGGCCCAGATCGGCGTCACGCCCGACCAAATCCTCGCCCCCGAGATCGACGAGACGCCGCGGCGCGACGAACTTCCCCGCCCCTATTGCCTGCGCATCGCCCGCCAGAAGGCCGAGGCGATCGACGCCCCAGCCGAGGATCTGGTGCTGGCCGCCGACACAACCGTCGCGATGGGCCGCCGGATCCTGGGCAAGCCGGAGGACGCCGCGCAGGCGGCCGAATTCCTCGTGGCGCTGGCGGGGCGGCGCCACACCGTCATCACCGCCGTCGCGCTGCGCACGCAGGGGCGCATCCTGACCCGGGCGGTCGTCAGCGCGGTGCGGATGCGGCGGCTGTCGGACGATGAACTCAACGCCTATCTTGCCAGCGGCGACTGGCGCGGCAAGGCGGGCGGCTATGGCATCCAGGGCCTGGCGGGGGCGTTCGTGCCCTGGCTGTCGGGCAGCTTCACTGGCGTCGTGGGCCTGCCGCTGGCGGAAACCGCGCAACTGCTCAGCGGGGCGGGCTATCCGCTGTGGCGGGCGGCATGAAGGGCGCGGTCACCGCACTGGGCCATCTGGGCGGGCAGGAGGCGGCCGCCCGCGTCGTCGATGGCCGGTTGGAGGAGCTGCTGATCGCCGATGGCCCGCTGGGCCCCGGCGCGATCCTGCGCGGCCGGCTGGGCCGCCCGGTCAAGGGGCTGGGGGGCGCGTTTCTCGACCTGCCCTCGGGGGCCAGCGGCTTCCTGCGCCAGACCAACGGGCTGCGCCCCGGTGACGGGGTGGTGGTGCAGGTCTCGGGCGTGGCGGAGGCGGGCAAGGCGCTGCCGGTGGGCACGCGGCTTCTGCTCAAGGGGCGGCTGGCGATCGTCACACCGGGTGCGCCGGGGGTGAACCCCGCGCGCGGCATGCGCGACGCCGACATCCGCGCGGCATTGGTCGAGATGGCCGAGGCCGCGCTGGCCGCCGCCGACGACGGGACCGGCATCATCCTGCGCTCGGCCGCCGAACACGCCGACGCGGAGGCCGTGCGCGCCGAGATCGCAGCGCTGCTGGCCACCGCCGCCGCGCTGTCGCCCGATGGCCCCCCGGCGCTGCTGCACGCAGCCCCCGGGCCACACGCCGTGGCGCGGCGCGACTGGCCCGACACCGACCTGCTGGCCGAGGGGCCGCGCGCCTTTGCCGACCACGGGGTCGAGGACCTGATCGACGCGCTGCGCGATCCGGTGGCCACGCTGGGCCGCGGCGCCCACATGGCGGTGGAGGCGACGCGCGCGCTGGTGGCGGTGGACGTGAACACCGGCCCCGACGGATCACCGGCGGCGGGGCTGAAGGCCAACCTCGACGCCGCGCGCGAGTTGCCGCGCCAATTGCGCCTGCGCGGGCTGGGCGGCCAGATCGTGGTGGATTTCGCCCCCATGCCCAAGCGCGACCGCGGCACCGTGGAACAGGCCCTGCGCGCGGCCTTCCGGCGCGAGGATGCGGGCGTCGTACTGGCGGGCTGGACGCCGCTGGGCAATTTCGAGCTCCAGCGCCGCCGCGACCGCCGCCCGCTGACGGAGGTGCTGGACGGGGTGCCGGGATGAGCTGTCCGATCTGCAATCGACCGGCGGTGGCGGAGTACCGGCCCTTCTGCTCGCGGCGCTGCGCCGATGTCGATCTGGGCCGCTGGCTGGGCGGGCGCTATGCCATCCCGGCCGAACCCGCCGGAGACGACCCCGACGACGACGACCCCGGGCCGCCCCGCCGGCACTGATCCGGCCCTCAGGCCCCGGCGACGGGCAGCACCTTGCCGGGGTTCATCAGCCCGTCCGGGTCCAGCGCCGCCTTGATCTGCGCCATGACCGCCAGCCGCACCGGATCGCCGCGCGACATCAGATGCCCCACCCGCTTGGAGCCGATGCCGTGCTCGGCCGAGAACACGCCCCCCACCGCGCCGAGGGGGCCGTAGATCGCCGCCTCGATGCGCTGGCGCAAGCCCTCGGGAAAGGGCTCGGGGCGGTCCAGCACGATGTGCAGGTTGCCATCCGCCACATGGCCGAAGACAAAGGCGCCAAGGCCCGGCTCGACCGCGGCCAGCCCCGCGTCGACCGCGCGGATGTAGCCCGACAGCGCCGAGACCGGCACCGACACATCGAAGCCCGCCGCGCCGCCGAAGCGCTGGCTGATCGCGCCGGTATCCTCGCGCAGGGCCCACAGCCGCTCGGCCTGCGCGCCCGAGGTGGCGATCAGCGCATCCACCACCGCGCCCCCCTCGTAGAGCGCCGCAGCCAGCCCCTCCAGCGCCTCCTGGAGGGGCGCGGGCGCCGGTCCCGCCAGCGCGACCAGCAGGTACGCCCCCCCCGCCTGCCCCACCGGCCCGAGGGAATGGCCATGCGCCTCCTGCATGAACGCCAGGTGGCGCGCGGTCATCAGCTCGGCCGCGTGCAGATGGCCTGCGTCGGGGCGCAGCACACCCGCCAGCGCCGCAGGCACCGCCTCCAGATCCCGCAGCGCCAGCAACGCGGTAGCATGCGCGGGCGCCGCGGGCTCCAGCCGCAGCGCGGCGGCGGTGACGATGCCCAGCGTGCCCTCGGCGCCGACCAGCAGATGGCGCGGGTCCGGCCCGGTCGCGGCCTTGATCACCGGCGCGAGGTCCGACAGCACGCGGCCGTCCGGCAGCACCGCCTCCAGCGCGAGCACACGGTGGCGCATCACCCCGTGGCGGTGCGCCGTCATGCCGCCCGCGTTGGTGGAGATCATGCCCCCGATGGTGGCGCTGCCGCGCGCGGCGATGTCGATGCCCGGCTCCAGCCCGTGGGCGGCGGCGGCATCCTGCAGGGCCGCAAGGGTCACACCGGCCTCCACCACGGCCACGCGGGTGTCGGGGTCGATCTGGCGGATGCGCGCCAGCCGTTCGGTCGACAGGATGATCTGGCCCGGCGCCGATACGGTGCCCCCCACCAGCCCGGTGCGCCCGCCCTGCGGCACCACGCTGGCGCCGTGGCGACGGGCGACATCCAGCACCCGCGCCACCTCGGCGGTGGAGGACGGGCGCACCATCAGCCCCGCGCGCAGGTTGTCAGGATGCCAGCCCGGATCGCGCCCCGTCACGTCGTCCCCCGACAGCACGGCACCGGGCGCAAGCGCGGCCTCCAGCGCCGCGCGCAGCGTGCTTGCGGGCGGCGCCTGCGGCGGGGTCGGGGGGACGTCGGGAAAGGCGGGCATGGCGGCTCCGGAACTGCTGTGTCGGGGGCACCCTAGGGCACGGACGCGCTGCCGCGCAATTGCCCAACGCCGCGGCGCGGCGTCGATTGTGCGCACCAATCGTCTTGACACTCGGCGCTCGGCGCTGCTCTCTTCATACAAAAGCCGGACAGCGGCGTGAAATCCCCGAGGAAAGAGAGCAGAGATGCGGCAAGGCACACCACGGCATGCAATGTTTGCGGGGCGCGCATGACCCCGAACCAGACACCCGACCTGATTCTGACCGGCGGCCGCGTCTGGTGCGGCCTCGGCCTGCCGGAGGCCGAGGCGGTGGCGATGGGCGGCGGGCGTGTGATCGCCACCGGCACCACGGCCGAAATCGCCGCGCTGGCCGGGCCGGACACGCAGCTGGTCGACCTGGCCGGGCGCCTGGCGGTGCCGGGGCTGAATGATGCACACATGCACCTGCTGCCCTATGGGCTTGCGATGGCCGAGGTCGATCTGCGCCCCGCAGCCGCGCCCACGCTGGAAAAACTGCTGGCGGCGCTGACGGCGCGCGCGGCCAAGACCCCGGCCGGGGAGTGGGTCAACGGGCGCGGCTATGACCACTTCCGGCTCGATACCGGGCGGCACCCGACGCGCGACGAGCTGGACGCGGCCTGCCCCGATCACCCGGTCTATATCGTGCGCACCTGCGGACATCTGGCGGTCGCCAACACCCGCGCGCTGGCGATGGCGGGGATCGGGGAAAACACCCCGTCGCCCGAAGGCGGCCTGATCGAGCGCCGCGAAGGCCGTCTGACGGGCCTGCTGGCCGAGACCGCGCGCGAGCCGGTCATCAGCGTGATGCCGCGCACCACACCCGACGACATGGTCGCCGCGATCGAGCGGGGCGGCCGCGACCTGTGGACATACGGCATCACCTCGGTGATGGAGGCCGCCATCGGCCTGCGCGACGGCTGGTCCGAGATGGAGGCCTATCAGACCGCCCACACGACCGGCCGGCTGCCGGTGCGGGTCTGGGGTACGGTGATGGGCGACAAGGGCCGCACGATCCTTGCGCGCTGCCGCGAGGCGGGCCTGGTCACCGGCCACGGCGACGACATGTTCCGCATCGGCGGGGTCAAGATCTTCACCGACGGCAGCGCGGGCGGGCGCACGGCGGCGATGACTTGGCCCTATCTGGGCGACGACCCGGCCGACAAGGGCATCCTGTGCATCCCCGACAACGCCGAGGTCACGGGCATGGTGATGGACGCCCACCGCGCGGGCTACACCCTGGCGATCCACGCCATCGGCGACGCGGCCATCGACCAGGTGCTCGATGCCTACGAGGCCGCGCTGGCCGACACCCCCGACCCCGACCGCCGCCACCGGATCGAACATTGCGGCTGGCTGCGCCCCGACCAGATGGACCGGATGGTGGCGCTGCATGTGCTGCCGGTGCCGCAACCGGCTTTCCTGTACTACTTCGGCGATCTGTACCTGACGCTGGCGCCGGCGGACAAGGTCGCGGCCTCGCACCCGATGCGGACGTGGATCGAGCGCGGGCTTCAGCCGTCGGCCTCCACCGACTGTCCGGTGACGGAAATCGCGCCCCTGCCCAACATCTACACCATGGTCACCCGCCGCACCCGGCAAGGCACCGAGATCGGCCCCGAACAGGCCCTGAGCGTGGCGGAGGCGCTGCATGCCTACACCCATGCCTCGGCCTATGCCGAGAAGGCCGAGGACCGGAAGGGCCGCCTCGTGCCCGGGCAGCTTGCGGATGTGGCGGTGTTCGACCGCGACTTCCTGACCGGCCCGCCCGAAACCATCCTGGAGGCCCGCTGCGACCTGACGGTGCTGGGCGGCCGCGTCGTGTACGACAGGACAGGCTGAGGATGCCGGACCGCGACATACCCCAGGCAAGGAAACGGACAGGCCCCATGCCAGAGACCCTCCCATGCTAGAGACCATCCTCAACCGCCTGCTGCTGTCGATCCCGGTGCTGCTGGGCGTTCTGATCCTTGGATTCGTGCTGGTGCAGGTGGCGCCGGGCGATCCCGCGCGGGTGCTGGCGGGGCCCGCCGCCCCGCCCGAGATCGTCGCCCAGATCCGGGAGCGCATGGGCCTTGATGATCCGATGGTGGTGCAGTTCATGCGCTACATGGGGCGGCTGATGCAGGGGGACCTGGGGCGGTCGCTGATCTCCAACCGCGAGGTGGTGGTGGAGCTGGGCGCGGCCATCGGCCCGACGCTGGAGCTGATGCTGGCGTGCCTGATCTGGTCGATCCCGGCGGGCATCTCGCTGGGCACGCTGGCCGCGGTGTGGCGCGGGTCGCTCGTGGATCGCGCGATCATGGCGTTTTCGGTGGCGGGGGTGTCGCTGCCGATCTTCTTCATCTGCCTGGTGCTGATCCAGCTGGTGGGGGTGAAGTGGCAGCTTCTGCCCTTCATCGGGCGCGGCGGGCCGCTGTGGACGGTGGACGGGCTGCGCCACATCGCGCTGCCGGCGCTGTCGCTGGGGCTGATCTTCATCGGCCCCGTCGCGCGGATGACCCGCTCCAGCGTGCTGGAGGTGCTGCGGCTCGACCACGTCCGCACCGCCCGCGCCAAGGGCCTGACGGAGCGCGCGGTGATCGTCCGCCACGGGCTGCGCAACGCGCTGATCCCGGTGATCACGCTGATCGGGTTGCAGGCGGGCTATCTGCTGGGCGGCGCGGTGGTGACCGAGACGATCTTCTCCTACCCCGGCATCGGCCGGCTTGCGGTCGGGGCGATCCTGTCCTCCGACTTTCCGCTAACGCAGGGCGCGATCCTGGTGCTGGCGCTGGCCTTCATTCTGGTCAACCTGGTCGTGGACGTCCTCTATGCCCTGCTCGACCCGAGGGTGCAGAAGAAATGAGCACGACCGCCGAGATCGACACCGCCGCCCTGGCCCCGCGCAGACGCGCCTGGTGGCAGCTGCTGCTGGCCGACCGCGCCGCCGCGCTGGGCCTGCTGATCCTGGCGCTGATCGTGCTGGGCGCGGCACTGGCGCCGCTGATCGCGCCTCACAACCCCTATGCCAGCAGCCGGGCGGTGATGCTGCCTCCGGTGTGGGAGGCGCGCGGCACATGGACCCACATCCTGGGCACCGACGGCCAGGGGCGCGACATGCTCTCGCGCATCCTGTACGGCACGCGCACGACGCTGATCATCGGCGTGGTGGCGGTGCTGGTGGGGGGAATCTTCGGCTCGCTTCTGGGGCTTCTGTCGGCGTTCTACAAGCGCATCGACCCCTATGTCATGCGGCTGGTGGACATGATGCTGTCGTTCCCCGCGATCCTGCTGGGGCTGGCGCTGGTGGCGGTGTTCGGCCCCGGGGTGGTGCCGGTGATCGTGGCGCTGGCGATCGCGACCATCCCCGATTGCGCCCGCATCGCGCGCTCCATCGCCGTGTCCGTGATGGAGCAGGAGTTCATCGAGGCCGGTCGCGCCGTGGGCCTGTCGGACCGGGCGCTGTTCACGCGGTACCTGATGCGCAACTGCGTCTCGTCGATCATGATCTTCATCAGCCTGCGGTTTGGCCAGGTGATCCTGATCGGGGCTGCGCTGTCGTTCCTCGGGCTGGGCGCGCGCCCGCCGGCGGCTGAACTGGGGATGATGGCGGCGCAGGGGCGCGATTTCCTGCTGTTCGCGCCGCATATCGCGGTGATCCCGTCGGTGGCGATCTTTGTCATCGTGCTGTGTGCCAACATCGTCGGCGACGCGCTGCGCGATGTGCTGGACCCGCGGCTGCGCGGCTGACGCGGAAGGGAGACCCGACCATGACCCGACGCCCCCGCCCCACCAGGCAGACGGCACCCCTGACGGGGCCGACCCCGGGCGCGCGCGGCAATTTCGCAACGGACCCGGCGGGCAACGCCGGGCGCATCTGATCCAACAGGGAAAGGTAGCCCACACCATGACACGCACACCGAAACACTCCGTCCGGCTCGTGCTGGCCGCCAGCACGGCGCTGATGCTGCCCGCGCTTGCCGCCGCGCAGGAAGTCACCATCGTCCGTGAGGTCGACAGCAACAACTATGACCCCCACCGCTCCACCGCGCGCGCGGCGGCCGAGGTGCTGTTCATGCTCGGCGATACGCTGGTGTCGCTGGAGCCCGACATGCAGACCCTCAGCGACGGGCTGGCGCACAGCTGGGAGGTGTCGGACGACGGCCTGATCTATACCTTCCACCTCAAGGAGGGCGTGACCTTCTGCGACGGCAAGCCGCTGACGGCCGACGACGTGGTCTGGTCGCTGTCGCGCTGGGTCGACCCCGAGACGTCCTCGCCGGTGGCGTGGCGCGCGGGCGACGTGGTGGAGATCCGCGCCGTCGACGACCTGACCGTCGAATACGAGCTGTCGGCGCCGTTCTCCGAACTGCTCTACCAGCTGACCCAGAGCTTCGGCACCATCTTCGACCGCGACAGCGCCGAGGCGCTGGGCGAGGACTTCGGCATCAACGGCTTCAACGGCACCGGCCCGTTCTGCTGGGTCGACTGGGCGCCGCGCGACCGCATGGTGATCGAGCGCAACCCCAACTACACTTGGGGTCCGTCGTTCCACGACAACCAGGGCCCCGCGCATCTGGAGCGCATCACCTGGCAGATCGTGCCCGAGGAAAGCACCCGCACGGTGGCCCTGATCACCGGCCAGTCGCAGATCACCCAGTATGTCCCGGCCATCGCCATCGAACAGCTGCGCGCCACCCCCACCGTGGAGGTCGTGCAGTCCGACGAGGCGTTCTGGACCTACTTCATGGGCTTCAAGGTCGACAAGGACGTCGTCGCCGACCCGGTGGTGCGTCAGGCGATGAACCTGGCGGTCGATCAGGAGGCGATGGCCGAGGATCTGTTCTTCGGCATGGTCGAGCCCGCCTTCAGCTACATCAGCCAGGCCGCGCTGGACTGGAACCCCGACCTTGACGACCGGCTGCTGCGCCACGACGTGGACCTGGCCAACCGGATGCTGGACGAGGCCGGCTGGGAGCGCGGCTCGGACGGGGTGCGCGCGCGTGACGGGCTGGAGCTGCGGCCGCTGGCCTATGTCTTCGCCGGCTCCACCTGGGCCAAGATCGCCGAGGCGGTGCAGGCCGACCTGTTGCAGATCGGCGTCGGCATGGAGATCCAGGCGTTCGACGCCACCGTCGCCTGGTCGCGGCTGGCCACGCAGGAATTCGACATGTTCGGGATGAGCTTCCCCTACATCTCGGCCGGCGATGCGCTGAACCTGTATTTCCGGTCGGAAAACACGCCCACGCCGAACCGGATGAACTGGATCGACCAGATGACGGACGACCTGTTGCAGGCGGGCAAGACGGCGACCGACGACGGCACGCGCGCGTCCTCCTATGGCGAGGTACTGGAGATCGTGCACGACGCCGCCGTGTGGATCCCGCTCTATCACGAGCCGATGTTCATCGCCCACACGACCGCGATGGCGCCGGTGGTGCCGCACAACATCTATGGCGCGGGCCTCTACAAGGGCCTCGACCTGCGCTTCAACGACTGACCACGCGGACGGGCCGGGGGGATCCCCCCGGCCCGCCCCTGCAGCCTTCCCCCTTCCCAACCTGACCGGAGCCCCCATGTCCGACGCCGTCACCGTCATCCGCAACGCCGCCTGGATCGTCGCATGGGACCCCGACGCGGGGGACGGCGCGGGCGGGCACCGGTACCTTCAGGGCGGGGACGTGGCGTTTGCCGGCGGGCAAATCCTGCAGGTGGGCGGGCACTGGGACGGCGCGGCCGCGGTGGAGATCGACGGCACCGACCGGCTGGTCAGCCCGGGGCTGGTGAACATCCACAGCCACCCGCTGTCGGAGCCGATGAACAAGGGCATGCTGGACGAACTTGGCAGCCCGAAGCTCTACAACTCGTCGCTTTACGAATTCATGCCGCTGTTCCGCCCCGATGACGCGGGCCGCACCGCCTGCACCGAGGTCGGGCTGTCGGAACTGCTGATGTCGGGCGTTACCACGCTGGTGGACCTGTCGGTGCCCTATGACGACTGGTTCGACCTGCTGGAACGCTCCGGCATCCGCGCGGTGGCAGCCCCGATGTACCGCTCGGCGCGGTGGTTCACGCGCAACGGCCATGTGGTCGAGTATGAATGGGACGAGGCCGCCGGCCGCGCCGCCATGGACGCCGCGCTGAAGCTGGTGGACGCGGCCAACGCGCATCCCTCGGGGCGGATGTCGGGCATGGTCGCGCCGTCGCAGATCGATACCTGCACCGCCGATCTGATCGCCGACAGCTTCGCCGCCGCGCAGGAGCGGGGCGTCCCGTTCCAGATCCACGCGGCGCAGTCGGTGGTGGAGTTCCACGAGATCACCCGCCGCCACGGCAAGACCCCGGTCGAATGGCTCGATGCGCTGGGCGTGCTGAAACCCGGCGCGATCATCGGGCACGGCATCTTCCTCAACGATCATCCCTGGCTGCACTGGCCACAGGCACGGGATTTCGAGATGCTGCGCGCCTCGGGTGCGGCGGTCGCGCACTGCCCCACCGTGTTCCAGCGCCGCGGCATCGCCATGCGCACCGTGGGCCGGTACCTGCGCGCGGGCATTCCCGTGGGCATCGGCACCGACACCTATCCCCACAACATGCTGGAGGAAATGCGCAACGCGCTCACCAACTCGCGGCTTCTGTCGGGCGATCCCTTTGACCTGCGCACCTCGCACATCTTCGACGCGGCGACGGTGGGCGGCGCGGCCATCCTGGGGCGCGACGACATCGGGCGGCTGGCGCCGGGGGCAAAGGCCGACCTGTTCATCGCCGACATCAGCCACCCGGCGATGCGCCCCGTGCGCGACCCGTTGCGCAGCCTGATCTATGTCGCGGCCGAACGCGCGGTGCGCGACGTGTTCGTCGACGGCACCCAGGTGGTGCGCGACGGCACCTGCCTTGCCTTCGACCTCGACGACGCCACCGCGCGGCTGGAGGCGGCCCAGCGCCGGGCCGAGGCCGCGTTCACCGCGCTCGACTATGCCGGGCGGCACCACACCCAAGCATCCCCCCTGACCTATCCGGTGGCATGATGACACCCGCGGACCCCCCGATCCTCTCGGTCGAGGACCTGCGCGTCGAGTTCGGCGTGGACCGCAACGTGTTCCGCGCGGTGGACGGTGTCAGCTTCTCGGTCCACCGGGGCCGCACCCTCGGCATCGTGGGCGAATCGGGCTGCGGCAAGTCCGTGACCTCGCTGGCGATCATGCGGCTGGTGTCGGCGCCGCCGGGCCGCTACGCCGGCGGGCGCATCACCTTCGACGGGCAGGACCTGCTGACGCTGCCGGACGCGCAGATGCGCGCGCTGCGCGGTGGCCGGATGGGCATGATCTTTCAGGAGCCGATGACCTCGCTCAACCCGGTCTATACCTGCGGCGCCCAGATCATCGAGAGCCTCAAGGTCCACGCCAACCTCTCGGCCCAGGCCGCCCGCGAGCGCGCGATCGAGCTGTTCGACCTCGTGGGCCTGCCGTCGCCGTCCAAACGGGTGGACGACTACCCCCACCAGCTGTCGGGAGGGCAGCGCCAGCGGGTGATGATCGCGCTGGCGCTGGCCAACGACCCCGACCTGCTGATCGCGGACGAACCCACCACCGCGCTGGATGTCACCATCCAGGCGCAGATCCTGGAACTGATGAAGGACCTCCAGGATCGCACCGGCACCGCGATCCTGCTGATCACCCACGATCTGGGCGTGGTGGCCGAAACCTGCGACGAGGTGGTGGTGATGTACGCCGGCACCGTCGTCGAACAGGCCCCCACCGCGGCGCTGTTCGCCGATCCCCAGCACCCCTACACCATCGGGCTGATGGCGGCGGTGCCGCGCATCGACGTGGACGCCGACCGGCTGGCCACCATCGAGGGGTCGGTTCCGCCGCCCTGGGCCGTGCTCAAGGGGTGCCGGTTCGCCTCGCGCTGTCCGCTGGCCGATGACCGCTGCAAGACCCAGCCGCCGCCACTGCGCGCCATCGCCGATGCCCACCGCGTCGCCTGCTGGCACGCCCCCATCGAAGGAGCCCGGCCATGAGCGCCCTGCTGGAGGTCGAGGGCCTGACCAAGCATTTTCCCGTCCGCCGGGGCCTGTTGCGCCGGGTGGTCGGCACCGTGCAGGCCGTCACCGACGTCAGCTTCACCGTGAACGCGGGCGAGACGCTGGCCATCGTGGGCGAATCCGGCTGCGGCAAGTCCACCACCGGGCGCGCCCTGCTGCGCCTGATCGAGCCAACCTCCGGCACCATGCGGCTGGATGGGACCGACCTGATGACGCTGTCGCGCGCCGATCTGCGGCAGATGCGCAAGCGCATGCAGATCATCTTTCAGGACCCCTACGGCTCGCTCAACCCGCGCATGACGGTGCGCGAGGTGCTGTCGGAGCCGCTGTTGCTGCATGGCGTCGCCACGCAGGCCAACCTGCAGGCCAAGGTGGCCGAGGTGTTGGGCCTGTGCGGCCTGTCGTCGTTCCACGCCGAACGCTACCCGCACGAATTCTCGGGCGGGCAGCGCCAGCGGGTGGGGATCGCGCGCGCGCTGGCCACGCGCCCGCGCCTGATCGTGTGCGACGAGCCGGTGTCGGCGCTCGACGTCTCCGTGCAGGCGCAGATCGTCAACCTGTTGCAGGACATCCAGAAGCAGCTCGGCGTGGCGTATGTCTTCATCAGTCACGACCTTGCCGTCGTGCGCCATATCGCGACCCGCGTGGCGGTGATGTACCTCGGCCGCATGGTCGAGGAGGCGCCGTCGGCCGAGCTGTTCGCGGCCCCCCTGCACCCCTACACCCGATCGCTGATCGCCGCCGCGCCGCGCCCGGACCCCAGCGCGGGGCGCGTGCACGCCAGCGTCGAGGGCGACCTGCCCAGCGCCATGAACCCGCCCACCGGCTGCGCCTTTCACCCCCGCTGCCCGCTGGCGGTGGACCGCTGCCGGGCCGAGCGTCCGGAGCTGCGCACCATCGGTGACACGCGCGTGGCCTGCCACCTGGCCGAACCCGCAACGATGCGCGCGCAGACCCGCCCGCTCGATGCCAACACCCCGCTGGCGCGGAGGCTTGCGGTTCTTGCCGCCGCCCGCACCCGCAACAAGGAGACCACCCCCGCATGAACGGCGCCGAAAGTCTTGTCCGCACCCTCCACGGGGCGGGCGTCGAAGTCTGCTTCGCCAATCCCGGCACGTCGGAGATGCAGTTCGTCGATGCGCTCGACCGTACCAACCTCTTGCGCTGTGTCCTTGGCCTGTTCGAGGGCGTGGTGACCGGCGCCGCGGATGGCTATGCCCGCATGGCCGGCAAGCCTGCGGTCACGCTGCTGCACCTGGCGCCCGGCCTGGCCAATGCGGGTGCCAACATGCACAACGCCCGCAAGGCGCGCACGCCGATGCTGAACCTGGTGGGCGACCACGCGGTGCGGCACCTGGCCTATGACGCGCCGCTGACGGGCGATGTGGCGGGCGCGGCCGCGCCGTTCTCGGACTGGGTGCGCACCGCGACCCATGCCGCCACCATCGCGCAGGACGCGGCCGAGGGGCTGGCGGCCGCGAGGTCCAAGCCGGGACAGGTCGCCACCCTGATCGCGCCCGCCGACATCGGCTGGGACGAAGGCGGCGTGGTGGCCGCCCCCGTAAGCCCCACGCCCGCGCGCGCCATCGACCCCGCCACGCTGGATGCCGCCGCGGCCGCGCTGGGTCCCGACACCCTGCTCCTGGTGGGCGGCGCGGTGCTGGAGGATACCGCCACGCTGGCGCTGCTCGCGGGCATCGCCGAGCGCACGGGGGCCGCGCTGATGGCCCCCACATCGAACCGCCGGATCGAGCGCGGCGCGGGCCGGGTGAACCTCGCCAAGATCCCCTATCCCGTGGACATGGCGCTGGAGGTGCTGGCGCGGTTCCGCCACGCCATCCTGATCGAGACGCAGGCGCCGGTGGCGTTCTTTGCCTATCCCGACCGCCCCAGCCTGGTGCTGCCGGAGGGCTGCGAGGTGATCCCGCTTGCCGCCTTCGACCAGGACGGCCCGGCCGCCGTCGCCGCCCTGGCCGAAGCCTGCGGCGCGCGCCCCCACACCCCCGCCGAC
>NZ_NHSD01000134.1 GCF_016653255.1 Rhodobaculum claviforme
CGCCACCCCCAGTCCGGAATCCCCCCGATGTCCGAGCCCGTTCGCCTCGACACCCTCGACCGCAGGATCCTTGCGGAGCTGCAACGCGATTCGGGCCAGTCGCTGGAGGAGATCGCGCGCATCGTCGGCTCGTCCAAGACGCCGGTGTGGAACCGGATCCGCCGGATGCGGGCGGCGGGTGTGATCCTGGGCCAGACGGTGATCCTGGATCCGGTGGCGCTGGGGTTCGATGCGTGCTTCTTCGTCCTGGTGCGCACCTCCGAGCACGAGCCCGAGTGGCAGCGCCGCTTCCTCGGCGCCGTGCGCGCCCGCCCCGAGGTGCTGGAGGCCCACCGCCTGGCCGGCGAGATCGACTACATCCTCAAGGTCCGCGTCCCCAACGCCCGCGCCTATGACGCCTTCTACCAGGCGCTGATCGCCGAGGTGAAGGTCCACAACGTCACCGCGCTGCTGTCGATGGAAGAGATCAAGTCGACCACCGCCCTGCCGGTCTGAGGCCGGCCGCCGCCGCAGCCACGCGGATCGACGCAGGAGGCGTGGTGCCGGTTGAGGGACTCGAACCCCCGACCTTCGGTTTACAAAACCGCTGCTCTACCAGCTGAGCTAAACCGGCGTGGCGCCGTCCATAGCGGCGCGGGGGGCGGGTGGTCAACTGTCCGCGCGCGGGTCTGCGCGCGGGTGCGCACGCGGGACCGGGCGCGGGGCCGGGCGCGGGATCCTGTGCGGCCGCCTCAGGACATGCCGAGGGCGGCCTTGTACATCTCCAGGATCGCTTCCTCCTCGGCGATGTCGTCGGGCTTGCGCTTGCGCAGGGCGATGATCTTGCGCATCACCTTGGTGTCGTAGCCGCGCGCCTTGGCCTCGGACAACACCTCCTTCTGCTGGTCGGCGATGTCCTTCTTCTGCTCCTCCAGCGCCTCGAACTGCTCGACGAACTGCCGCAGCTCGGCGGCGGTGATGTCATAGGCGGCGGTGGGGTCGCTCATGGGTGTCTCCGGATCTGGACTGGGGCGGGATGGGGCCGGGCCACGGTGGGCCGGACCACGGTGGGCCGGGCCATCCTGCTAGCGACCGGCCCGCCGGGGATCAAGGCCGATCGGGCGCGCGGGCCTTGTCGCCGGACCGGCCGTCGTCTAGGCGAACCCCTCGGATGCGGACACAAGGACAGGGGGGCGCGGGATGGCGGCGTTGGTCTGGGGCGGTGCGGCGGTCACGCTGGCGGGGCTGGCGGGCATCGTGTGGTGCATCATCTCGGCGGTGCGCGCGCGCCGCGCGGGTCTGGACGACGCGGCCCTGCGCGCGCGCATGCACCGGGTGGTGGTGGTCAATTTCGCGGCATTGCTGGTCTCGGCGCTGGGTCTGGCGATTGTCGTCGCGGGGCTGTTCCTGGCCTGACGACCCGGTCTGCCGGGACGTCCGCAGGGGGTGGTCGCGCGCCCCGGCGCTGCCATGTTGGCTCAGTGCCGCGTGGCCGCCACCAGCACCGGCGGCGCGCTGCGTCCCAGCAGGCCCTTCAGGTCGAACGGCATCAACCGGCACGCCCCGTCGCAATCGCACCGACCGAAGATCGACCCCTGCGGGCAGTCCTCGCGCGCGATCGCGCAGGCGTCCTGCGGGCGCGCACCCTGCACGCCGCGCGCAGGGCGGCGTGGTGCCGTTTCGGACTGCTCGCCGTTCAGCCGACGCGCGATGCGCCGCGCCACGGCCGGGTCACACAGCAGCGATTCGATGCGGCGCCGGAACGCACCCATCGACCCTGGGTCCCGCTGCACCGTCTCGAGCCATCCTGTCATCGCGGCGGATTTCCGGGGTTGGACCGATCCCATGAACCTCTCCCTCGCGCCCGACGGGCGCCTCTGATCTGGTGTGCGCCGCCCGGCAGGGGCGGGCGCTGGCATCGCGTCGCCGTCGGTGCGGCGGCACTTCTGCGCCGGCCCGGCGGTGTGCGCGATGGCGTCCGGTGCGGCGGTGACGGAAACGCTATCCGCTCCGGGCGGGCCGTCTCCTTGACCTGCATCAAGCTTTGCCGGGGTGGCGACACATTCACACCTTGAGATTTTTGATGTCCTTGTTACCTGTCTTTCCGACACATCCCGGTATGGAGCGGACCAATGATCGAGGCGGAGTGGATCTGGGGATTTGCGGGCGGTCTGCTGATCGGCTGCGCGGCGGCGATGTTCCTGCTGGTGAACGGCCGGATCATGGGGGCCAGCGGCATCCTCGGCGGGCTGATCGACCGCTCGGGCTGGGGCTCCGCGGCCGAGAGGGGGGCCTTTGTCGCGGGCCTCGTGCTGGTGCCGGGGGTGATGGCGTATGCCTTCGTGCCGGGGGTGTCGACGCACATCACCTCGAATCTGGGCGTGATCGTGGCGGCGGGGCTGCTGGTGGGGATCGGCACGCGGCTGGCGAACGGCTGCACCTCGGGGCACGGGGTGTGCGGGATCGCGCGGCTGTCGCTGCGCGGGATCGTGGCGACGGTGATCTATCTGCTGGCGGGCGGGGTCGCGGTGGTCCTGTTCCGGCATCTTCTGGGGGTGATCTGACATGGTGCGCGCGATCTATGCCTTCGTGGCTGGCAGTCTGTTCGGAGTGGGGTTGCTGGTCTCGGGGATGACCGACACCACCAGGGTCCAGGGCTGGCTGGATGTGTTCGGCGCCTGGGACCCGACGCTGGCCTTCGTGCTGGGGGGGGCGATCCTGCCGATGGCGGTGGCGTGGCGGGTGGCCGCGCGGCGCCGCGCGCCGGCGCTGGGCGGCGCGTTCCCGCCCGCGCCCGAGCCGAAGCTGGGCCACAACCTGGTGCTGGGCTCGGTGCTGTTCGGGGCGGGCTGGGGGCTGGCGGGGCTGTGCCCGGGCCCGGCGATGGCCTCGCTGACGTGGGGCGGAACGGGGGGGCTGGTCTTTCTTGCGGCGATGGCTGCGGGTATGCTGGTGACGCCGGGGTTGCGCAGCCGCATCGACCGGCTTGCCGCCGCCTGAGAAACCCGCCCGGGAACAGGGAGCTCCCATGGATATTCGCCCGTTGTCCGACAGCTATGCCGTCAGCCCGCAGATCGCCCCCGAGGACGTGCCCGCCATCGCCGCGGCGGGCTACACCACGGTGATCTGCAACCGCCCCGATGCCGAGAACCCGCCCGACCTGGCCGCCGACCGCCTGCGGGCGGCCGTCGAGGCGGCGGGGATGACCTTTCTCGACAATCCGTTTGACGCCATGACCCTGTCGCGTCCGCATGTGGACGCGCAGGCGGCGGCGATGGCGGGGGCGGCGGGTCCGGTGCTGGCCTACTGCGCCTCGGGCAACCGCTCGTCGGTGGTGTGGGCGCTGGCGCAGGCCGGACGGCAGCCGGCGGATGCGCTGATCGGCGCGGGCGCGCGCCACGGCTACCGGCTGGAGGGGTTGCGCCCCCAGATCGAGGCGCTGGCGGCCGAGCGCGGCTGATCCGCGTGCCCACCTTGCGGGCGGGCGCTGCATTTTATGGCGCTGCGTCCCGCGCGGCGGGATTGTTCTCGGGCGCATCCTCCACTAAGCCCACTCCAGAGGAAGCCGTGGCACGGGCCACGGCCGCAACCCGGCCCGAACCATGACCGCCTTCATCCTGCGCCGCCTTGTGCAATCGGTTCTCGTCATGCTTGTCGTGGCGCTGATTTCGTTTGCGCTGTTCCGGTTCGTGGGCGACCCCGTGGCCAGCCTGATGGGGCAGGAGGCCACGGCCGCCGATCGCGATGCGCTGCGCGCGCGCCTCGGCCTCGACCAGCCGTTCTGGATGCAGTTCATCGACTACATCGGGCGGGTGCTGCGGGGGGATTTCGGCATCTCCTACCGCCTTCAGCAGCCGGTGGCCGAGCTGATCCTCCAGCGTCTTCCGGCCACCCTGGAGCTGGCGCTGGTGTCGGGGATCGCGGCCTTCGTGCTGGGCGTGGCGCTAGGCGTGTACACGGCGCTGAACCGGCGGGGCTGGCTGTCGAACGCGATCATGACGGTCTCGCTGATCGGGGTGTCGCTGCCGACCTTCCTGATCGGTGTGCTGCTGATCTGGGTGTTCGCGGTGGAATTGCAGTGGCTGCCGTCGTTCGGCCGCGGCGAGGTGGTGCAGATCGGCGGCTGGCGCACGGGCTTCCTGACGGAATCGGGGCGCGTGGCGCTGATCCTGCCGGCGATCACGCTGGGACTTTACCAGCTGACCCTCATCATGCGCCTCGTGCGGGCCGAGATGCTGGAGGTGCTGCGCACCGACTACATCAAGTTCGCCCGCGCGCGGGGCCTGTCGAACCGCGCCATCCACTTCGGCCACGCGCTGAAGAACACGCTGGTGCCGGTCATCACCATCACCGGCCTGCAGCTTGGCTCCATCATCGCGTTCGCCATCATCACCGAGACGGTGTTCCAGTGGCCCGGCGTGGGGGCGTTCTTCATCAACGCGGTGCGCTTTGTCGATGTGCCGGTGATGGCGGCCTATCTGATGCTGATCGCGCTGATCTTCGTGGTGATCAACCTGATCGTCGATCTGCTTTACTACGTCGTGGACCCGCGCCTGCGGGTGGACCGCGGCGCCGCGCGGCACTGAAACCCCGGAGCCGAGATGAGCGACTTCACCCCCGAAGACCGTCCCAACGCGCTGCGGCGTGCCTGGGACAGTGACCTCGCCTACAGCTTCCGCACCTCGCCGGTGGCGCTGGTGTCGGGGGTGGTGGCGACGCTGATCATCCTGGGCGCGGTGCTGGCGCCGCTGATCGCGCCGCACAACCCGTTCGACCCCGCCACGCTGAACCTGATGGACGGCTTCACCCCGCCGATGGAGCCGAACGCCTTCACCGGCAACGTCTATTGGCTGGGCACCGACAACCAGGGCCGCGACGTGTTCTCCACCATCCTCTATGGCGCGCGCACCTCGTTGTTCGTGGGCTTCGCGGCGGTGCTGTTCGCGATGACGCTCGGGATCACGCTGGGGCTGATCGCGGGGTTCCGGGGCGGCTGGCTGGACGGGCTGCTGATGCGGGTGGCCGATGTGCAGCTGACCTTCCCGTCGATCCTGCTGGCGCTGCTGATTTTCGGGGTCGCGCGCGGCTTCATCCCGGCCGCCTACCGCGAGGCGATGGCGATCTGGGTGCTGATCGTGGCGATCGGGCTGTCGGACTGGGTGCAGTACGCCCGCGTCGTGCGTGGCGCCACGATGGTGGAAAAGAACAAGGAATACGTCCAGGCCGCCCGCGTCATCGGCGCCCATCCGGTCAAGATCCTCGTGCGCCACATCCTGCCCAACGTGATGGGGCCGGTCCTCGTGATCGCCACCATCGGCCTTGCGCTCGCGATCATCGCCGAGGCGACGCTGTCGTTCCTCGGTGTCGGCCTGCCGCCCACGCAGCCCTCGCTCGGCACGCTCATCCGCATCGGGCAGGGGTTCCTGTTCTCGGGCGAGTGGTGGATCCTGGCGTTCCCCTCGGCAGCCCTTCTGGCGCTGGCGCTGTCGGTCAACCTGCTGGGTGACTGGCTGCGTGACGCGCTGAACCCAAGGCTCCGCTGATGTCCGAACCGCTCCTGTCCGTCCGCGACCTGGTCGTGGAATTCCCCACCCGCCGGGGCACGCTGCGCGCGCTGGACCGCGTGTCCTTCGACATCGCCGAGGGGGAGGTGCTGGGCATGGTCGGCGAATCCGGCGCCGGGAAATCCATCACCGGCTCCGCCATCATCGGCCTGATCGACCGCCCCGGCCGGATCGCGGGCGGCGAGATCCGCCTGCGCGGCGAGCGTATCGACAACATCCCCGAGGACCGGATGCGCAGCATCCGCGGCCGCCGCATCGGCATGGTGTTCCAGGACCCGCTGACCTCGCTCAACCCGCTCTATACCGTGGCCGAGCAGCTGATCGAGACGATCCGCACCCACCTGGGCCTGTCCGAGCGCGAGGCGCGCGAGCGCGCGGTCGCCCTGCTGGACCAGGTCGGCATCCCGGCCGCGCGCCGCCGCATCGACGACTATCCCCACCATTTCTCCGGGGGCATGCGCCAGCGGGTGGTCATCGCGCTGGCACTCGCCGCCGAGCCCGAGCTGGTGATCGCGGACGAACCCACCACCGCGCTCGACGTCAGCGTGCAGGCGCAGATCATCGACGTGCTGCGCGACATCTGCGCCGATCGCGGCGCGGCGGTGATGCTGATCACCCACGACATGGGCGTGATCGCGGAAACCGCCGACCGGGTGGCGGTGCTCTATGCCGGACGGGTCGCGGAAATCGGCCCCGTGCGCGACGTGATCCAGGCGGCCGAGCATCCCTATACCGCGGGCCTCATGGGCTCCATCCCGACGCTGACCCAGACCGCCGAGCGTCTGACGCAGATCCCCGGTGCGATGCCCCGGCTGGACGCGATCCCGCAGGGCTGCGCCTTCAACCCGCGCTGCCCGCAGGTGATGCCCCGCTGCCGGACCGAGCGGCCCGATCTGCTGGCGCGGGGGCAGGGGCGCCAGGTCGCCTGCTGGCTGCATGCGCGCGAGGGGGTGGGCGATGTCTGACGCACTGGTCCGCATCGAGGGGCTGTCGCGCACCTTCGATGTGTCGAAACCCTGGCTCAACCGCGTGATCGAGCGCGAGCCCAAGGCGTTCCTCACCGCCGTCGCCGATGTCAGCTTCGAGATCCGGCGCGGAGAGACCTTCGCGCTCGTGGGCGAAAGCGGCTCGGGCAAATCCACCATCGCCAAGATGATCGTGGGCCTTCTGGCGCCGTCCGGGGGGCGCATCGTGTTCGACGGCCAGCCGATGACCGGCACCGACGGCGCGGCCATGCGCAAGCTGCGCAAGCGCTTCCAGATGATCTTCCAGGACCCGTTCGCCAGCCTCAACCCGCGCTGGCGGGTGGGTGAGATCATCGCGGAGCCGATCCGCACCTTCGGCCTCGCCTCCGGCGCCGAGGTGCGGCGCGAGGTCGCGCGCCTGCTGGAGGTGGTGGGCCTCGGCGCCCGCGACGCGGCCAAATTCCCGCATGAATTCTCCGGCGGACAGCGCCAGCGCATCGCCATCGCCCGCGCGCTGTCCTCGCGCCCCGAGTTCATCGTGTGCGACGAGCCGACCTCGGCGCTCGATGTCTCGGTGCAGGCGCAGATCCTCAACCTGATGCGCGATCTTCAGGACGAATTCGGCCTGACCTATCTGTTCATCAGCCATGACCTGTCGGTGGTGCGCCACATGGCCGGCCGCATCGGCGTGCTGTATCTCGGCCGCCTGGCCGAGGTGGCCGAGGCCAAGCGCCTGTTCACCGACCCGCGCCACCCCTACAGCCGGATGCTGCTGGATGCGGTGCCCGACCTCGCCATGACCGGGCGGCGCCGCAAGCAGGTGGAGGGCGAGATCCCCAACCCCATCGACCCGCCGTCGGGCTGTGCCTTCCATCCGCGCTGCCCGCTGGTGGCCGACCGCTGCCGGCGCGAGGTGCCGCGCGCGGTGCCCTCGGGCGACGGCATGACCGCGTGTTTCGCCGTGGAGGAGGGGCGCGGCTGAACCGCGCGCCCGACCCGCGCGCCCGGCCACGCGCTCCGGCGCCTCTTTCCCCCGCCGCGCCGATGACCTATGTGCCCGGCAACAGCCCGGAGGCCCCAGCCATGACCAGCCCCGCCCACAGCCCCGCCCCCGGTTCCGGCGGCGAGGGATACGCCGACGCCATCTCCACCATCGAGGAGATCATCGACGACGCCCGCAACGGCCGCATGTTCATCCTCGTCGACCACGAGGACCGCGAGAACGAGGGCGACCTCGTGATCCCCGCGCAGATGGCCACCCCGGAGGCCGTGAACTTCATGGCCACCCACGGCCGCGGCCTGATCTGCCTGGCACTTCCGGGCGCGCGCATCGACGCGCTGGGCCTGCAACTGATGAGCCCCAAGAATTCCTCGCGCCACGAGACCGCCTTCACCATGTCGATCGAGGCGCGCGAGGGGGTGACCACCGGCATCTCGGCCCATGATCGTGCGCGCACCATCGCGGTCGCCACCGACCCCACCAAGGGCGGCGCCGACATCGCCACCCCGGGCCATGTGTTCCCCCTGCGCGCCCGCGACGGCGGCGTGCTGGTGCGCGCCGGCCACACCGAGGCCGCGGTGGACGTGGCGCGTCTGGCGGGCCTCAACCCCTCGGGCGTGATCTGCGAGATCATGAACGACGACGGCACCATGGCGCGGCTGCCCGACCTCGTGTCCTTTGCGCAGCGGCACGGGCTGAAGATCGGCACCATCGCCGACCTGATCGCCTATCGCCGCCGCCACGACAATCTGGTGGTGGAGCGCGCCGCGCGCCCCGTCACCTCGGCCCACGGCGGCGACTGGCTGATGCGCGTCTTCGCCGACGAGACCCAGGGCGCCGAGCATATCGTCCTGACCAAGGGCGACCTGACGACGCCCGACCCGGTGCTGGTGCGGATGCATGCGCTTGATCCGCTGTCGGACCTGCTGGGCATCGACCCGGGCCACGCGGGCGACCTGCAGGGCGCGATGGAGGTCATCGCGGCCGAGGGGCGCGGCGTGGTCGTCCTGCTGCGCGACCTCGACATGCGGCTGGCGACCGGGGCCGAGGCCACGCCCGGCACCCTGCGCCAGTACGGCCTTGGCGCGCAGATCCTTTCGGCGCTGGGCCTTGGCGACATCGTGCTGGTCACCAACTCCGGCGTGCCCCGCGTCGTGGGGCTGGAGGCGTACGGCCTGACGATCACCGGCACCCGTCCGATTCCCCGCGCCCACCCCAATCCCCGCGCCTGAAGGATCACGCCCATGGCCGCGACCGAACCCCACGCCTCCCTTCCGCTGCCCGACTTCACCGCGCCGGTGAAGCTGCTGTTCGTGGTGGCGCCCTACTACCGCGACATCGCGGACAACCTGATCGCGGGCGCCGCGACTGTGGCACAGTCCGCCGGGGCCACCCATGACATCGTGGAGGTCCCCGGCGCGCTGGAGATCCCCACCGCCGTGCGGCTGGCGCAGCTGCGCGCCAACTACGACGGCTTCGTGGCGCTGGGCTGCGTGATCCGGGGCGAGACGACGCATTACGACACCGTGTGCAACGACAGCTCCCGCGGGCTGATGCTGCTGGGCCTCGATGGCGCGCTGATCGGCAACGGCATCCTGACGGTGGAAAACCGCGACCAGGCCGAGGTCCGCGCCGACCCCGGCCGCATGGACAAGGGGGGCGGCGCCGCGGCCGCAGCGCTGCACCTGATCGCACTCGCGCGCCGCTGGGCCGCGCCGCGCGGCGGGGTGGGCTTCCGCACCGGCCCCGCGGGGGCCGAATTCCGCATCGCAGGCGACGGGGGCCACCGCGCATGACCCAGCCGCAGCACCCCCCCCGTTCCGACGCCCGCCGCGACGCCAGGCGCGCCGCCCGCGCGGCCGCCCGCCTGCACGCCGTCCAGGCGCTGTTCCAGATGGAAGCCGCCGCCCAGGGCGCCGACGCCGTCATCGCCGAGTTCGAGGCCCACCGCATCGGCATCGACTACAGCTCCGAACACTCCGCCGAACGGCTGGCCGAGGCCGACATCGACCTGTTTCGCCGCCTGATCGGCGATGCGGTGGACAATCAGGCCCGCATCGACCAGCTTACCGACCGCGCGCTGGTGGCGAAATGGCCCATCGCCCGCATCGACCCCACCCTGCGCGCCCTGTTCCGCGCCGCGGGCGCCGAGCTGACCGGCGGCGCCACGCCCCCCCGCGTGACCATCACCGAATTCGTGGAGATCGCCCGCGCCTTCTTCCCCGAGGGCCGCGAGCCCGCCTTCGTCAACGGCGTCCTCGACCACATGGCCCGCGAGGTGCACCCCTCGGCCTTCGACTGATCCGGGCGGGGCGGGCATACCGTCGCGCCCCGATATGCTGCATTTGCGATCTCCTGATTCCGGGCTACACTCCGTTTCAGCCCAAAGGAGATCCCATGCCCCAGCTTGTCCGTATGTACATCCGACACTGCCTGATCGGCTTTGCCATCGCCGGCGTCTTCGTCGCGGGGCTGGTGGGGCTCAACGTGGCAAACCTCCAGCACCTGCTGCTCTCCAGCTCGGGGGGGCTTCTGGGCCTGTTCCTGCTGTTCTTCTTCAACGGCTTGCTGTTCGCCTCGGTGCAGTTCGCCATTGCCGTGATGAACATGGCCGAAACGCCCGACCGCGGCGGCAACGCGCCCCAGCGGGTGCCGATGGCCGACGCCTTCGGCGCGCAGCCGGTGCCGATTCCGGTGCGCGTGTCCGACCACCGCTGATCGGCGGTTTTCTCGTCCCGCGCCCTTGACCCTCCAGTGGCTGGAAGGATTAGCTGTCCTTCCAGACCACAGGAGGGCATCGCCTTGGCGACCACGATCCGTCTGGACCTCGAAAACCTGTCCTGCGCGGGATGCGCACGGCGCGCCGATGGCGCGCTGGCAGCCGTTGCGGGCGTCACATCCGCCACCACCAACTTCGCCACCCGCAGCGCCGAGGTCACCGGCACCGCCACCACCGCCGATCTGACGGCGGCGCTGCGCACGGCGGGGTATCCCGCGCGCATGGCCCGCACCGACCTGACGGTGGCGGGGATGAGCTGCGCAAGCTGCACCTCCAAGGTGGAGCGCGCGCTGATGGCGCTGCCGGGCGTGACGGCGGCGCGCGCCAACCTCGCCACCGGGACGGTCATGGTCGATCACCTCGCGGGGCAATCCGCCGACGCCCTGCGCGACGCGGTGGGGCAGGCAGGCTACACCGCCACGCTGCGTGACGCCGACGCCCCCACCGATCCCGCCGCGTCCGAGACCACCCGCACCGCCCGCCGCGCGGCGCTGGCCGCCGCCCTGACCCTGCCGGTGTTCGTGCTGGAGATGGGCGGCCACCTGATCCCGGCCTTTCACCATTGGGTCCACACCACCATCGGCCACCCGCAGGCCTGGTGGCTGCAGTTCGTGCTGACCACGCTGGTTCTGGCGGGGCCGGGGCGGGGGTTCTTCGCCCAGGGCATCCCGCGCCTGCTGCGCGGCGGGCCGGACATGAACTCCCTCGTGGCGCTGGGGACGGGGGCGGCCTGGGCCTACTCCACGCTCGTGCTCGTGGCCCCCGCGCTGATCCCGGAAGCCGCCCGCGCGGTCTATTTCGAGGCCGCCGCCGTCATCGTCACCCTCGTCCTTCTGGGCCGCTGGATGGAGGCGCGCGCGCGCGGCCGCACCGGCGCCGCGATCCGCGCGCTTGCGGGCCTGCAACCCCGCACCGCCCGGGTGGAGCGGGACGGCACCGCCACCGAGGTCCCGCTGGAGCAGATCCGCCCCGGCGACATCCTCCACCTCCGCCCCGGCGAGCGTGTGGCCGTCGACGGCGAGGTCACCTCCGGCACCAGCCACATCGACGAGAGCATGATCTCCGGCGAGCCGATGCCGGTGGAAAAGACCGAAGGCGCCGAGGTCATCGGCGGCACCGTCAACACCACCGGCGCGCTGCGCTTCCGCGCCACCCGCGTGGGCGGCGACACCATGCTGGCCTCGATCATCCGCACGATGGAGGCCGCGCAGGCCGGCCGCCTGCCGATCGAGGCGCTGGTGGACCGGGTGGTCGCCGTCTTCGTGCCGGTGGTGATGGCGGTGGCCGCGCTGACGGTGGCGGTGTGGCTGGCGCTCGGCCCCGATCCCGCGCTGACCTTCGCGCTGGTGGCCGGCGTGTCGGTGCTGATCATCGCGTGCCCCTGCGCGATGGGGCTGGCGACGCCGACCTCGATCCTCGTGGGGACCGGCCGCGCGGCCGAAATGGGCGTGCTGTTCCGCCGGGGCGAGGCGCTGCAGGCGCTGGCCGAGGTCGACCTCGTGGCCTTCGACAAGACCGGCACCCTGACCGAAGGGCGCCCCGAGCTGGCCTCCCTCCACCCGGCCGAGGGGTTCGAGGAGGCCGAAGTCCTGCGCCTCGCCGCCGCCGCCGAGGGGGGCTCCGAACACCCCATCGCCCGCGCCGTCCTGCGCGCGGCCGAGGCCCGCGACCTGCCGGTCCCGCAGGCCGACGCGTTCGAGGCCCGCCCCGGCTTCGGCCTGTCCGCCACCGTCGACGGCCGCCACGTCCTGATCGGCGCCGCGCGCCTGATGACGGCCGAGGGGATCGACACCTCGCCCCTTTCCGCCACCGCCGACACCGCCGCCGGGCGCGGCGAAACCCCGCTGTTCGTGGCCATCGACGGACGCCTCGCGGCGCTGCTGACGGTGGCCGACCCGATCAAGCCGTCCGCGCGCGAGACCATCGCCCGGCTGCACGCCATGGGGGTGCGCACCGCGCTCATCACCGGCGATGCCACCGCCACCGCCCGCTCCGTCGCCGCCGAACTGGGCATCGAGGAGGTCCTGGCCGAGGTCCTGCCCACCGCCAAGGCCGAGGCCGTCACCCGCCTGCGCGGCACCGGGGGCGGGCGCATCGCCTTCGTCGGCGACGGCATCAACGACGCCCCCGCCCTGGCCGAGGCCGACGTCGGCATCGCCATCGGCACCGGCACCGATGTCGCGATCGAGGCGGCGGACGTCGTCCTCGTCTCGGGCGATCCGGCGGGCGTGGTCAACGCGCTGCACGCGGGCCGTGCGACGCTGCGCAACATCCGCCAGAACCTCGCATGGGCGTTCGGCTACAACACGCTGCTGATCCCGGTGGCGGCGGGGGCGCTGTGGCCGGTGGCGGGCGTGATGCTGTCGCCGATGCTGGCCGCCGGGGCGATGTCGCTGTCCTCGGTCTCGGTGCTGGCCAACGCGCTGCGGCTGCGCGGGCTGAAGCCGGTGCTGACCCCGCGCGGCGCCACCCGGCCCGCGCCCACCCCCCGGAGGGCCGCCGCATGAACATCGGAGAGGTCGCCACCCGCGCGGGCCTGCCCGCCAAGACCATCCGCTACTACGAGGAGGTCGGCCTGATCCGCCCGCGCCGCGATCCCAACGGCTACCGCGCGTTCTCCGACGCCGACCTGCACCGGCTGGCGTTCCTGGGGCGCGCCCGCGGCCTGGGCTTCTCCATCGAGGATTGCCGCACGCTGCTGTCGCTCTATGACGACCCCGGGCGGGCGGCGGCGGATGTGCGCCGCATCGCGGCCGTGCATCTGGAACAGATCGACGCGCGCATCGCCGCCCTTCAGGGCATGCGCGCGACGCTGTCGGAACTGGTGTCGTCCTGTGCGGGCGACAACCGGCCTGATTGTCCGATCCTGCGTGATCTGGCGCGCACCGACCCGCCCGACGGTGCGCCATCGCCCCTTTCACCCGCCGCCCGCCCCCGCTAGACCAAGGCAGACAACCCAAGGGGAGCCCACACCATGACCGGAACCATCGACGCCCGACTGAGCGAGCTTGGCCTCAGCCTGCCCGACGCGCCCACGCCGGCGGCGAACTATGTCCCCTTCGTGCGCTCGGGGTCGCTGGTGTTCGTCTCGGGGCAGATCAGCCAGGACGCAAACGGGCTGATCCGTGGCAAGCTCGGTGCCGACACCGACGTGGAGGGTGGCCAGGCGGCCGCGAAAACCTGCGCGCTGTCGCTGATCGCGCAGCTGCGCAAGGCCTGCGACGGGGACCTCGACCGCGTGGTGCGGGTGGTCAAGCTGACGGCCTTCGTCAACTCCACCCCCGATTTCACCGACCAGCCCAAGGTGGTCAACGGCTGCTCGGACCTGCTGGTGGCGGTGTTCGGGGATGCGGGCAAGCACGCGCGTTCGGCGGTGTCGGCGGCCTCGCTGCCGCTGGGCGTCGCGGTGGAGATCGAGGGGATCTTCGAGGTCGCATGACGCCGCTTGCGCCCGGCTTTGCCGCCCGCCCGTTCGCCCATCGCGCCCTGCACGGACCCGGGCGGCCCGAAAACGGCATGGCCGCGATCCGCGCGGCCGTGGCGGGCGGATGGGGGATCGAGATCGACCTGCAGACCAGCGCCGACGGCACGGCGATGGTGTTTCACGACCCCACGCTGGACCGCCTGACTGGTGCCACCGGCCCGGTGCGCGCGCATCCCGCCGCCGATCTGGGGTGCATCCCCCTGACGGGCGGAGACGGCGAGGGCATTCCGACCCTGTCCGAGGTGCTGGCGCAGGTCGCGGGGCGCGTGCCGCTGCTGATCGAGCTGAAGGACCAGACCCCCACCCCCGGCGGCAGCGACGGGGTGCTGGAGGCCGCCACCGCCGCCGCCTTGTCGGGTTATGACGGCCCCGTGGCGGTGATGTCCTTCAATCCCGCCATGATCGCGCGCATGGCCGATCTGGCGCCGGGGGTCGCGCGCGGGCTTGTCACCTTCGCCTGGCCGGACGGGGCGGGGGGCCTCGATGCGGCCACCCGCGACCGGCTGCGCGCCATCGCGGACTTCGACGCGGTGGGGGCGGCGTTCATCTCGCACGATCACCGCGACCTCGACCGCGCCGAAGTCGCCGCGCTGAAGGCGCGCGGCGTGCCGGTGCTGTGCTGGACCATCCGCAGCGCGCCCGAGGCCGCCGCCGCCCTGCGCACCGCCGAGCAGATCACCTTCGAGGGCTACACCCCGGCTTGACCCGCCGCCCGCGCGGGACATCTGTGCCCTATGCCCCCGGAGGGCCGGAGCCGCCATGCCCGACGACACCGCCCACACCGTCGAGATCACCGTCCTGCCGCGCCTGCGCGACATCGCGGCCGCCGACTGGGACGCCTGCGCCTGCCCCGAGGGCGCGGACGGCCGCCCCGTCGATCCCTTCACCACCCACCGCTTCCTGCTGGCGCTGGAGGCGTCGGGCTCGGTCGGCGCGGGGTCGGGCTGGCAGCCGCAGCATCTGGTGGCGCGCGCGGGCGACCGGGTCATCGCCGTGATGCCGCTTTACGCCAAGGGCCACAGCCAGGGCGAATACATCTTCGATCACAACTTCGCCCATGCCTGGGAACGCGCGGGCGGGCGTTATTATCCCAAGCTGCAGGGCGCGGTGCCGTTCACGCCCGCCACCGGGCGCCGCCTGCTGACCCGCCCGGGCTGGGAGGAGACGGGGCGCGCGGCCCTCCTGCAGGGCATGGTGCAGATCGCCGCGAACAACCGCCTGTCCTCGGCCCACATCACCTTCTGCACCGAGGACGAGGCGCGCGCCGGCGCCGAGGTCGGCCTGCTGGCACGCGTCACCCAGCAGTACCACTGGGTCAGCCGGGGATACGCGGATTTCGACGGCTTCCTTGCTGATCTGTCGTCGCGCAAGCGCAAGGCCATCCGCAAGGAACGCGCCCGCGCGCAGGCCTTCGGCGGGACCATCCGGGCGGTGAGCGGTGACGCGCTGCAGCCCCACCACTGGGACGCCTTCTGGGCGTTCTACCAGGACACCGGCGCGCGCAAATGGGGAACGCCGTACCTGACTCGTGCGTTCTTCGAGCGCGCACAGGAGAGCTTGCGCGACGACATGCTGCTGCTGCTGGCCGAGCGCGACGGCCGCCCGGTGGCGGGGGCGCTGAACTTCATCGGGCGCGACACCCTCTATGGCCGCTACTGGGGCTGCACCGAGGATCACCCCTGCCTGCACTTCGAGCTGTGCTACTATCAGGCCATCGACTGGGCGCTGGCCCATGGGCTGAGCCGGGTGGAGGCGGGCGCGCAGGGCGAACACAAGCTCGCGCGCGGGTATCTGCCGACCGAGGTGCACTCGCTGCACTGGTTCTCGGACCCCGGCTTTCGCGACGCGGTGGCGCGCTATCTGGAGGCCGAGCGCGCCGCCATCGACGACGAGATCGAGGTGCTGACCGCCTACGGCCCCTTTCGCAGACCGCAAACGGAGGATCCATGACCGAGAAACTGACCGGAGACGCGCGCGAGGCCGCCCTTGCCCCCCTGCTGGCAGCCGGATGGGCCGAGGTGTCGGAGCGCGACGCCATCAGCCGCACCTATGTGTTCGGCAACTTCATCGAGGCGTTCGGCTTCATGGCGCGGGCGGCCCTGGTGGCCGAGAAGATGGGCCATCACCCCGAATGGTTCAATGTCTACAAGACGGTGGAGGTGACGTTGTCCACCCATGACGCGGGCGGGCTGACGGCGCTGGATACACGGCTGGCGGCGGCGATGGACGCGCTGGCCTGACGGGGTCACAGGGGGCCGGCGCGCGCCCCGCTCGCCGGGCTCCCACC
>NZ_NHSD01000135.1 GCF_016653255.1 Rhodobaculum claviforme
CAGCACATAGACCAGAGCGGCCAGCACCCCCTCGCCCGTGGCCAGAACCGACCCCGCCCCGGGCAGGCCGCGCCAGTGGACCAGCCAGTTCTCGACCAGGAAGGCAAACGCCACCGTCACCGTTCCCCATGCGAACAGCCGCAAGAAGAACGCCACCGGCCCGCGCGCAGGCACCGCATAGAGCATGGTTGGTCACCCTGTCGTCGGCGCCGTTGCACGCGCATGGCCACTGGCCCGGCGGGGCGCCTCTTTCTGGTTTGGGACGGGGGCGCGCAGCCGTCAGGCCGCGCGCCCCCGATCTCGATCACCGCCCTGACGGGTGCGGTGCGGGGACCTCAGAGGCCCAGCACACGGTTGCGGTTGCGCGCGAACTGCTGCTCCGAGATCGACAGCCAGTGGCCGACGTCGGCGCGCGCGCTCAGGAACGCCTGGTGCATGCGCTCGGCAAGCTCGTCGTGCTGGCGGACCTCGTCAAAGACCTCCTCGGCGGCGTCGCCGAAGGCATCGAAGATGTCCTCGTTGAAGTCGCGCAGCTGCACGCCATGGTCATTGATCAGCCGCGCCAGGTACTGGCCGTTGTTGGCGTTGTACTCCGCCATCATGCGGTCGTTTTCCATGTGGCAGCAGGCCTGGATCGCGCGCTGCTGCCAGGCCGGCAGGCTGGTCAGCCAGGACTTGTTGAAGGTCAGCGACAGCGACGGGCCGGGCTCCTGGGCGCCGGGGTTGTAGTAGAACCGCGCGGCCTCGTGCAGGTTGAGGAAGTAGTCGTTCCACGGCCCCACCCATTCGGTGGCGTCGATGGTGCCCGACACCAGCGCCTCGAAGATCTGCCCGCCGGGCAGCGACACGACCGAGGTGCCCATCTTGGCCATCATGTCGCCGCCGATGCCGGGGATGCGCATGTTCAGGCCGCGGAAATCGGCGGGCGAGTTCATTTCCTTGTTGAACCAGCCGCCCGGCTGGCAGCCGGTGTTGCCCGCGAGCCAGCCCTTGAGGCCGTAGCGGTCGCCCAGCTCGTCCCACAGCTCCTGGCCGCCCATGTAGTGCATGAAGGCGTTCTGCTCCAGCGCGGTCAGGCCGAACGGCACCGAGCAGACATAGCAGAACGACGGGTGCACGCCCTTCCAGTAGTAGTCGGCGGCATGGAACGCCTGCGCATTGCCCGAGGCGACCTCGTCGAAGACGTCAAAGGCCCCCACACGCTCGCCCGCGGCATAGTATTCGGTGGCGATGGCGCCGTCCGTCGCCTCCTCGATCAGGCCTGCCAGACGCTGCGCCGAGGTGCCGAGGCCCGGAAAGTCCCGCGGCCAGGTCGACACGATCACGCACGACGTGCGGCCTTGTGCCACCGCGGGCGCAGCCAGCCCCGCCGCCGCCGCGGCGGTCCCGCCCAGGGCCGACGTCCTGAGGAATGAGCGACGATCCATGAAAAACCTCCCGTTTTTTCGTTGTGCAGCGCCGGACAGCGGCTGCATCGCGGTTTTTATACACGAGCGCGGCGATGTGAAAAGACACAAATCCCCGCCCCCCGGCCGCCCCGCGGCACCCCCGGCGGCGACCGGATCGCACGAAAAAGTTGCGCGCCGCAAGATGGTCCTCGCAATATTCGCAAAGCCCAGGGGCGACCCTGCGACACTTTCGGTGGGATTTTGGTGGTTGACCTCCTACCGGCCCCCTCCTAGTGTCCGCCCGAAGACAGGGGAGGCGTGTATGCGCGACGACCGGATCGTAGGGGTAGGGGCGCGGCGCGCGGGCGGGTGAGGGACCCCTCCCCCACGTCCTGTGCGCCCCCGCGATCCGACGGGGGCTTTTTTTATGCGCGCGACCGCGCGCCGACGAATGGAGACGGCAGTGAACATGGCGAATGTGACAACCCAGACCCGGCGCGAGATGACGGGCGCGCGCATGGTGGTCCAGGCGCTCAAGGATCAGGGCGTCGAGGTGGTGTTCGGCTATCCCGGCGGCGCCGTGCTGCCGATCTATGACGAGCTGTTCCAGCAGCACGACATCCGCCACATCCTGGTGCGCCATGAACAGGGCGCCACCCACATGGCCGAAGGCTACGCCCGCTCCACCGGCAAACCCGGCGTGGTGCTGGTGACCTCGGGCCCCGGCGCCACCAACGCGGTGACCGGCATCACCGACGCGCTGATGGATTCGATCCCGCTGGTGGTCATCACCGGCCAGGTGCCCACCTTCATGATCGGCTCGGACGCCTTCCAGGAGGCCGACACCGTCGGCATCACCCGCCATTGCACCAAGCACAACTGGCTGGTGAAGGACACGAGCCAGCTGTCGGACATCCTGCACCAGGCCTTCCACGTCGCCACAACCGGCCGCCCCGGCCCGGTGCTGGTGGACATCCCCAAGGACGTGCAGTTCGCCACCGCCACCTACACCCCGCGCGAGGCCGCCCGCACCGCCCACTACAAGCCCGCCACCAAGGGCGACCCCGAGATGATCGCCCGCCTGGTGGACCTGATGGAGCGCGCCGAGCGCCCGGTCCTCTATACCGGCGGGGGGGTCATCAACTCCGGCCCCGAGGCCAGCCGCCTGCTGCGCGAACTGGCCGACGCCACCGGCTTTCCCGTCACCTCCACCCTGATGGGGCTGGGCGCGTATCCGGCGTCGGGCAAGAGCTGGCTGGGCATGCTGGGCATGCACGGGACCTACGAGGCGAACCTGTCGATGCACGGCTGCGATCTGATGATCAACATCGGCGCGCGGTTCGACGACCGCATCACCGGGCGGATATCGGACTTCTCGCCCAACTCGATCAAGGCGCACATCGACATCGACCCGTCGTCCATCAACAAGGTGATCCGCACCGACGTACCGATCCTGGGCGACGTGACCGAGGTGCTGCGTGACCTGCTGGCGGCATGGAAGGCGCGCGGATCGCGCGTCAACCGCGAGGGGCTGGCACAATGGTGGGCACAGATCACCGAGTGGCGCGGCGTCGACTGCCTGGGCTTCCGCAACTCCGACAGGATCATCAAGCCGCAGCACGCGCTGCAGCGGCTGGAGGCGCTGACCAAGGGCCATGATCGCTACATCACCACCGAGGTCGGCCAGCACCAGATGTGGGCCGCGCAGTACCTCGGGTTCGAGGACCCCAACCGCTGGATGACCTCCGGGGGCCTCGGCACCATGGGGTATGGCCTGCCGGCGTCGATCGGCGTGCAGGTGGCGCATCCCGACGCGCTGGTCATCAACGTCGCGGGCGAGGCGTCGTGGCTGATGAACATGCAGGAGATGGGCACGGCCGTGCAGTTCCGCCTGCCGGTCAAGCAGTTCATCCTCAACAACGAGCGCCTCGGCATGGTGCGCCAGTGGCAGGAGCTGCTGCACGGCGAGCGGTACTCGCAATCCTGGTCCGAGGCGCTGCCCGACTTCGTCAAGCTGGCCGAGGCGTTCGGCTGCAAGGGCATCAAGTGCGACGACCCCGCCGATCTGGACGACGCCATCATGGAGATGCTGGCCTATGACGGCCCGGTGGTCTTCGACTGTCTGGTGGAGAAGCACGAGAACTGCTTCCCCATGATCCCCTCCGGCAAGCCCCACAACGAGATGCTGCTGGGCGAGGCCGAAACCCAGGGCGTCATCGGCGCCGAAGGCGGAGTGCTGGTGTGATGGACACTCGCGCAAGCGAAACCACGCTACAGATGCGAAATGCATCCATTTCAGCTCAAATATTGGCGCATGCAGGACGCAGATATCCCTTTGCGAGCGGACGCGCCAGAATAGCGAACTCCAAACTTGCAAGGAAGTTCCTGCCGCCCAGCGGTGCTTGTGTCTGGACTAGCGTAGGAGCCGGACGTTGCCTTGTGCCCCTCGACGATTTTGTTGGCCGAACGGCGTTCTTCTTCGGGGACATGGACTGCAAGCTAACGCAGGTTGCGGCGCTTTGCATACGGCCGGGGGATACAGTGCTTGACGTTGGGGCGAACCTTGGCGTCGTTTCACTGCATCTAGCCAAGCTCGTTGGCGCTAGAGGAACGGTGCATGCGTTTGAACCTTCACCGCGCGCTCTGCCGTTTCTAAAGCGCACCTTTCAGGATCAGCCACACCTCCCGGTAAAGATTCATGAAATTGCCGCCGGAGCAGCTGATGATGAAATCTACCTTAATGTACCAGAAGGAAATGCGGGCCAAGGCTCCTTTATTCACCACGCTGGAAGAGCCGCCGCAGATCGATTCATGGTGCCAGTTCGCCCGTTACGAAGCGTTCTCAAGGAAGAGCAAACTGGCAAGGTTTCGTTTGTAAAGATTGATGTAGAGAGTTATGAGGCGGAGGTTCTGGAAGGCCTTCTGAACGCATCACAGCTTCCGCCTCCCTCAGTTATTGTCATGGAAGACTTTGAAGGACGGGAGGGTCGTGCGCAGAAAATTTTGAGAAGCTTCGAGTATGACATATTTGGAATAAGAACGGGGAGCGCTTGGCGGGCGCGCCTTGTTGCTTCGGACAGGCCGGGCTTCGATGCATGCAGTGAGTTTGTAGCTGTCCACAGGGAATCTGGGAACGAAGCACGAAAACGCCTCAAGATTTAGCAAGAAGTCGCCCGACCGGCAAAGAACTGGAAATTTAAAATGTCGCCGTTGAACATCGAAAAAGGCTCCTCGAAGCATTCCGCCTATGACCTGCGCGCCAGTTTTTCCGAGGTGGAGGAGACCCACACCCTGGCCGTCGTGGTGGACAACGAACCCGGTGTGCTGGCCCGCGTGATCGGGCTGTTCGCCGGGCGGGGCTACAACATCGACAGCCTGACGGTGGCCGAGACCGACCACACCGGGCACCGCTCGCGCATCACCATCGTGACCACCGGCACGCCGCAGGTGATCGAACAGATCAAGGCCCAGCTGGGTCGCATGGTCCCGGTGCACGAGGTCCACGACCTGACGGTCGAGGGCGCGGCGGTGGAGCGCGAGCTTGCGCTGTTCAAGGTCGCGGGGCGCGGAGAGGCCCGGGTGGAGGCGCTGCGGCTCGCGGATGTGTTCCGCGCCAATGTGGTCGATTCGACGCTGGAAAGCTTCGTGTTCGAGATCACCGGCTCCACCCAGAAGGTCGACGCCTTTGCCGAGCTGATGCGCCCGCTGGGCCTGGTGGAGATGGCGCGCACCGGCATCGCGGCGCTGGCCCGCGGGACCTGACACCCCCCGCACCCGCGCGCGGCGGCGGGGACGCCCCCGCCACCGCGCCCTTCGCCCGCTGTCACACCGGCAGCGTCAGCGCCGCCAGCCGCGCGGCCTCGGCGGCATCCGGCGCCATCAGGGGCGCGCGCGGCGCCGCGTGGCCCGGATCGTCGTGCAGCCGCGCCACCAGCGCCTTGATCCCGGGGATCAGCCCCGGCCCCGCCAGCTGCGCCCGGAACGCCGCCACCGCGTCGCGCAGGGCCACGTCGTCGGGCGTTTGCCACAGCCGCTGCGCCAGCGGCGCCGACAGGTTCACCGTGGCCGAGATGCAGCCCGCGAACCCGCGCGCGCGCGCCACCGCCAGCGCGGTCTCGTCGCTCGGGAACACCTTGAACCCCGCCCGCCCCGTCAGCGCCCCGGCATAGGCCAGATCGCCCGAACTGTCCTTGATCCCACGGATGCGGTCGGGATGCGCCTGCGCCAGCCGCGCCACCAGCGCGGGCGCAAAGCTCAGCCCCGTCATCTGCGGAAAATTGTAGAGATAGAGCGCGATCGGCCGATCCGCCGTCGCGGCCACCAGCGCGTCGAAATACGCCGACAGCCCGGCCTCGGACACCCCCTTGTAATAGAACGGCGGCAGCACAAGCGCCGCGCCAAGGCCCAGCTTGGCGGCATGGCGCGTCAGCGCCACCGTCGTCTCCAGATCCGCGCAGCCGGTGCCCACCATCAGCCGCGCCGGCTCCAGCGCCGCGGCGGCGGCCGACATCAGGGTCATGCGGGCGGCGGCGGGAATCGACGTGGCCTCGCCGGTGGTGCCCAGCACATTGAGCGCGTCACACCCGTTGGCCATCAACCAGCGCGCATGCGCAACGAACCGCACCGGATCCGGGGCATCGCCCGAAAACGGTGTCGTGATGGCGGCAATGACGCCGCCGATGGCGTGGTCGGTCATGGATCCCCTCCGGTGGTTCGGCGCGCAGATGACCCCAGCGCGCGGCCGGACACAACCGCCCGCGACCCGTCCGCTGCCCGCCCGCTGCCCCGGGGCCTGCGGCAAGCTGTGCATCTTTCCCGCGGCGGGGCGATGCGCTAGGCAGGCGAAGATGAATCTGAAGGTGCGCGATCTGGCCGTGGCGCGGGGGGGAACCCCGGTGCTGGAGGGCATCTGCTTCGACCTGCCGGCGGGCGGGGCGCTGGTGCTGCGCGGCCCCAACGGCTGCGGCAAGACCACGCTGCTGCGCACGCTGGCGGGGTTGCAGCCGCCGCTCGAGGGAATGATCTCCGCCCCGCCCGAGGCGATGGCCTATGCCGCCCACGCAGACGGGTTGAAACCCACGCTGACGGTGGCGGAAAACCTTGGCTTCTGGTCTGCGATCTACGGCGGCGATCCAGCGCTGGGGGCGCGCGCGATGGCGGCGATGAACCTCGAGGATCTGTCGGAGCGCGCCGCGCAGACCCTGTCGGCGGGCCAGAAGCGGCGGCTGGGGCTGGCGCGACTGCTGGTGACGGGGCGGCCGCTGTGGGTGCTGGACGAACCCACCGTTTCGCTCGATGCGGGGTCGGTGGCGCTGTTCGTGGCCGCGGTGCGCGCGCATCTCGCGGGTGGGGGAGCCGCGCTGATGGCCACCCATATCGCTCTGGGCCTGGAGGAGGCGCGCGATCTCGACCTCACCGCCCACCGCGCCGGCCCCCGCGCCGCGCCCGGCGGCTTTGACGAGGCCTTTGCATGACCCTGCCCCGCCTGCCCTCGGACGGACCGGACCGCACCGGACCCGACACCCGGCGCCGCATCGGGTTCCGCGTCACCATCCGGCCCTGCGCGGTGCGGGCATGATCGCGCTGCTGGCCCGGGACCTGCGGCTGGCGATCCGGGCCGGGGGCGGCTTCGGGTTGGGGCTGGCGTTCTTTCTGATCCTTGCGGTGCTGGTGCCGTTGGGGGTGGGTCCGGACCCGCAGGTGCTGGCCCGCATCGCCCCCGGCGTCCTGTGGGTGGGTGCGCTGCTGGCGTGTCTGCTGTCGCTGGACCGGATCTTTGCGCTGGACTGGGAGGACGGCTCGCTCGACCTGCTGGCCACGGCGCCGATCCCGATGGAGGGGGTGGTGGCGATCAAGGCCGCCGCCCACTGGATCACCACCGGGCTGCCGCTGACACTGGCGGCGCCGGTGCTGGGGGTGCTGCTGAACCTTGCCCCCGCGGCACAGGGCTGGCTGGTGCTGTCGCTGCTGCTGGGCACGCCGGCGCTGTCGGTGATCGGCACCTTTGGCGCGGCGCTGACGGTGGGGCTGCGGCGCGGGGGCCTGCTGCTGTCCCTGCTGGTGCTGCCGCTCTATGTCCCCACGCTGATCTATGGCGCCTCGGTCGTCACCCGCGGCGCCGAGGGGTTGTCCACCGCCACCCCTCTGGCACTGCTGGCGGGGATCACGCTGGGGGCGGCGGCGCTTCTTCCCTTTGCCTCGGCCGCGGCAATCCGTATCAACCTGCGCTGAGGACATCACACGGGCGTGGCTTGAGCCACCCCCCCGACCGGATTAGGAACCACCCATGTCGCTGTGGGAATACGCCAACCCCAAGAAGTTCATGGACACCACGGGCCCGCTGGTGCCCTGGGTGGCCGGGGCCGCCGCCGTGGCGATGGCCACCGGCCTGATCTGGGGGTTTTTCCTGACGCCGGATGATTTCCGGCAGGGATCGACCGTACGGATCGTGTTCATCCATGTGCCGGCCGCGATGATGGCGATCAACATCTGGGTGATGATGCTGGTGACCTCGCTGGTGTGGCTGATCCGGCGCCACCATGTCAGCGCGCTGGCGGCCAAGGCCGCGGCCCCGATCGGCCTTGCGATGACGGTGATCGCGCTGATCACCGGGGGCCTGTGGGGCCAGCCGATGTGGGGGACGTGGTGGGTGTGGGACCCGCGGCTGACCTCGTTCCTGGTGTTGTGCCTGTTCTACATCGGCTACATCGCGCTGTGGCAGGCGATCGAGGACCCGGACACCGCGGCCGACCTGACGGCGGTGCTGTGCCTTGTGGGGTCGGTGTTCGCGCTGATGTCACGCTATGCGGTGTTCTTCTGGAGCCAGGGCCTGCACCAGGGCGCCTCGCTGTCGGTGCAGGCGGGCGAGCGCATGGCGGCGGACTACCGCTATCCGCTGTATCTGTGCATGGTGGCGTTCGGCCTGCTGTTCGTGGCGCTCGTGCTGGTGGGCACCCGCACCGAGATCCGCGCCCGCCGCATGAAGGCGCTGGAGGCGCGCGCCCGCATGACCCAGGGTCTGACGTGATGCCCGACCTTGGCCCCTACTGGCTGGAGGTTCTGGCCTCCTACATCGTGTCGCTGGTGATCCTTGCGGGGCTGGTGGCGCTGATCTGGCGCCGCAGTGCCCGCGTGCACCGCGACCTGTCGAAGCTGGAGGCCCGGTCCCGCGCCGCGCCCCGCACCGGAGAGCACGGAAATGGGTAAGATCCGCCCGCTGATGTTCATCCCGCCGCTGCTGTTCCTGCTGCTTGTGGGGGTGTTTCTGGTGGGCAACTTCCGCGAGGACCGCAACGAGCTGCCCTCCACCCTGATCGGTCGCGAGGGGCCGGAGATGGTGCTGGGCGAACTGGACGGACGTGCCGCCTTCGTCAACGAGGACCTGCGCGGCGGCGAGGTCAGCCTCGTGAACTTCTGGGCCAGCTGGTGCCCACCCTGCCGCGCCGAAATGCCGTTCTTCGCCGACCTCACGGCCCAGGGCTTCACGATCTATGGCGTCAACGCCCGCGACGACCCCGACAACGCGCAGGCGTTCCTGAACGAGCTCGGCAACCCGTTCGCCGGCATCGGCACCTCGCGCGATGGGCGCGCTGCCATCGACTGGGGCGTCTATGGCATGCCCGAGACATTCGTCGTCGACGGCGAGGGCCGCGTCGTCGCCCGCTTCGCCGGCGAGGTCACCGAGCGCGTCTGGCGCGACCGCCTGCTGCCCGCCATCGAGGCCGCGCGCGCGCGCTGACCCTCCCCGAGCAAGGACACCGCCATGCCCCCCGCGAACCCGAAACTGAAGGCCGCGCTGGAATTCGGCCCGGTGCTGGCGTTCTTTGCCGGCTACGTCGCCCTGCGCGAGCGCATGTTCGAGATCGGCGGCCAGGAATACGCGGGGTTCATCGTCCTGACCGGCGCGTTCATCCCGGTGTTCCTGCTGGCGTCCTGGTTGATGTACCGGCTGGTGGGGCGGGTCTCGCGCATCCAGGTCATGACGGTGGTGATGGTGGTGGTGTTCGGCGGCCTGACGGTCTGGCTGAATGACGAGCGGTTCTTCAAGATGAAGAGCACGCTGGTGTTCGGCCTGATCGCGGGGCTGTTGTGGATCGGGCTGGCGCGCGGTCAATCCTGGCTGGAATACGTGATGGAGGGGGTGATCCGCCTGCGCCATGAGGGGTGGATGACCCTGACACGGCGGCTTGCGTGGTTCTTTGCCGGGCTGGCGGTCGCCAACGAGGTGATCTGGCGCTCGCTGTCCACCGATGTGTGGGTCACCTTCGACACCTTCGGTCAGCCGGCGGCGGTGTTCGTGTTCTTCATGGCCCAGGCCCGTCTGATCGAGGCGCACATGATCGAGGACGGCGACTGACGCCGCCGCCCCCCACCGATCACCGGGCGCGGCGCCGCCCAGCCACGCCCAGCGCGCCCAAGCCCGCCAGAAGCAGCCATCCCGCCGCCGGCAGCGGGATCGGCGCCGCCCCCTGCTGGATCCCGGCATAGGTCACGTTGGCCTGGCTGTAGTTGTAGAACCCGAACGATCCGTTGCTGAAGGACCCGTTGATCTCGATCTCGGTGGTGCCGTCGACCACAACCTGCACCCGGGTCGCGGTGAACACCAGTTCGAACGTATAGGTTGCGAAGTCGGCCCATCCCGTCGATCCCAGCGTCGTGGCCCGCGCGAGTTCCTCGATGCCGGGGCCCTGGTGACACCACGCCATGCTGCCGGACGTCAGCGGCCCGGTCACGCGCGAAATCGCAAGCCCAACCGCCCCGGTGCAGCCGCCCAACGACTGGGTCGCCTGCTTCCAGTCGATCAGCAGGTAATCGGCCGTGGCCGACGACAGATCCCCCGCGCGGTAGCCCAGCACGAACCCCACGAAATCGTCGTCCGTGGAGGTATTGACCCGAATCGTCCCGCTCAGGAATTGGCCCTGGCTGTTGGTGTTGCTGTGAAACACCCCCGGCGTGGTGTTCTGCGTCTGCGTCACGGAGGTCTTGTCGGGGGACACGTTCCAGATCCCCGCCCCCTCCCTTACCCAGGTCGACAGGTCGACCGGGGCCGCCTGCGCGCCCGTCGCGCCAACCATCGCGCCGACCATCGCCCCGGTCGTCAGTGCGGCCACACGGGCCGTCTTGGCTGCCTGCATTGTCCCCTCCGCCATCATCACGGTGGCGTGAAGGCTACACCCAGATAACCCTTTTTCAACCTGAAAATTTCCCTTGGGATGAGATACACCCCATGATTGCAAAGCGCAGGCAAACTCAACCCAAGGGCGTGCCGCTACGGGATCAGGCGGTGAACGCGGCGACCTTGGCCCCGGTGATACGGACAAGGGTGGCGGGCGCGATGGCAAAGACATGGCGCGGGGTCCCGGCCGCGGCCCAGACGGTGGCAAACTCCAGCAGGCGCGGATCGGCCCAGGTCGGCACCGGGGTCAGGTGGCCCAGCGGGGCCACGCCGCCGATGGCAAAGCCGGTCTCGGCGCGCACCAGTGCCGCGTCGGCACGGCCCAGCCCCTCGCCGGCCAGTCGCGCGGCACGCTCGGGGCAGATGCGGTTGCCGCCCGCTGTCAGGAAAAGCCGGACATGGCCTGTGTCCTCGCCGCGAAAGATGATGGACTTCACGATCTGGTCGATGCCGCAGCCGACCGCCGCAGCCGCCTCCTCGGCGGTGCGGGTGGAGGCGTCCATCTCCTGGACCTCGGCGACAAGGCCGGCGTCCTGCAGTGCGGCGCACACCCGGCGCAGGCTCTTGCTCATGGTTGGCCCCTCCCTTTGCGGCGGGGATACTATGGCGCCGTGGCGCGGCGGCGCAACCCGACCCCGTTGACCGGCCCGGCACGGCGGGCCAATCATGCGCCATGGATGCCCCCGCCCCCTTTGCCGCCCGGCTGACCCGCTGCCCGCTGCCGCACGACCCGCAGGCCGGGCACGAGGCCCGCGCGGCCCTGCCCGACGCCCCCCCCGAGGTGGCCGAGCTGATCGCAGGCGCCGCCGGGTGCAGCCCGTTCCTGCGCGAACTGACCCTGCGCCATGCCGACTGGCTGGCGCCGGCGCTGGCGGGCCCGCCCGAGGTCGCGCTGGACGCAGCCCTGGGCGATGCCGACCGCCCCCTGTCCGACCTGCCGCGCGCCCTGCGACGGGCCAAGGCGCGCGTGGCGCTGCTGGTGGCGCTGGCCGATCTGGGTGGCGTCTGGCGACTGGAGGAGGTCACCGGCGCGCTGACCCGGCTGGCCGACCACGCCGTCGACACCGCCCTTCGCGCGCTGGTCGCCGAAGAGATCCGCCGCGGCAAGATCCCCGGCGCCACCCCCGACGACGCCGCCACCGCCGCCGGGATGGTGGTGTTCGCCATGGGCAAGATGGGCGCGGCCGAGCTGAACTATTCCTCCGACATCGACCTGATCTGCCTGTTCGACGACGACCGCTTCGACGGCCCGGCCGAGCAGATGGAGGCGCGCGCGGCCTTCATCCGCGTCACCCGCAAGCTGACGGCGCTGATCGCGGACCGCACCGCCGACGGCTATGTCTTTCGCACCGACCTGCGGCTGCGCCCCGACGCCTCCGTCATGCCCGTGTGCCTGTCGATGGAGGCCGCCGAGCGGTACTACGAGAGCTTCGGGCGCACCTGGGAACGCGCGGCCTGGATCAAGGCGCGCCCCTGCGCGGGCGATCTGGAGGCGGGCGCGCGCTACATGCGCCGGATGGCGCCGTTCGTGTGGCGCCGGCATCTGGACTATGCCGCGATCCAGGACGCCCACGACATGCGCCTGCGCATCCGGGCCCACAAGGGCCTCGCCGGTGCGCGCGCGCACATCCCGCTGGAGGGGCACGACATCAAGCTGGGCGCCGGTGGCATCCGCGAGATCGAGTTCTTCACCCAGACCCGGCAGCTGATCGCGGGCGGGCGCGATGCCGACCTGCGCGACCCCGCCACGCAGCCCGCGCTGGCGCAGCTTGCGCACAAGGGCTGGGTGCCCGGCATGGTTGCGCAGACGCTGACGGCCGCCTATCGCGCCCACCGCGAGGTGGAGCACCGCCTGCAGATGGTCGCCGACGCCCAGACCCAGAAGCTGCCGACCCGGCCCGAGGACATGGACCGTCTGGCGCGCTTCCAGGGGATGGGCGACACCGACGCCTGGCGGCGCGAGCTGGTCGACCGGCTGGAACAGGTGTCGGAGCTGACCGAGGGGTTCTTTGCCCCCACCGGCCAGCCCGGCGCGCGCGATCCCGACCTGTCGGAGGCCGCGCGCGCGCTGGTTGCCCGCTGGGACACCTATCCCGCGCTGCGCTCGGAACGGGGGGCGGAGATCTTCCGCCGCCTGCGCCCCGAGATCCTGTCGCAGCTGATGGCCTCGGACGATCCCGACGCGGCGCTGGCGCGGTTCGACGGGTTCATGGCCGGGTTGCCCGCGGGCGTGCAGCTGTTTTCGCTGTTCGAGGCCAACCCCCAGCTGATCGACCTGATCGTGGACATCTGCGCCACCGCGCCGCGGCTGTCGCAGTATCTGGCGCGCAACGCGGCCGTGCTGGACGCGGTGATCGGGGGCGATTTCTTTGCGCCCTGGCCCGACCGCGCGGCGCTGTCGGCGGCGCTGGGCAAGCGGCTGGCGGGGGTGGCCGATTACGAGCGCAAGCTGGACGCCGCGCGGACCTGGGCGCGGGAATGGCATTTCCGCGTCGGCGTGCACCACCTGCGCGGCCTGATCGACGCCTTCGAGGCCGCCAGCCAGTACGCCGCCCTCGCCGAGGCCTGCGTGGCCGCGCTGTGGGACCCGGTGTGCGCCGAATTCGCCCGCCGCCACGGGCCCCAGCCCGGACGCGGCGCGGTGGTGCTGGGCATGGGCAGCCTGGGCGCGGGGCGGCTGAACGCGGCGTCCGATCTGGACCTGATCGTGATCTATGACGCCGCCGGGGCCGAGGCATCGCAGGGCGCACGGCCGCTGGACGTGAAGACGTATTTCGCCCGGCTGACCAAGGCGCTGGTGACCGCGCTGGCGGCGCCCATGGCCGAAGGCCGTCTCTATGAGGTCGACATGCGGCTGCGTCCTTCGGGGCGGCAGGGGCCGGTGGCGACGGCGCTGGCGGCGTTTTGCGATTACCAGTCCAACGACGCCTGGACCTGGGAGCATCTGGCCCTGACACGCGCCCGCGCCATCGCCGGCTCCGGCGCGCTGGGTGCCGAGGTGGAGGCGTTCCGCCGCCAGCTGCTGGCGGACAAGGGCGCGGGCGCGCGGGTGTCGCAGGATGTGGCCGACATGCGCCGTCGCCTGGCCGAGGCCAAGCCCCCCCGCGGCCCCTGGGACTGCCGCCTTGGCCCCGGCCGGTTGCAGGAGATCGAGCTGTTCGCCCAGACCGCCGCCCTGCGCGCGGGCCACCCCGCCCGCACCCCCGAGGCGCAGCTTGCCGCCGGCATCCGCGCCGGATGGCCCACCCGCGACGAGGGCGAGGCCCTGCTGCGCGCCTATCGACTGTGCTGGCGGCTGCATTGCGCCGGCCGCCTGCTGAGCGACGCCGCCCCCGATCCCGAGCACCTCGGCCCCGCCGCCACGGCGTTCCTGCTGCGCGAGACCGACCGCCCCGACACCGTCACGCTGGCCCGCGACCTCGTCGCCCTCGCCACCGCCGCCGACCGCATCATCACGGCGCGGCTGGCGCCCTGATCCGTCCTCGGGAAAGCCCGCCCATGGCACAGCCCCCCCTGACGCCTGCGCATGCGGACCCCAAGGGGCTGGTGCGCGAAAGCTACCGCATCGCGGGGATCGGCCCGGCCGAATGCCGCTCGATCTTCGTCGACTGGGCGCTGAGCCTGCCGCCCGGGGTGGACACGGACGCCGCGTTGCGGGCGCTGCTGGCCGAATATGGCGGTGCCCGCGCGGACCACCCCATGACCGCCCTGCTGCAGGAGGGGCTGGCCACGCCCGCGCCCCCACCCGGGCGCCGACGCCGCCCGAGGCCGCGGCCGCGCGGGGCGCACGAGGGCTGAGACACGTCCCCGCGACCGGACCTGACATGCCCGCCACGGGACGCCGCGCCGATCCCGCCGCCGCGGTCACGCACTCCGGGGGGCTGGGCAGGCCCCACCGGCATGCTAGTGTGTCCCCCCGAGTTCGTTTGCTGAGAGACATGCCATGCGCCAGATCCGGCTCCACGCCCCGCTCGCAACCCCTGTCATCCTGGCTGTGCTGCTGGCCTCCCCCGCCCTGGCGCGCGAAATCAGCGGGACCCTTGGCTATCCTGAGCGGATCGCGCTGCCGCCGGGGGCCGAGGTGGCGCTGGAGGTCCGCGACCCCTCCGGCGCGGTCGTGGCCGAGACGCTGTTCGCCACCGAGGGTCGGCAGGTCCCGCTCGACTTTGCCCTGAGCGTGCCCGACGGCATCGACCTGACGCTGCGCGCGGCGGTGTTCGAGGGAGGGCGCCCGCTGCGCAAGACCGATCCCGTGCCGGTCGCGGGCGGTGACGCGGATCTCGTGCTGGGCGAGCTGCGGCTGCTGCCGCATATGGCGATGGGTTTTGCCACCCACCTGCGCTGCGGCCCCGAGGCGGTGACGCTGGGCTTTGTCGGCGACATCGCGCGCCTTCGGACCGCCGATGGCGTGATCGACCTGCGCCCCGTCCCCGCCGCCTCGGGCGCGCGCTTCGAGGCCGAGGGCGACCCCGGCACCTGGGTCTGGAGCCGGGGTTCGGCCGCGATGGTGTCCATCGGCGGCGAGGAGCTGCCGGAGTGCCTGCCGGCGGTCTCGGTGCCCGACCGCCCCTTTCGCGCCTATGGCCACGAACCCGCATGGGCGGTGACGCTGGACGCCGACACGCTGCGCCTGACGCTGGATTTCGGAGCGCGCGTGCTCGACTGGCCCGCCCCCGAGGCCCGCGCGATCCCGCAGGGCGGCGCGCTCTTTGCCACCGACGGGCTGGAGATGGCCGTGCAGCGCGGCATCTGTCGCGACATCGCCACCGGCATGCCGCATCCGTTCAACGTCACCGTCACCCATGACGAGACCACGCTGTCGGGCTGCGGCGGGGCGCCCGGCGATCTGCTGAGCGCGCAGACCTGGCAGCTGACCGACATCGCCGGCACCCCCCTGCCCGAGGGCGTGCGGGTGCTGCGCATGGCCTTCGACGGCGACCGCATGGCGCTGTCGGCACCGTGCAATCAGGCCTTCGGTCCGTATGCCCTGACGGGCGAGGGGCTGGGTTTCGGTCCCATCGGCGCAACCCAGATGATGTGCGACCCCGCCGCGATGGAGGCCGAGGCCGCGCTGTTCACAGCCCTTGCGGGCGTCGACCGCTTCGACATCACCGACGCGGGCGCGCTGCACCTGATCGCGGCGGACGCGGTGGTGGTGCGCGCCGCGCCCCTGTCGGACGAGTGATGCCGGTCCGGGTGCCCCTGGCCTCCGTGACGGCCCTCTTGATCCCGGACCGCGGGGACCCGGGCCGATGATCCCGCTGCGCGATCACAACCCCTCGCGGGGGACGCCCTGGGTGACGTGGACGCTGATCGCGCTGAACGTGGCGATCTTTGCATCCTATGCCCCGCTGTTCGCCGACCCACGGGCGCTGATGGCGCTGCTGGCGCAATGGGGCGTGGTCCCGGCCGAGGTCAGCAGCGGCGCGGGGCTGTCGGGCCTCGTGACGTCACAGTTCCTGCATGGGGGATGGCTGCACCTCGGCTTCAACATGCTGTTCCTGTGGATCTTCGGCGACAACATGGAAGAGGCGTGGGGCCATCTGCCGTTCCTCGGCTTCTATCTGGGATGCGGCGCGGTGTCGGGGCTGGCGCAGGTCGCGGCCAGCCCCGACAGCCTGGTGCCGATGGTGGGGGCCTCGGGGGCCATCGCGGGGGTGCTGGGGGGCTATGTGCTGCTGTTTCCGCGGGCACGGGTGGATGTGCTGTTCATCATCGTGATCTTCTTCAAGGTCGTGCCGATGCCCGCCTGGCTGATGCTGGGGATCTGGTTCGGGCTGCAACTGCTGGGCGGGGTGGCGGCGGACCCGGACGCGGGCGGCGTGGCGTACTGGGCGCACGCGGGGGGCTTTGTCGCCGGTGTGGCGCTGACGATGCCGCTGTGGCTGCGCCGGGGGGGGCCTGCGTTCTGGGCCCGCACCCAGGGCGCCCCCCCGCACCCCGAGGCCCGCTATCGCCGGATACGCAGCCATGTGCCCGCTGCCGGACGCCGCCGCGGTCCACACGCCAGCGTGGCCGTGCGCGGCCCCTGGGG
>NZ_NHSD01000136.1 GCF_016653255.1 Rhodobaculum claviforme
GGTCGGGGTGGGCGGGCGCTATGACCTCGCAGATGCCCACCACGGCTGGCGCCTTGCGCGAGTGGTAGAAGAAGGCCCTGTCCCCCACCGCCATCGCCCGCATGTGGTTGCGCGCCTGAAAATTGCGCACCCCGTCCCAGGCCTCGCCCGCGTCGCCCCGCGCCACCAGGTCGTCCCAGCCGAACACCTCCGGCTCGGACTTCATCAGCCAGAAGGCCATCACCCCACGACCTTGTTCCAGCGGTGCACGGCCACGCTCGCGAACAGCCCGGCGCGGGCATAGGGGTCGGCGGCAGCCCAGTCCTCGGCGGCCGCGCGATCGGCCACGTCCAGCACGATGAGCGATCCGATCATGCCCTCGGCATCATCGAGGAATGGTCCCGCCTGCGCCACGGTGCCGGTCGCGGCGACGTATTCCAGATGCGCCGCGCGGGTATCGCGGCGCAGATCCGCGTGGCCAGGCTTGTCGAGGCAGATCAGGGCAAAGAGCGGCATGGTCATTCCTCCTTCAGGGGGCGGTTGAAAACGGCGGCGATCGCCTCGGACACCGACAGCCGCCCGGCACAGATGTCGGCCACCGCACAGGCCAGCGGCATCTCCACCCCGCGCCGGGCGGCGAGGTCGCGGGTGGCGGCCGCCGTGGCGACGCCTTCGACGGTGACGCCGGGCGGGGGCGCGCGCCCCGCGCCCAGCGCCGCGCCATGGGCAAAGTTGCGCGACCGCGCCGAGGTCGCGGTCAGCACCAGATCGCCCAGGCCCGACAGCCCCGCCAGCGTCTCGGCCCGCGCGCCAAGGGACAGGGCCAGGCGCACCGTCTCGGCGTGGCCGCGGGTGATGGTGGCGGCGCGCGCACTTTCGCCCAGCCCCGCGCCGGTGACGATGCCGGCGGCCAGCGCCACGACGTTCTTCAGCGCGCCGCCCAGCTCCGCCCCCACCACATCGGTGGTGCGGTAGGGGCGCAGCGCGGGCGCGGCCAGCACCCCCTGCAACCGCGCGCCCGCCGCCGCATCCGCACAGGCCAGCGTCAGCGCCGTGGGCAGGCCGGCGGCGATGTCGGCGGCGAACCCGGGGCCGGTCAGCACCGCCACCGTGGCCGAGGGGCAGGCGTCGGCGATCAGCGCCGAAGGGCCGCGGAGCCCCTCCAGGTCGATGCCCTTGCAGCACGCCACCAGCGCCCGCCCGTCCAGCCGCGCGCCATGCACGCGCAGCACCCCGCCCAGCGCCTGCATCGGCACCGCCAGCAGCACCACCGGCGCCGACAGCGCGGCCGCATCGCCGGTGACCGCCAGCGCGTCAGGGAAGGTCACGCCGGGCAGCCGGGCGGGGTTTTCCCGCGCCGCCGCCATGACGTCGGCGCCGTCGCGCGCCCACAGCGTCACCGGGCCGCGCGCCGCCAGCGCCACCGCCAGCGCACGGCGCGATTTCTCCGCGAGCACATCGACCACGGCCGCCTGGAACCCGGCGCACAGATCGGCACGGTCGGCGCGCGTGATGCCCCCCTGCGCGGCCACCAGCCGGTCGCGGGCCCGCAGCACCGCCGTCTTGAGCCCGGAGAACGACAGATCGCACCCCGGCCGGTCCAGCAGCGGGCGCGGCAGGGCGAATCGGCGGGGATCGCCCCGCGCGGCCTCGGCCTCCACCGCCGGGCCGCCGGGCTGCGGCAGGCCGAGAATGCGCGCGACCTTGTCGAAGGCCTCGCCGGGGGCGTCGTCGATGGTGCCCCCCAGACGCGTGAACTCCTCCGCCCCCGCGACCCGCAGGAACTGGCAATGCCCGCCCGAGACCAGAAGCATCAGATAGGGAAACGCCAACCCGTCCGTCAGCCGCGGCGTCAGCGCATGCCCCGCCAGGTGGTTCACCCCCACCAGCGGCAGCCCCGCGCCCGCGCTGATCCCCTTGGCGCACATCACGCCCGCCAGCACGCCGCCGATCAGCCCCGGCCCCGCCGTCACCGCCACCGCGTCCAGATCGCCAAGGCCCACGCCCGCCTGCGCCAGCGCCGCCTCCACCGCCAGATCCAGCTTTTCGGCATGGGCGCGGGCGGCGATTTCCGGCACCACGCCGCCAAAGGCCGCGTGCAGCGCCGCCTGCCCCATCACCACATTGGACAGGATCGCGGCAGGCCCGGCCTGCGGGGCGCGCACCACCCCGGCGGCGGTGTCATCGCAACTCGATTCGATGCCGAGCACGGTCAGGCTGCGCATCCTCGTCCCCCTGCCCCGGAGCTGCGGCCGGTTGCGCGCGGGGGCGGCGTGCGATAGCACTTCGGGGGTGCGTGCACAATGCCGCCCCCCGCACCAACAGCGCCCACGAGGTCACGGTTGACCGACATGCCGATCCTGCTTCTGACGCGGCCGCGCGCGCAATCGGATCGCTTTGCGGCCAGCCTGACGGGGTGCCTTGCGCGCCTGCCGCGGGTGGTCACGCCGCTGATCGACATCGTGCAGCAACCGCTGACGCTGGACCCCACGCCGTATGCCACGCTGATCTTCACCTCGGAAAACGGGGTCGCGAGCTTTGCCGCGCAATCGCCCCTGCGCGCGCGGCCGGCGTGGTGCGTCGGCCCCCGCACCGAGGCCGCGGCCCGCGAGGCCGGCCTTGCCGTCACCCACCGCCCCGACGGCGGCACCGCCGAGGCGCTGATCACGGCGCTGCGCGCGGCGCACCCCGACACGCCACTGCTGCATCTGCGCGGCGCGCATGCGGTGACCGACCTGTCGGGGCGGCTGAGCGCCGCGGGACTGGCCTGCGACGAGGCGGTGGTCTATGCACAGCAGGAGGTGGCGCCCACCCCCGAGGCGCTGGCGCTGCTGGCGGGGGCGCGGCCGGTCCTGTTGCCGCTTTTTTCACCACGCAGCGCCCGGCTGGCGGCACGCATGATGCCCGAGCCACACGCACAGGCCCCGGTGCATGTGGTCGCCATCAGCGAGGCCGCGGCGGCGCGTTGGCGTGCGGCACGGCAGACGTCGGCGGACACCGTCACGGTGGCGCGCCAGCCCGACGCGACGGGAATGATCGCGGCCCTGACGGGCGCATGCGAGCGCCTGTCCGCTTGAGGCGGGCGGGCTGTCAAGATAGACTGATGTAAACTCGTCGTGACAAGACGGGCGTCAGACGACCACTCGGGAGGACAGCGGCGATGGCCAGCCCCAACGACACACCGCACGGGCCGAAGACGCCCAGCGACGACGGGACGGACGCGCCCGGCACCGCACGCCCCGAGGAGGGCACCACGCCCACCCCACGCGAGGGCGCCGTCGATTGGATCGACGCGGACCCCGACGCCAGGCCCGACGCCGCGCCGCACACCGACGACGCCGCGACCGAGCCGACGGCAGCCCAACAGGACGCGCCATCAGCCGGGACACGGGACGCGGACGCCCCGGATGGCCAGAGTGCGAATGGCCAGAGTTCGGATGGCCAATCTGCGGATGGCCAGACTTCGGGCACCGCCGAACCCGATGCCGCCGACGCCGGCCCTGAGCCCGCCCGAGACGGCACCCCCGACACCACCGACACCGGTGCGGCGGGGGATGATGTCGCCCCGTCGGCCGCGGCCCTTGCGGCGAATGCCGGGGCGGCGGCGGGGCTTGCGGCCTCGGCCGCCGCGGGTGACACGACCGACCGCGATCACAACCGCGACCGCGGCGCCGCCGCCCCGGCCGATCGGCCCCGCGGCAGCGCCATGCCGATGGTGCTGGGCGGGGTGATCGCCGCCGGCCTCGGGGCCGGGGCGTTGTGGTGGCTGGACCGCGAAGGGGTCGTGACCCTGTCGGGGGCCGACCTCGGCGGCATGGCCGCGCAGATCGAGCGCCAGTCCGCGCGGCTCGGCGCGATGGAGCAGGGGGTCTCGCAACTCGAAGGCGGGCTGGCCACGCAGGGCGACCGGCTGGACACCCTGGAGGCCGCGGTGGCCGACACGCCCGGCACCGACGCGCTGGCGGATCTGTCGGCGCGCACGGACACCCTGGCCGAGACCGTCGCGGCCCTGGAGGCGCGCATCGCCGAGATCGACGACCTGCCGCTGGCCTCCGACCCCGAGGCGCGCGCAATCCTGCAGGGGTTCCGCGACGAGGTCTCGGGCCTGCGGGCGGAATTGCAGCAGGCCAGCGAGCGCGCCGACGCCCTGATTGCCGCCGCCGAGGCCGAGGCCGCACGCGCCGACGCCGCCGAGGCCGAACTGGGCGGGATCGCCGCCGAAGCCGCCACGGCCGAGGCGATGGCCCGCGCCCGCAGCGCGCTGCGCCTGGTGCAGGCCGCCTTTGCCAACGGCGGCAGCTTCGCCGGGCCGATCGCGGTGATCGAGGACATCGGCGTGGAGATCCCCACCACCCTCGCGCTGATGGCCGAGGAGGGCGTGCCGACCCCGACCGGGCTGATGGACAGCTATCCCGAGGCCGCACGCGAGGCGCTTCAGATCGCCCTGCGCGACGTCACCGACAAGACCCTGCCCGAACGCATGACCGCCTTCCTGCGGTTGCAGTTCGGCATGCGCTCGGTCACCCCCCGCGAGGGCAGCGACGCCGATGCGATCCTGTCGCGCGCCGAGGCGGCCCTGCTGGCCGGAGCGCTGGACGAGGTGCTGGCCGAGATCGCCACGCTGCCGCCGCAGGCGCGGATGCCCCTGGAGGGCTGGGCCGCCCGCGTGGAAACCCGTCGTGAGGCGGAGGCGGCGTTGTCCGACCTCTCTGCCCGCATCGACCAGTTCTAGGAATTCTCGCCATGCTCTGGACGCTTCTGAAAATCTTCCTTTTTGTCGCGGCGGTTGCCGGCCTGACGATGGGGGCCGAGCAGCTGATGGACACGCAGGAGGGGATCCTCGTGGCCGTGGCCGGGATGGAGTTCTCGCTCGGGCCGCTGCAGGCGGTGGTGGCGGCGCTGCTGCTGCTGGGGGCGCTGTGGCTGCTGCTGAAGGCCGCGGGGCTGGTCGTGGCCACGCTCAAGGTCCTCAATGGCGATGACACGGCGCTGACGCGGTACTTCACCCGCAACCGCGAACAGCGCGGCCTGCAGGCGCTGGTGGAGGCGATGACCGCCCTTGGCGCGGGCGAGCCGCGGCTGGCGATGTCCCGCGCCCAACGGGCCGAGAAACTGCTGGCCAAGCCCGAGCTGACCAACCTCCTCAGCGCCCAGGCCGCCGAGTTGCAGGGCGACACCGCCCGTGCGGCGGAGTACTACAAGCGCATGCTGGGCGACCGCCGCACCAAGTTCGCGGGCGTGCGCGGCCTGTTGCGCCAGCGCCTGGCACAGGGCGACCGCGACACCGCGCTGAAGCTGGCGCAAAAGGCGTTCGACCTGCGCCCCGACCACGCCGAGACGCAGACCGCCCTGTTGCAGTTGCAGGCCGGCACCCGCGACTGGTCCGGCGCGCGCAAGACGCTGCTGGCACGCCAGCGCGCCGGCGGGATGCCACGCGACCTCTATCAGCGCCGCAGCGCGGTGCTGGCGTTGCAGCAATCCGCCGACTTCGCCGAGAAGGGCGAGGCCGACCGCGCCCGGGACGCCGCCCTGGAGGCCAACGAGCTGTCGCCCACGCTGGTGCCCGCCGCCGCCGCCGCCGCCCGCGCCTATGCCGCGCAGGGCAAGCCGAAATACGCCGTCAAGCTTCTGAAGAAGGCATGGTCGGCCAACCCCTCGCCCGAGCTGGCGGCGGCCTTCGCCGACATCGTGCCCGACGAATCGGCCCAGGCGCGGCTCGACCGGTTCCAGCCGCTGCTGGCGCTGTCGCCCGACCACCCCGAGACCCGGATGCTCAAGGCCGAGCTTCTGATCAGTGCCGAGGACTTCCCCGCCGCCCGCCGCGCAATCGCGCCGCTGCTGGACGATGCGCCGACCGCGCGCGTGCTGACCATCATGGCCGCCGTCGAACGCGGCGAGGGGTCCGACGACGCCGTGGTGCGCGGCTGGCTGACCAAGGCGCTGAGCGCGTCGCGCGGGCCGCAGTGGGTCTGCGACAGCTGCCAGACGGTCCACCCCCATTGGGTGGCGGTGTGCGACGGCTGCGGCGCCTTCGACAGCCTGAGCTGGCGCGCACCTGCGGGCGGTGCGGGCCCCTCGCCCACCCAGACCGAGATGCTGCCGCTGATCGTCGGCCGCCCGAGCACCTCGCACGCCGACACGCATGACCCCGAAGAGGCCGCGGCCGCAGCGGCCAAACCCGCGAACTAGGCCCAGGGGCACCACCCCGGCCACCCGCACCGCCGGTTTCGGCACGCGGGTGGCCGCCCCCGGGGTGTGGCGTCCGGCACACAGGGGGCAACATCGGCCCTTGTGAAACCGTCAGGGGCAGAGTAAAGCGCTTCGGCAGGAACGCCGCTGTAGCTCAGCTGGTAGAGCACGTCATTCGTAATGATGGGGTCGGGGGTTCGAGTCCCTTCAGCGGCACCATGCTTCCCCGCAAGCGCCTGTTTCAAGTCTTCAAAAGGCAAGCGCGCCTGCGTCGCGGCGCGGTTTCGTCACCGGCGTCCGGCGATCCTCTGGTGGCCACGGCGCGGGAGCGGGGGCGCATGCGATGACCGGCGGGACCAGGGCTTCGCCGACCTGCCTCACACAGTCCGGGGCTCGCTGCGCGACGACCGTCTGGTCCGGGGCCGGGTAATCCGGCCTGCCGCGCCGACAGCCGGCCGCCGACCGGGCCACGGCGCAATCGCACCCCGTCGTGCCACGCCATCACCTTGGGCATTGCGAAAGGCCACGCACCAGGGTGCGTGGCCTTCCCTTTGATCGCAGACGGAGGCTCAGCCGTGGTGCTGCGGCATCGCCTTGAGCTTGTCCTTGGTGGTGTCCATGTGGACGCGCACATCGGACCCATCGGTCGCCCGCAGCACCGTGAGGTCATCGAAGGGGACCAGCACCGAATGCGCGCCAATGCCGAGAAAGCCGCCGACGTCGATCACGGCCGCATCGATCCGGCCCTCGGCGCCGAGGGTGAGCGTGCTGACCGAGCCGATGGTCTCATCGTCGCGGCCATGAACCTTGGCGCCTTCCAGATCCGAGGACTTCAGCTCATGGACCGCCGCCTTGGCATAGCCGTCGCGGCTGATCCCATGGGCGCCGCCACCGGATGCGTCGGTGGGCATGGTCGAGGTGGGTGACATGATGTTCTCCCTGTTCCCGCAGACCGGGAACGCTGAGTGCAGGGGCCCCCTGCCGGGTCGTGGACCGCCGCCCGGCTTGCGCCCGGATGTCCCGCGGCGTGCCGGTCGACGACAGGGCAAACGCGCTTCGGCCCGGGTGTCGCCGCATGCGACGGATCGTACCCAGACAACCCCGCAGCGCCCGGGACGTTCCCCGCCCGCGCCGTCAGCCAGGCCGGGTCAGAAAGAACCGCACCATTTCCGCCGACGCATCGGGGCCTTGCGGGTCGGTGAAGGAGCCGCCCGCCTTGCCCCCGGACCACGCGTGGCCCGCGCCCTTGATCTGCCACAGTTCCACATCGACCGTTCCGTCCGGCAACGCATACTCGGTGCGCAGACAGCTCCGCCCCGCCACCTCGGCGGGTGTCACGCGCACCGGTGCCCGCGGTCCGACCGCGGCCCGCACGATCTGGGGTGCGTTGGAGGGGTGCACGGCGCTGTCGGCGTCGCCGTGAAAGACGATCCGGCGCGCGGGGCTGCGGGTGCCCGTCGCCGGCCGCCGACGCCCCCGCGCGGTCGCCGGCGTGCCGCCGCTGTGCATGGCCGACAGCGCCGACACGACGCCGCTGGCCGCCCCGCGCGCAAGCCCCGAATGCACCCCCGCCGCCGAGAACACATCCGGATAGGTCTCGGCCAGGATCACCGCCATGGCGCCGCCCGCCGACAGTCCCGCCACGAAGACGTCCCGGCGGTGCAGCCCGAATTCGCGCATCAGCGCGCGCACAAGACCGGCCAGCACCGCAGGCTCCCCCCTGCCGCGCACCTGGTTGACGGGTGCGAACCAGTTCCAGCAGGCCGCGCCGTTGTGGGTGCGGGTCTGCGCCGGCCAGGCAACCGCCAGGCCGTGACGCTGGGCCACCGCGTTCATGTCGGTGCCGGTGGCAAAGTCGCCGGGATCCTGCGAACAGCCATGCAGCATCAGGATCAGACCCCTGGGGCCCTGCGACTGTCCCGCAGGCAGGAACAGCTTGAAGTCACGGGCGCCCGCGCGACCACGGTGGGTACGCTCCAGATGCTGCACCGCCGGTGCGATGATCGGCGGCCGCGACGGGTCGGGGGCCTGCTCGGACGGCAGGCCGGCGGGCAGCGACGCCCGCGCCACGCGCTGCGGCTTCACACCGGGGCTCGGACGCCGGATCGGGGGCGCGCCAGGCCGGGTGGCCACCTTGCGGCGCGGTTTCGCAGGTGGCTTGCGGCGCTTGCGCGCCGAGGGCGCCTTGCCCGGTGTCATGGCATGCAGGGTCGACAGCGACGCCAGCGTGGTCGTGACCATCGCGGCCCCGATCGCCCGCCGCATGGCCCGTGCGGAGGACTGCGCCTTGCCCACGCGGGCCAGTCGCCTCGCCCGGCGCATTGCCCGCGGGATGATGGTTGGCATTCACGGTTCCTCGAGGTTGGGCGCAAATCGGGACGCGCCATCCCGCGATGATACCCGGCATTGCGCCCGCCGACGCTAACATCGGTCCAACCGTGATCGGTCGCGCGGCGCGGGTGCGGTGGACGCGCCCGCCCGGTGGCGCCGCCCATGGCCGGGTGATCCCCTCGGGACCCGTGCGGCCCTGACGACGACCCTCACCCTTCCGAGGGTCCATCCGGCAAGGGGCGGCCTGCGGGGTTGCACCATCGATCCGGCTGGGAGCGGTGTGGGTCCGCGTGTTGCTGGTCCAGTCGGCGGCCCAGTCGGCGGCCCCGTCGCTGGTACACAGCCGCGCATGTCATCTCTGCGCACGCGGGGCACGGCCATGGGGGCCCGCACATCGACGTGCAGGCCCCCATGTTCTCTGGATTTACTGGCTCGGCTGCGGCGCGGCGGCGGCCTCGGCGAAGACCCGGTTCATGACGTGGAACACCGCAGTGTTGTCCACGATGGCGCCGTCCCAGCCATAGGGCTCGCCCCAGAGCCGCTGCGCACCGAGGTCGGTGTGGGCGAACTGCGCGAACAGCTCGCTGCCCACGCCGAGCGCCCAGAGCGGCACCAGCTCGTTGGTGTGGTTGCCCGAGGCCCACTGATGCCCGGGGATGGTCCCGGGGCCGCGATCCTGCACCGCGAGGAACTCATGGAACACATCGTCGGCCGGGTGGAACCGGGCCGCCTCGATCGCGTCCTCGGAGCGATCCGCCGCCACCGGGCCGCCGGTGCCGTTGGTCCAGGTACCCTCGCCCCAGATGCCGCCGGTCTCATGGTCGGAGGTAACGATCAGCAGCGTCTCGTTCCAGCTGGAGTTGGTCTCGACCCAGTCGATGACGGCGGCGACGGCCATGTCGAAGTCGATCTGCTCCTCGATGAAGCGCTCCATGTTGTTGGCATGGCCCATCCAGTCCACCGCGCCGCCCTCGATCATCACGAAGAAGCCGTCGGGGGTCTGGTTCAGCACGTTCAGCGCGCCGACGCTCATGGTCGCCAGATCCGGCACCACGGGGTTGAAGGCCATCCCCGACGGCGTGTCCCCCTCGGGCAGGTCGGCGCGGGCGGCCTGCAGCGTGTTGCGCGCCCGGGCGATGCCGACCACCCGCTCGGGCAGGTCGTCCCCGGCGGCGAGCGCGGCAAAGGCGTCGCGGTCGTCGACAAAGGTGAAGCCGTTCAGCCCCTCGTTGCCGGTCAGCGCCAGCACGGTGTCGCGGCCACCAAGGAAGCGGAAGGCCCGCGCGTCGTCCGCCGCCGGCTCCACCGGGTTGCCGCTGTCATCGAAGAAGGGGTGCCCGGCGCCCATGATCACGGTCAGGGGGCTGCCGACCATCTCGTTGAAGATCCCCTCATAATCGTTGCGCGAGGGGTTGTGCGCCAGCGCCGAGGCCGGGGTGGCGTGGCTGGCCTGCACGCTGGTCACCGTGCCCGCGGCGCGGCCCTGGTCCATCGCGATCTCGGCGATGGTGCGGAAGGGAATGGTGCCGGTCCAGTCCATGTTGACCCCGGCGTTCGAGGTCTTGATGCCGGAGTGCAGCGCCGTGCCGGCCGCCGCCGAATCGGTGTAGGAGGTATAGGGCATCTCGAACGGCGCGAAATCGTTGCGGAAGGTGGTCTCGAACGCCATCCAGCGCCGGACCGGGTCATAGCCCTGCGGCACCACGCCCGCCGCCTCGGCCGGGTCGGTGCCGTTCGGCAGCACGTTGCCGGCGGCATCCACGAGGCTGTAGGACCAGTGGGTCTGCCCGAACACGACCGGCGTGGTGCCGTCGGGGCGGGCCACCTGATAGGGCTGCTGCCCGGCGCGACCCTGATAGTAGTCGGACGCCAGCCAGCCGTTGAAGCCGATACCGTCCGAGATCATCAGGATCACGTTCTTCGCACCAAGGTCCTGGGCGTATGCGGGTGCCACCAGCGCCGTGCTCAGCGCCAGCGCCCAGAGGCTGTTCTTGATGGGCATTGTCATGATGAGGGCTCCTCAGCGGGGTTGGGGAGCCTCCTGTGTGCAGCCGCGGCGCAACAGTTCGGTAACGCGCGGCCATGCTCGTCCTCACGAACACGTGAGGGTCGCAGCCGCCTCCGCAGCCCGCCCCGAGCGAGGACCGGACGGCCCGCGCAGCGGGATCGCGCCGATCCGCCCCGCCCAGGACGCGCCACCACGGCGCGGACCCTGCACGCCTCGCCAACCGTCACGCCGTCCAGACCCCATGATCACGGCGTGCGGCGACCGTGTCGGCGGCCGCTCCCGCGACAGTCCGCATCCGAGGGTTACGCCCGGTTGACGGGTTCCGAGCCTGATGAATGGCGGAGGCACCGGTCGGCGACGCGGCGGGGCTACGGGCCGCACCGCCAGCGTGTCGAGATCGGGCACGACTGCATCGACGTGGCGCCCCCGCTGATCCCTGTGAAGGCGGGCGACCGGGTGAAGACGGACCGCCGCGATGCGGTGATGCTGCGCGGGCGCGTTTTGGCGGTCGGCGCGGCCTGCCAGGTCGTGGCGGGGTCAAACCAGACCGTCAGCTGCCCGCGGCGCCCGAGCGCCTGGTTGCGGGCCAGCCGGTTCCTCGCCCTGGGGGCGCGTGCAGGCCCGCCGGGCGTGCCGCGATGCCCCCCTTTGGCGTTGTGCCGCAGCGCCACGGCGGCGCGAAACCGGGTTTGCGGCAGGTCAGGGCGACCCGCCCCAGGCCGGCGCGGTGGCTGCGCGGTGGGCGCGCAGATTGAGCACCATCGCCAGCCCCGTCAGCACCAGCCCGGCGATGTTCGTCTCCCACCCCGGGGTGATGAGGAGGAGCGCACCGCCAAAGGCCATCACGCGCTGCGCCACGCTGAGGGCGCAGGCGAAATGGTTGATGGTGGCGGTGGCCAGCGCCAGCACGCCGATGGCCTTGACGGTGGCGACCATGGCGATCTCCAGCGGCGCGCCCTCCATCAGCAGCTGCGGCGAGTAGACGAACATGAAGGGGATGGTGAAGGCCACCCAGCCCAGCTTCATGGTGTCCCCCACCGCGCGGGTCCAGCGGATCTCCGCGATGGCGGCGGCGGCATAGATCGCGGTGCACACCGGCGGCGTGATCGTGGCCAGGATCGCGAAGTAGAACGCGAACAGATGCGCATGCAGCGGCGGCACGTCCAGCGCGATCAGCGCGGGCGCCGCCAGCGAGGCCGACAGAACATAGGCCGCCGTCGTCGGCATCCCCATCCCGAGGATGATGCACGCCAGCATCGCCATCACCAGAACCAGAAACAGCGACTGCCCGCCGAACGACACCATCATGTCGGTGAACTTCACCCCGATCCCCGTGGCCGAGATCATCGACACCGTGATCTGCGCGACAAAGGCCAGCACCGCCATCATCGCGAGGCTGACGCCCGCCTTGCGCAGGATCTCCAGGAAGATGAGGCATTTCGCCTTCAGGCTGTGTTCCCGGTTGATGAAGAAGAACACGATCAGCGTCGCCAGCACCGCCTGCGAGCCGGCATAGGCGATGGAATAGCCCGACAGCAGGAGCCAGATCATCAGCCCGATCGGCAGGATCAGCTGCAGCACGAACATGATCGTGAAGGTCGCCCGCGCCGAGGGGATCTGCGCGGCCGGGACCGGGGCGATGCCCTCCTTGCGGGCCGACAGGTGGATCACCCAGAAATTGCCCAGATAGAACAGGATCGCCGGGATGATCGCCGCGACCACGATGGTGAGGTACGGGATGCCCACGATCTCGGCCATGACGAAGGCGCCCGCGCCCATGATCGGCGGCATCAGCTGCCCGCCGGTGGACGCCGTCGCCTCCACCCCCACGGCGAATTCCCGCCGGTATCCGAGGCGGCGCATCATCGGGATCGTCAACGAGCCCGTGGCCGCCGCATTGGCCATGCCCGAGCCCGAGATCGTGCCCATCAGCGAGGACCCCACGGTGGCGACCTTGGCCGCGCCACCCACCTGCCGGCCCGCCAGCACCAGGGCCGCGTTCATGAACGCCTGCCCGCCGCCGGTGCCCATCACGATCAGCCCGAACAGGATGAAGATGGAGATGACGGTCGCCGACAGCCCCGGCAGCATCCCCCACAGCCCGCTGTCGGCCATGAACAGCCGGCTGGCCATCCGCTCGGGCGAGAACCCCGCATGCCCCCAGGTGCCGGGGATCAGATGGCCCAGCATCGCATAGGCCAGCGCCAGCCCGGCCAGGATCACCAGGCTCCAGCCCAGCACGCGCCGGCACGCCTCCAGGAACACGCCCACGGCCATCACCGTCAGCACCAGGTGGTGGGGCTCGGGGAACAGCCGCGCGCGGAACATGTCCTGCCAGTTCAGCAGCACATACCCCATCGGCAGGATCGCGCAGACGATCAGCCCCCAGTCGTACCACGGCAGCGTCGCGCGCGTGCGCGCCGACCCCGGCCCGAGCGAGAAGAACGCGATCGCCAGCACCACCCCGAACAGCCCGTGGGTGGCGCGCTGCTGCATGTGCGGCAGGCTGCCGAAGAAGGCGGTATAGAGGTGGAAGCACGAGAACGCGACCGCCACGCCCGCAAACAGCCATCCCTGCCAGCCCATCAGGGTGCGGTCGGTGCGCCCCTCCTCGTCGATGGAGGTGTCGACGGAAGCGATGCGGTCGGCCCCGGGCCGGGGCGTGCGGGTGTCGGTCATGGCGGGTTCCCCGTGGCGGCGGCCGGCGGCGTTGCGCCGACCTTGCGCGGCCGCCCGGTTTGGCCGGGCGTGCCGCCTCTGCGGGCCGTCAGCCCTCGAATTCGGGCGGGATCAGGTCCTCGGGCACATCGACGCCCTGCTCCTGCAGGTAGCGCACCACACCCGCGTGCAGCGGGATGGTGGAGGACATCGTCAGCTCCACGAAGTCGGGCGGGTTGCCGCCGGGATAGATCGCCACCATCGCGTCGCCCGACCCGAAGGTCGCCCGCGCGAGGTCATGGGCCATCTGCTCGGTGATCGAGTCCGCGCGCGCGAAATAGCCATAGGCCAGCCCCTTGGCGATCACCGGGTCGGGCTGGTTGGCATAGACGCCCGCCGGCACCTCGAAGGTCAGGGCCAGACCGGTGTCCTCGATCATCGCGGCCTGTTCGGGGGTGAAGCCGACCATGCGGATGTCGATGGTGGCCTGCAACTCCTCGATCAGGCTGTCAGGCTGGTCCACGGCGCCCGAGGTCTTGAAGAACCCGTCGATGCGGCGGTCGCGGAAGAAATCCGCCGCGTCCGACATGCCCGCAAGCTGCCAGTCGGGTTCGATCCCCATCTCCTCGAACAGCGCGAGGGTCACGGATTCCGTCGCGGTGCCCAGACCGCCGGGGTTGATGCGCTTGCCGGCCAGATCCTCGATGCTGTGGATGTCGCTGTCGGCGCGCACCGCCAGCACATTGGGCGTGGCCGACAGGATGGCGATGGCGCGCAGGCTGTCGTTGGGACGCCCCTCCCAGTCGCCGGTCCCCTCCATCATCGCGGGCAGCGCGAGGAAGTTGGCAATGCCCATGTCGGCCTGTCCGGCGTGCACCATGGCCTGGCTGTCGGCCGCCCCGCCGGTCTCGATGACCGAGACGTTCATCACCTCCGAGCCGCGGTTGGCGATGGTCGCGAGGCTGGCGTAGAAGCTGTACCACCCCGAGGACGCGGCGGTGGTGGCAAAGCCGACCTGCTGCTGCGCGGCCGCAGGGCCGGCGGCGGCCAGCACGGTCCCCGCGAGCAGGGCGCGCAGGGTGTGGCGGGTGTTGGATCGGGTCATGGGATCCCTCCTGTTGGTGGGGCGGCCGCCGTGGCGGGGCGCTCCGGATTGGCCCTTGCGGGCGGGGTGGTTCCGGCCGGGTCGCGCGTGGTGACGGCGGCCAGAAGGCGTTCCGCGGTGTCGAGGTAATGGCGGCGGATCGTGTGCTCGACCTGGGTTGCGGGCCCGTCCAGCGCGTCCAGCACCGCGTGGTGGCGGTCGTGGATGTCATCGCAGCCGTAAAAGGCGCCCGCGACCTGGCCAAAGGTCATCTGCAGCGGGCCGTTGGCGCCGTCCCAGGCCCGCAGCAGCACCGGTTGGCCGGCGGCCAGCATGATCTCGCGGTGCCAGGCGGTGTCGGCCTTTGCGACCGCCAGCCAGTCGCCGGCCCGGGCGGCGGCGGCCATCGTGTCAAGGTGGCGCGCCATGTCCGCCCGCGCCTCTCGCCCCAGCGGCGCGGTCACCTGGGTCGCGGCATAGCCCTCGATCAGGCCGCGCAGGGCATAGAGGTCGAACAGCTCGGCCGGGCTGTATTCGGCGACCCGGCTGCCACGCCAGAAGTCCGCGCGCACCAGCCCCTCGCTCTCGAGCCGCCGGATCGCCTCGCGCAGCGGCGCGCGGGACGAACCGAAGCGCGCGCTCAGCTCCGCCTCGCGCAGGCGCGTGCCGGGGGCGAGCGCGCCGGTCAGGATCATGTCGCGCAGCGCCCGATGGATGCGCCCCTGTCGGGTTTCGTCCGCGATCGCACCCAGGGGCGGGGCGTTCGGGTCGGTCCGGTCCGTGGGGGCGTCGGCGTCCATGCCGGGTCTGCTCCTGTGCGTCTGATCCTGTGCGTCTGATCCTGTGGGTCAGGGCCAATGCTTGTCGACTGTCGACAATGCTGGGACAGGGGGACCGCTTGCGTCAACCCCGGACGCGCCACCGCCCGGACCGGCGGGTGGGGTGTGCGAGGATCCTGGGCACTCCGTCGCGGCACGGCGCCGGGATGGTCCCGTGATCGGGGGCACGGCGATGCGCGGACCGGGGTTCCGGCGCAGCGCCCCGGCCATCGCCGGCCCATGCCCGGCTGTCCGTATCCGCTTGGGCATGGGCAGGGCATTGGGTCGGGCATTGGGTCGGGCCGAAGAAATACCCCGCGCACGGGATTGAACGGCGCAGGGGAATGCCCAAGTCGACCTCGCGGGCCGGGCCCCTCTGGCAACATGGTGTTGCGATGTCGGACCGCATCGCACGTGCTTGCTGCCGGTCGCAGTGCGACCGGTGGCCAGGCTGCGCGCGACCCTGCTGGACCCGTCACCATGCCACTGGCATCGCAGTCTTTCTGTTCCTTTCCCCGACGCGCGGGCGTGCTCGGCCATGGGTAAGCGTCAGCGGCGTCGGCTCGACCGCCAGCTCGCCGCGCTGAGCAGCCGCTCGCCCGGGTTGCGCGGCCTTCTGGGCGCGATCCAGGGGCGGCCGGGGGTCGTGATCCGCATGCCGATCGGGCTTTTGCTGATCGCGGGCGGGTTCCTCGCGATCCTGCCGGTGTTCGGGCTGTGGATGATCCCGCTCGGCCTGCTGCTTCTGGCCATCGACCTGCCGCTGCTGCGTCCGTTCGTTTCCGCGGCGATCATCCGCGTGCGCCGAAGATGGACGCTGTGGCGCCGCAACGGCCGCGACCGACGCTGATTTCCGGATCTGGAGGGCGGATTGGACTGGATCTTTCTCCTCGGTGGCCTGATCGCCCTGTTTCTGGGCGGCGAGGCGCTGGTGCGCGGGGCGGTCGGGATCGCGCGGCGGCTGGCGATTGCGCCGCTGCTGATCGGGCTGACGGTGGTGGGGTTCGGGACCTCGACGCCGGAGCTGCTCGTCTCGGTCGATGCCGCGCTGCGCGGCGTGCCCGACATCGCCATCGGCAACGTCATCGGCTCCAACATCGGCAACGTCTTGCTGATCGTCGGGCTGTCGGCGCTGGTCTGGCCGATCCGCGTCATGGGCGGCACGCTGCGGCGCGACACCGCCGTGATGATGGCGGCGGCTGTGGCACTGGTCCCGGTGTTCTGGCTGGGGCAGGTCGGCGGGCTGTCGGGGGCGGCGCTGGTCGCGGGGCTGGCCGGGTATCTGGTCTGGGCCTATCGCCAGCCGGGCGACGGGGTCGCGGTCGATGATCCCACCCCGGTGCTGCCGCTGTGGCAGGCGGCGCTGTGGGTTGCGGTGGGCCTTGGTGCGCTGATGCTCGGGGCGCGGTTTCTGGTGGATGGCGCGGTCAGCATCGCGCGCGCTTACGGCGTGTCCGAGGCCTTCATCGGCCTGACCATCGTCGCGGTGGGCACGTCGTTGCCGGAGCTGGCGACCTCGCTGATTGCGGCGCTGCGCCGGCAGTCCGAGATCGCCATCGGCAACATCGTGGGCTCCAACATCTTCAACGTGCTGGGCGTGCTGGGCGTGACCGCGCTGGTGGCGCCGATCCCGGTGGCGGGGCGGTTCCCGAGCTTCGATCTGCCGGTGATGATCGCCGCCTCGGCCGTGCTGACGGGGCTGTTGCTTCTGCGGCCCCGGATCGGGCGGGTGGCGGGGGTGGGCCTGCTTGTGGCCTATGCCGCCTATGTCTGGGCGGCGCAGGGATGAGCGCGCGCGGCGCCATCGCCGGGCTGATGGTGCTGCTGGTCGCCGTGGCGGCCCTGCTGGCGCAGGCCGGTGGCGGCGCGGCCGCGCCCGCCCATCACA